>CBDDSA010000127.1:0-7177 GCA_965233185.1 uncultured bacterium
TCGGCTTATAAGAGGAGACGGTGGTAGCGCAGGTAAGTGCGCTGACCGGATCGACCGAAGAAGCGGATCGGCGGGACGGTGCTTGCGAGCGAGGCGACAACCTGCTTCCGCCCGTCCGCTGCGGGGACATCACCAAGGCTCGAGGGCGTCTGCTGGTCCGCCGACTTCACCGGGATCGCTGGCTGGCAGACCGAAGCACAATGAATTTCACTCGCCGTCATCGCAGCGCAGTCGCTGCCGGGCGCAGCCGACGCATCCGACGCCGCAGTTGCCGGCAGCACCGGCAGCAGGAGCGCAATGACGACCCACAATGAGATAAGACCGCCGGGAACTCGGCTGAAAGCAGTTCGAATGTTCCGGCGCCCCGTGTTCGGCATGGCCTTTAGATCGTCTTGGCGAACCCCGGTTCCAATTCTATCCCGCTGGGACGTCATACTTGGCAATTCCGGGAAATCCCTAAGAGGTTACAGTGCATCCCACAATCCCGCCCGGCCCTCCACCGCGTGCGACTTGCCGGTTTGTTCTCCACAGCAAAGGAAGAATACGCCGGCATTGAAGGCAGCGGCAGAATCTCCTGGGCAGCTAAGGACCGGCAAGGTCATCTTCCTCAGGCACGGTAAGCTGATCGGACCAGCTCTTTCCGCGTGTTCCCTTCATCGGCTCCCCCAACAATGGCCAAGTGGGCCATTCGCTCAACGGTTGGCTGCGGATACTTCTCGTGATCGCGCTCGTTCTCCAGAGCCTGGCTGGCGCGCTCCTCTTCCAACCTGGCGACGCGCATGCTGACGGCACGCAGGCCGTTTACTGTCCGCACGGCGACGACTGCCCCGGACATACGGGCGGTCGCGCACCGGCGCACGACTGCGACTCCTCCCAAGGTCACACTCCAACCGGATTGACCGGCTCCTGGCTGACCGCGGTCATCGCCTCACCCTCCTCACGTTCGCTGAATTCAACGACCTCCTTCTCCGCTCACATTCCCGAGCTTCCCTCGCGCCCGCCTCTCGCGGTCCGCGCCTGACGTTCCGCGGCGCCAAGCCGCACACCGCTCGTAGAGCGCCTCTCGGCGCTCATCACGCCTGTGAGGTGGAAATATGACTTACGTGGCTCCCGGCCGCATTGCCTGGCTCGATCACGCGAAAGGTTTCTGCATCATCCTTGTAGTCATGCTGTATGCGACCGAATCGACTGGCAACGCTGCCGGCCGCGAAGGCTGGCTCCATGCGGTCGCATCCTTCGCGCAGCCGTTCCGGATGCCGGACTTCTTTCTCTTGTCCGGCCTGCTGCTCGCGCGAGTGATCCAGCGCGAGTGGCGCACCTATTTGGACCGCAAAGTCGTTCACTTCGCCTACTTTTATCTGCTGTGGCTGACAATTCTGTTCGCATTCGAGTCGCCATGGACGGTGGCGAAGGAAGGCTGGCCCGCACTGGCAACAGGGTATTTGCGGGCCTATTGGCACCCGTTTTCAATGCTCTGGTTCATCTACCTTCTGCCGGTGTTCTTCGTTGTGACGAAGCTGGTCCATCGGGTCCCCGTTGCCATCGTCTGGACCATCGCAGCCGTGATTCAAGTGGCCCAGCTCGAGACCGGAGTCAAGGTGCTGGATAAATTTGCCCCTTACTATGTCTATTTCTATACCGGCTTCGTCCTTGCGTCTGTCGTATTCCGCTTCGCCGATGCAGCGGCTGCATACCGGAACAGGGCTCTTGGCGGCCTGGCGCTCTGGGCCACGCTCAACGCCTGGCTCGTGTTTTCCGGCCATGCCGCGCTACCGCTGTTGTCCCTCGCGCTGGCGTTCCTCGGCGCGGCCGCAGTCATCGCTACGGCCGCGCTCATCTGCAACGCGCGCGCATTGCGGCCCGTGGGCTATTGCGGCCGGCATTCGATCATCATTTATCTCGCGTTCTACATTCCCCTCGTCATCACTCACAAGGTCCTCGCCAAGACGGGACTGGTCACCGACGTCGGATGGCAGTCACTGCTCGCCGCGGTGGGCGGTATCGTCGGCGCTCTGGTGCTGTACTGGCTGGTCCGGGGGACCCGCTTCCGTTTCCTGTTCGAGCGGCCGCAATGGGCTTCACTGGCACAGCCGTCGCGCAGCCGCCCGGTCGCGGCGACGTGATCACCTTGATACGTTCCGAGCGGCCCACCAGAAAACCGCCAACCCAGCTGCGATCATCGGCAGCGAGAGCCACTGGCCCATCGTGAGGCCCAGCGCCAGAAAGCCGAGATGCGCGTCGGGTTCCCTGCCGAACTCTGCGATGAAACGCAATACCCCATAGCCCGTGAGAAACAGCGCCGATATAGCGCCCCTTGGCCTGGGCTTCGCCGAGTACACCCAAAGGATGGCGAAAAGCAGCAATCCCTCGAGCCCGAACTGGTAGAGCTGCGAGGGATGGCGCGGCGCCTCGCCCGCGCCGCGGAACACCATTCCCCAAGGCAAATCCGTCACCCGGCCGTAGAGCTCGCCGTTGATGAAGTTGCCGAGGCGCCCGGCGGCGATGCCGAGCGGCACGAGCGGCGCGATGAAGTCCATCAGCCGCAGGTAGTCCACGCGGTCTCGGTGCGCCACCCATGCCATGGCGAGGATGACGCCGAGCAGGCCGCCGTGAAACGACATCCCGCCCTGCCAGACGGCGAAGATCTCGAGCGGGTGCGACGCGTAGTAGCCCGGCTTGTAGAACAGCACATAGCCCAGGCGACCGCCGAGGATGACGCCGAGCACCGCGAGGAACATGAGCCCCTCGAACTGTTCCCGCGTCACCGGCGACAGTCCCTTCCCGATCCTCCACCTTCCGAGCCACCATGCGGCGGCAAACCCGGCGAGGTACATGAGCCCGTACCAACGCACAGCCAGCGGCCCGATGGAAAAGGCGATCGGGTCGATGTCCGGATGTGTCAGCATTCCGCTTCCTGCAGGGTCTTATGGGGTGGAAGAGCCATGAATTGCCTCGAATTCAGGAGGGTTGCGCTGGCCGACCCGCGCCGGCTCGGCGCCGAGGCTGCCGCACACCCCGGAAAATGCGCGGCGTGCCGGGAGTTCCTGGCGGGGGCACTCGAATTTGAAGACAACCTTGCGGCGGCGCTGCGCATCGAGCCGCCTGCCGACCTGCCCGGACGGTTGCTCCGGCAGACGAGACCGGCGCGAACACCATGGCGCTGGCTGGCGCTTGCGGCCGGCCTGCTCCTGGCGGCTGCACTTGGCTTTCTGCTCGGCACGCCACGCAGCGATCCGGTGGCGCTCGCGGCGATCGATTTCGTGGTATTCGACGAGGCGCGCGCCATCGCGGTCGCCAAGCCCCCGGACGCGCAAGTGCTCTTCGATGTTTCGCGCAGAATGCGAGTGGCGCTGCCCGACCAGCTCGGCGAGATCCGTTACATCTGCCTGTACCCGTTCGCCGGTAGCGGCGCGCATCATCTGCTTGTCACCACGCCACTCGGCAAGGTCACGCTGCTGCTGATGCCCGATCGTGCGCTACCCGCCCGAACGGCGGCGGACGCCCGCGGGCTTCGCGCCGCGATAGTGCCGGCAACCGGCGGCGCCGTAGCGATCATTGGAGAGTCCGCACGCAGCATACGGCGCGTCGAGACCTTGCTGAGGTCGGGTTGATCCATCCTCGTCGTGTCGCTACTTCCCGCTTGCCGAGATGCGCTCGACGATGGTCTGCCGCGTCTGCTGTACAGCGGCAGCGAACGGCCCGCCGGCAGCCGCAGCGCGCTCGATGATGGGCAGCGCCTCCTGGTGGCGTCCCTGGTCGGAAAGGGTCTGCGCGAGGTTTTCGCTCACGTCCGCTCGCCCCGGCTCCTGATCCGCCCTGAAAGCCATTGTCCCAGGGCCATCATTGCGTCGAAGTAGCGCTCTTCCTTGAGATACGGCACAAGGAACTTCAGCGCTCCCCCGCCGGCCAGCTCGTGCTGCAGTGCCGGTAAACCGTGCCCCGCCAGCACGGATAGATACCGGTCCTTCACCTCGAGGACAGCTATCACCGTCCGCGCCGGATCGACCGCTCCGCGCCTTGCCAAGTACTCCACCAGGCGCCCGCCGTAGCGCTCGCTGCTGTCTGGCGCGGCGGTGGGAACGAGCACTACAAGCACCTTCACGCCCGTCTGGTCCAGAACTTCCTGCAGAAGTGCGGTCAGCTTTCGATGCTCTTCGTCCGATAGTACGTCGGCGTCGTCGCGCACGATGTCCAACGCACGCGTCTGCGTGTGCACGGATTGCCTCCCCTCTGATTCACCCTCTGCCGTGAGATATGGCTGCGCTCGATTTTCTCGCGCCAGAAGCCCGTGCTGCGGCCAAGCAGAGGTGAGCGCAAAAGAACCGCATAACAGGTAAGCGATGCTCCGTGTCACCATATTGTCCTCCTCGGCGTTGCGGCCTAGGGCAGGTCGCCTTCCTTGGCGATCTGGCGCCAGCTAGCGCCGCCGTCCGCGCTCAGAAAGATGTCGCGCCGGCGAGTGCCGGCCGCGATGGTTCGTTCGTCACCGGGGTGGAGCGCCAGGTGAGTCGCGTAGTCGCCGCGCAGCCGAGGCAGGCGGACCGCTTTGCGCCGGCCGCTGCCAACCGCGAAAAAGACGATCTCGTTCGAGAGCGCAGGCGTGAACAGCAGGCGCTCGCCGTTCAATGTGAATACGGCGGCCGTGACGGGACTCCTGCCGAAAAGGCCTTCAAAGCTCTCACCGGCGTCGCGCGAAAGGTACAAGCCCTGGTCCGTCGCCACCGCAACCGTCTCGGTCTCGCTCGGATGGGCGGTGATAGCCAGTACTTCGCCGCGAAGACCTCGTGCAGCCCCGCGCTTCCATGCCCTGCCTTCATCGCGCGTGGAATGAATGCCGGGGACGGACATGAGCCGGTTTGGGAGGTGACTGAGGACATAGATGATGTCGCCGCGGTAGCTCGCGGCGATGAGGTGGAAATCCGCCTCGCCCTCGAGCGCCAGCGACCGCCAGCGCACCCCGTCGTCGCTGCGCGCAAGTCCAATGGGATCCCGGATAGGGCTTCCCGGCTCCGGATGGCCGCTGCCATAAAGGCCTCTGGCGGCGACGGAGAATCCGGTAATGTCGATCCCGGTTTCGAGGTCGTGTCGCCAGTGCCCGTCTCGCCAGGCGGTCAGGCCTACATGGCTCGACACAAGGAGCGACTTGCCGTCCGGGGAAAACGCCATCGCGTGCAGATGGATGAGTAGCGGCTGGGCCTCCAGCCAGAGAGGCCAGGCGAGCAGCAGCGCCGCGGCAAGCTCACGCATGCGCGGTGTCGAGCGGTGCCAGCAGCGGTTCAAACACGCGCACGGGCGATGCGAAGCCGCGCAGCGCCTCAGCGCCGTGGTCGCGCACCTGCACGTCAGCCCCGAGAAGCTCGGCAGTGCGGCCGTCGATGAGGATGCGCGTGCCAAGCTCTTTGTTCAACTCCTCCAGCCGCGCGGCGCGGTTGACCGTATCCCCGTGCAGCGTGTACCCCAGATGCTCGTCGCCCCCAACCGTGCCGCCGATCACGCGGCCGGTGCTCACGCCCACGCGCATGCGCAGCCGCATGCCGTTGGCGAGCTCGAGCGCGTCCAGGCGCTCGCGGACTTCAAGAGCCGCCTGCACGGCATGGCGTGCATGATGCGGAAGCGCTGCGGGCAGGTTGAAGCCGGCGAGCACCGCATCGCCCTGGAACTGGGTGATGACGCCACCGTGCGCATCGATGATGCGCGCAACCTCGGCGAAGTAGACGTTGAGCATGCGCAGGATCTCGCTCGGGGCGAGCGCGGCTGCGACGCTCGAGAAGCGCTCGATGTCGGCGTAGAGCACCGACGCCTCGCGCTCCTGGGGCACGATCGCGCCGCCATCGGCAAGCAGCGCACCGGCGACCTCGTCCGGCACGAAACGGCTGAACGTGCGGCGCATGCGCTCCCGCTCGGCAAGCGCACCCAGCATCAGGTTGAAGCGCTCGGTCAGCGCGCCGAGCTCGTCGTCGGAAACGACCGGGGCGCGCGTGGAGAGATCGCCCAGGTCCACCTTGCGCATCGCCTCCAGCAGAATGCGCACCGGGCGCGACACGCCGCGCACGATGAGCGCGATGAGCATCACGGTAAGCAGCGCGGCGGCGATGACGTCCATCTGCAGCGCCTCCCTGACGACAGCGTGATGGCGAGCAATGGCCTCCGGCAGTGCTGCCATCTGAGCCGGCGGCGTGTTGGCGAAAGCGAGCAGGAGTGGTGCCGCCGCCACGGCCGCGAAGCCGATGGCAATCCGCGTCGCCAGGCGCCCGCGGCCGGCGACGACCGGCGTGCCGCGCGTACGCCAGAGATCCAGCCGCAAGGCGACGACGAACTCCGAAACGAGGAAGTAGGTGTAAAGCGCAATGTAGGCTGCGAACACGACCACGTGCGCCGACATCGCAGCGAGCAGGCCCTCGCCGGCCGCGGCGATCTCGCTCCACGAGCCATGCGAGACGCCGGCGTGCCACGCGACCGTTAGCGCTGTCAGGAGATACAGCCACAGGGCCGACAGGCTGGGCAGCCGTCGCAGCCGGATGGGCGGCTCGCCGCCGTTGGAAGACAGGTAGCGAGCGACCGGCCGGAACACAAGCCAAGCGCCTGGCATGCCGATGCCGACCATCACCAGCAGCACCGCGGCGAGCAAGTGCGGCAGTTCGCCGCCATGGTGACCCGAATAGGCCGTCGCCCCGCCGAGCAGCGCCACCACCACGGCGCCGCTTAGAATGCAGGCCTGAAATCGAAGCTCCTGGCCTGTCGCGGCGTTCAATCGCCGGCGCTTTCTCTCCCGCAGCTCAGAACCATATCCTCAGTCCTGCCACGACGGCGCGCTCGGTGACGTCCTCGCCGGCGCGGCGCGCGAGATCCGCCGTGTCGCCGAGCTTGCGTGACCAGGTGACGCCGATGTAAGGGGCAAACTGGCGCCGGATCTCGTAGCGCAGACGCAAGCCGAGCTCGATGTCGTTGAATCCCTGACCGATGCCGCGCTCGGGCTCGGCGTACGCGGTGAACGTCGTCTCGACCAGTGGTTGGAGGATCAGGCGCTGGGTGAAGAGAAGGTCGTACTCGGCCTCGAAATTCGCCGAAAGCTTGCCCTTCTCGCTGACATACGCCGTCGCCTCCACCTCGAACCAGTAAGGCGCGAGCCCCTGCACGCCGAGGGCGAGCGAGGTGCGCGAGGGCGAAGGGCGTTCTT
>CBDDSA010000128.1:0-2932 GCA_965233185.1 uncultured bacterium
CGACGCGGTGCAGCTCTCCTACGGCGAGGTGGAGGGACGGCGCCAGTGCTGGGACGTGTTCGAGTTCATCCGCGAGGTGACGCCGGGGTTCGAGAAGTCCTACATCGTCGAGATCGCGCCGCAGCTCGGCATCCGCGAGACCCGGCGCGTCAAGGGCGAGACCATGGTGAGCGAGGCCGAGGTCCTCGTCTGCGCCGTTTTCCCCGATTCCATCGGCGTGAACGGCTGGCCGGTCGAGGCCCACATCGCCGGCGACGTGAAGTTCGTCTTCGCGCGCAAGGCGCGCGGCTTCAACCAGCTTCCGTACCGGATGATCGTGCCGCTTGCGATCGAGAACCTGCTGGTCGCCGGGCGCTGCGCCTCCATGACCCACGAGGGCCAGTCCTCGGCGCGCGTCACCGGCTCGTGCTTCGTCATGGGGCAGGCGGCGGGGACCGCGGCAGCGCTTGCGCTCCAGGCGGGCGTTGCGCCCAGGCGCCTCGAGGTGGGGAAGCTGCAGGAAAGGCTGGAGCGCGACGGCGCCTACCTGGGCTGGAAGTGGTAGCTGCCAGGCGGAATTTCCGGGGCCCCGACAGTGTCTTACCCGGCATGAGGTTCCCCGCTTTTCTCCTGGCTCTTCTCCTCGCCGGCTGCGTCAGCGACGGCCGCAGCCTCCAGCCGGGCGTGCACGACGCGGCGGCGGTGCGTGCGGAGATGGGCGCGCCGGCCGAGGTCCTGAAGGCGCCGCACGGCGGCGAAGTCTGGTTCTATCCGCGCGGCCGGATCGGCAGGGAGACTTACCGCGCCGAGATCGGCCCGGACGGCAAGCTGCTGGGGGTAGAGCAGGTGCTCTACGAGAAGAATTTCGACCGCATCATCGACGGCAAGACCACGCGCGAGGAGCTGCGCCTGATGCTCGGACCGCCGGTACAGGAATGGATCGGGGTGAACGGCTGGGAGATCATCTGGGACTATCCCTACCGCTGGGCGCAGATGCCGTGGATGCTGCACGTCGGCATCGACCAGAAGGGCGTCGTCACCAGCCAGTTCCGCCGCAACGACCTCACCGCCGCGGCCGAGCGCCTCTAGGCCCAGCGGGCGGGGCGTTTCTCCGCAAAGGAAGCAAGTCCCTCGGTGGCCTCCGCGCTGCGCCGCTTGGCGGCGTGCTGCACGACGAGCCGCTCGAGCGCCGCCTCGTCCACCGCGCCCCAGGCGAACTCGAGCGCGGCGGCCTTGGTCTGCGCGTTCGCCTCGGGCGCGTTCTGCAGCAGTTGCTCGAGCATGCGCTCGCCGGCGGCGTGCAGCTCCGCGGCCGGCACGACCTCGTGCACCAGGCCGATGCGGCGCGCCTCCTGCGCGCCGAAGCGCTCGCCTGAGAGCGCGTAGCGGCGCACCTGGCGCGCGCCGATGGCGTCGGCGAGCTGCGGCAGGATGATGCCGGCCATCAGTCCCCAGCGCGTCTCGCTGATCGAGAACATCGCGTCCTCTGCGGCGATGACGACGTCGCAGGCGGCGAGGATGCCGGTGCCGCCGCCGAAGCAGGCGCCCTGCACCAGGGCGAGCGTCGGCACCGGCAGCGTGTTCAGCCGGTGCACGGCGAGCGCGGTGGCGCGCGAGGCGCGCTCGTTCTCCGCCACGGATTGCGCCTTCACCTGGGTGATCCATTTCAGGTCGGCCCCCGCCTGGAAATGGCGGCCCGCGCCGCGCAGCACGACCGCGCGCACGGCACGCTGCGCCGCGAGCTCGTCCATGGCGTCGTGCAGTCCCTGCACGAGCGCGCCGTCGTAGGCGTTGTTGACCTCGGGCCGGTTGAAGGTCACGGTCGCGACCCCCCGGGAATCCACGCTGCGCAGTACGGGCTTGTCCATTGCCGGCGTCCTCGATGTAGTGAAATTCCGGACATTGTCGCTCGCGGTCATGGCACGCGCCTTGCTGCTTTTACCCCACATGGTCACTGGAGGTGGTATGGCGAAGTTGCAGCAGTGGCGTCGCAAGCAGGAAGGAAAACTCGGCTGGGTCCTGCTCTGGGCGCTCGGTGTGCCGATCCCGGTGCTGTTCGTGCTCTTCCTGCTGCGCGGCTGCACCTGACCGGACTCGGCGCGATTTTCCTTTCTCATATTGGAGGCAAGCACATGGGCAGATTCCTGATTGCAGCGGGCATCCTTGCGGGCGCCATCGGTCTCGCGGGCTGCGAGAGTATGTCGAGCGAACAGAAGGGTGCGGTGGGTGGCGCGGTCGTGGGCGGCGCGGTGGGCTCGGCAGCCACCGGCGGCAGCACCATCGGCACCATCGGCGGCGCGGTGGGCGGCGGCGTTCTCGGCCACGAAGCGGGCCGGGAATACGACGAGCGCAAGAACCGCTAGCCGGGGCAAATCCGCATCACGGACAGGGCGCCCGCGCGGCGCCCTTCCTATTTCGGCTTGCCGGCGGGCTTGTCGAAGCTCTTCAGGGCGACCTTGCCGTTGACGAAGCGGACCGTGATGACGGCGTCGCCGCCACTCCAGCGCGAGGTCGTGCCCGAGACGCCGAGCACCGTGACGCTGTTCGACTCGGCAGGAGCGCCGAGGATGGCGATGACCTGCGCCTCGCTCATGCCTTCCTCGACCCTGGCGAAGTTCTCCTGCGTCACCTTCGAGCAGGAGGCGAGGAGGAGGGCCGCGGCGAGGGCGAGGACCGTGCGCTTCACGAGCGCACTATAATCCACGGCCATGGGCAACCTGCGCGAGCTGAAGAGCGGTACCGCGGCCGAGCGTGCGGCGCGGATCGATCTCGCCGCCGCCTTCCGGCTGGCGGTGCGCCTGGACCTGCACGAAGGGGTCTGCAACCACTTCAGCTTCATGCTCGAGGAGGATGGGGTCCGCTCGGGAGGATCCCCTCGCACCTCGCGCTTCCTGCTGAACCGCTACGGGCTGCACTGGAGCGAGGTCAGCGCCTCCAACCTGCTCGCGCTCGA
>CBDDSA010000129.1:0-8235 GCA_965233185.1 uncultured bacterium
CGTGGCCGCCCTGGTCACCATCCCGGCCGGACACAAGCTCGCGGTGCGCGACATCGCGGCGGGCGCGCCGGTGCGCCGCTACAACCAGATCATCGGCTTCGCCACGCGGCCGATCCGCGCGGGCGAGCACGTGCACGTGCACAATCTTGCGATGGGGCAGTTCGAGCGCGAGTACGCGTTTTGCGAGGGTGTGAAGGAAACGCAGGTCTTCCCCCAGCCTGCATCGTTTCAGGGAATCAAGCGAAGCGACGGCCGGGTTGCGACGCGCAACTACCTCGGCATTCTGACCAGCGTGAACTGCTCGGCCACCGTGGCCCGCATGGTGGCGAAGCACTTCGAAGGTAATCTGGGTGATTACCCGAATGTGGACGGCGTCGTGGCGCTCACCCACAAGACCGGCTGCGGCATGGCGGGCGACGGCGAGGGCATGGACCTCCTGCGCCGCACCTTGACCGGCTACGCGCGGCACCCGAATTTCTTCGCCGTGCTCAACATCGGCCTGGGCTGCGAGGCGAACCAGATCAACTTCTGGCTCGACGCGGCCAAGCTCAAGCTCTCGGACAGGCTGCAGGCCTTCACCATCCAGGAAAAGGGCGGCACCACGAAGTCGGTGCGCGAGGGCATCGCCCGCATCAAGGCGCTGCTGCCCGAGGCCGACCGGGTGAAGCGCGAGCCGGTGGCGGCGAGCCACCTCGTCCTGGGCCTCGAATGCGGCGGCTCGGACGGCTATTCGGGCATCAGCGCCAATCCGGCGCTGGGCGCCGCCGCCGACCTGCTGGTGCGCCATGGCGGCACGGCGATCCTGTCCGAGACGCCGGAGATCTACGGCGCCGAGCATCTGCTGACGCGGCGCGCAGTGAGCCGCGAGGTCGGCGAGAAGCTCCTGGGACGCATCCGCTGGTGGGAGGACTACACCGCGCGCAACCGCATGGAGATGAACAACAACCCCTCGCCGGGCAACAAGGCGTTCGGTCACCGGCCATGTCGCCGGCGGCGCCAACGTGGTGTGCTTTACCACCGGGCGCGGCTCGGTGTACGGCTGCAAGCCGGCGCCGTCGCTCAAGCTGGCGACCCACACCGCGCTTTTTGAGCGCATGGAAGAGGACATGGACGTCAACTGCGGCACCGTGGTCGACGGCGCGGAGAGCATCGAGCAGGCGGGCGAGCGCATCTTCCGCCTGATCCTGGAGACGGCATCGGGCCAGCGATCGAAGTCCGAGCTGCTCGGGTTCGGCGATGACGAGTTCGCGCCCTGGGTCGTGGGCGCCACCATGTAATGGGGCTGGCCGAGCACCTCCCCGACCTGGCCGTCGCCGCAGCGCTGGCATGGGGCGCCGGGTTACGCGCCTACCTCGTCGTTTTCCTCGCCGGCCTCGCCGGCACCCTCGGCTGGCTGGAGCTGCCCGAGCACCTGCGGCTGCTCGAGCATCCGCTGGTGCTGGGTGCCAGCGGCTTCATGACCCTGGTGGAGTTCTTCGCCGACAAGCTGCCCTGGCTCGACAGCCTGTGGGATGCCGTGCACAGCTTCATCCGCATTCCCGCCGGCGCGGCGCTTGCCGCGGCGGTGTTCGGCGACTCGGGTGCGGCGCTCGCCCTCGCCGCGGCGCTGCTCGGCGGCACCCTGGCGGCCGGCGTCCACTTGACCAAAACCGGCACCCGCGCCGCCCTGAACACGTCGCCCGAGCCGTTCAGCAACTGGACCGCGTCGCTCGCCGAGGACGCCATGGTGCCCGCCGGCTTGTGGATTGCCGTGGCACACCCCGCGGTTTTCTTCGTCCTGCTCGCGGTGTTCCTGGTGGCCGCGGTGCTGCTTGCGCGCGTCGTGTGGCGCGGGCTGCGACGGCTGCTGCTGCGCGCATGACGCCGCGCGTCTACCTGGACGCCGCGTTCTCCCTGGACCAGGAAGTCCTGCTGGATGACGCGCCCGCGCACCACCTTGCCCGCGTCCTGCGCCTGCGCGAGGGCAACACCCTCACGCTATTCAATGGGCAGGGCGGCGAGTGGCAGGCGGAGTTCCTCGGCAAGCGCCGTGTGCGCCTGCGCAGCTTCAGCGACGTCGAGCGCGAGTCGCCGCTGCGCGTGGCGCTGGTACAGGGGGTGTCCTCCGGCGAGCGCATGGACTACACGATCCAGAAGGCGGTCGAGCTCGGCGTCGCCGCGATCCAGCCGCTCATGACCAAGCGGGGCGTGGTGCGCCTCGAGGGGGAGCGCGCCGCGGCGCGCGAGCGGCATTGGCGCAAAGTGGCGATCGCCGCCTGCGAGCAATGCGGGCGCAACCGCCTCCCCGAGATGCGCTCGTTGATGAGCTTCCATGAATACCGGGCCCCCGCCGCGGCGGCGAAGCTGCTGCTCTCCGCTCAAGGCCGTTCCATCCGTGATTTCGACGTGAGCGGCGAAGCGGTGATTGCGGCCGGCCCCGAAGCCGGTTTTGCCGAGGAAGAGCGCGCGGCCCTGGAGCGCGCCGGCTTCGCCAAGGCGAGCCTCGGGCCGCGCATCCTGCGCACCGAGACCGCCGCGCTTGCGGCGCTCGCGGCGCTCAGCGCGCTGCGCGGAGATTTCTAGAGAGCAGCTCGGCCATCGGCGCGTTGCCCTTGGCGCGCGCGATTTCAAGCGCGGTGCGCCCCTGCGCGTCCTTGCTGGCGAGGTTGACGCCGCGGCCCGCGATAAAGAGCTCCACCGCCAGAGCGTCGTCGCGCTTTACCGCCTCGAGAAAGTCGTTCGGGTCGTGATAGCGCAAGCCCATGGCGGTGAGGTCCTTGCGCGCCTGCAGGGCGTCGTCGCGCGCTGCGGGCGCGGGCGCGCCTGCCGAGGCGGCGGACTGCTTGCGTGCAGCGAGCGCGAGATCCTTGCCGATGGCGGCTACGCGCTCGCGGTACTGCGAGGGCATCTCGGCGGTCGCCTCCTTGAAAAGGCCGGCGAACGCCTGGTTCGCCTCGGTGCTGCGCCCGGCGAGCACTTCGTCGAAGCTCTGCTCGGGGTGATCGGAATGCGCGGCGATGCGCGCAAACACCTGGGCTAAGGTGAGCGCGTGGCCGAAGGCGCTCCAGCCTTCTTCTTCCTGCACCGGCTCGGGTTGCGGTGTGGTTGCGCAAGCCGGCAACGTGAGCGTGACGAGGGGAACGAGGATGAGCAGGCGGACGAGCTTCATGATTGACCTCCGGGCAATAACAGCATAACGCGTACCAGTCCCTCCGGGTTTACGCATTACAATTTGAAAAAACTACACATGGCCACCCTGCAGCAGCCCGAGGCGTTCGTCCGCTGGTTCCGCCAGGTGGCGCCTTACGTGCACGCCTTCCGCGGCCGCACGTTCGTCATCGCCTTCGGCGGCGAGATGTTCACCGAGCGCACGCGCTTCGCGAACTTCGTCCACGACATCAACCTGCTCGCCGCGCTCGGGATCCGCCTGGTGCTGGTGCACGGCGCGCGGCCGCAGATCGAGGCCGAGCTCAAGGAAAAAGGCCTGCGCTCGCGCTATGCGCACGGCCTGCGCGTCACCGACGAGGCCGCGCTCATGGCGGTGAAGCAGGCCGCCGGCGTGCTGCGCGTCGAGATCGAGGCGCTGCTTTCGCAGGGCCTGCCGAACTCGCCCATGGCGGGCGCGCGCATCCGCGTGGCCTCCGGCAATTTCATCACCGCGCAGCCCATCGGCGTGCGCCGGGGCGTGGACTTCCAGTTTACCGGCGCGGTGCGCAAGGTCGACGCCGTGGGCATCGCTCGCGAGCTGGACTCGGGCGAGGTGGTGATCGTGCCGCACCTGGGCTATTCGCCCACCGGCGAAGTCTTCAACGTCGCCTGGGAGAACATCGCCGAGGCCGTGGCAGTGGCGCTCAAGGCGGACAAGCTGCTCATGTTCACCGACCGCCTGCCCATGGACCGCAAGGAGCAGGTCGTGTCGGAGCTCACCGAGCGCGAAGCGCAGGCGCTGCTCAAGAAGGGCGGGCTCACGCCGCAGACGGCGCGCGCGCTGGAGCACGCGGTGCGCGCGGTGGACAGCGGCGTGGCGCGCGGGCATCTCGTCACGCGGCGCGTGCCGGGCTCGCTGCTGCTGGAGCTGTTCACCCATACCGGCGTGGGGACGATGATCACCGCCGACCCGGTGGAGCAGCTGCGCTCCGCGCGCATCGACGACGTGCGCGGCATCCTGCAGCTCATCGAGCCGCTCGAGGCGGAAGGCACGCTGGTCAAGCGCAGCCGCGAGCTGCTCGAGGCCGAGATCGGCAACTTCCTGGTGGTCGAGCACGACGGCGTCATCTTGGGCTGCGCGGCGCTCTACCCGTTCAAGGAAGACAAGAGCGCCGAGTTCGCCTGCCTCGCCGTGGCCGAGGGCTATCGCGACGCGGGCTACGGGGAGGACCTGCTCAAGGCCTGCGAGGAACGGGCCAAGGAGCTGAAGATCCGGCGCGTGTTCGCGCTCACCACGCACGCCGCGCACTGGTTCCTCGAGCAGGGCTTTCGCGCCGCGGACGTGTCCGCGCTGCCTTCGCGGCGCCAGGCGCTCTATAACTGGCGCCGCGGCTCGAAGGTCTTTCTCAAACGCATATAATTGCCGTTATGGCAAGAATGGTGAAATGCGTGAAGCTAGGCCGCGAAGCCGAGGGCCTCGATTTCCCGCCCTACCCGGGTCCGCTGGGCAAGCGCATCTGGGAAAACGTCTCCAAGGAGGCGTGGGCGCAATGGCTCAAGCAGCAGACCATGCTGGTGAACGAGAACCGGCTCAGTCTCGCCGACGCGCGCGCGCGCAAGTACCTCATGGAGCAGACCGAGCGGCACTTCTTCGGCGAGGGCGCCGACACCGCTTCCGGCTACGTCCCGCCCGAAAAATAATGGGGACAGGGTTAAAACCCTGTCCCCTTTCCCTGTCTCCGGTGTTCCGAGATGGCGCCGTCGGGTCCTGACAGGAGCAGAAGGTCGGCGGGGCGACGGGCAAAAATGCCGTTCGCGACTACGCCGGCGACATTGTTGAGATCGGCCTCGGTTGTCGGCGGGTCGAGCAGCGTCAGGCCATGGCAGTCGAGGATCAGGTTGCCGTTGTCGGTCTTGAAGTTCTGCCGCAGCTCCGGATGGCCGCCCATGCGCACGAGCTCCCGCCCGACGTAGCTGCGCGCCATCGGGATGACCTCCACCGGCAGCGGGAACTTGCCCAGGACCGCCACGCGCTTGGAGGCATCGCAGATGCACACGAACTGGCGCGCCACCGCGGCGACGATCTTCTCGCGCGTCAGCGCGCCGCCGCCGCCCTTGATCATGTGCAGGTGCTCGGTCACCTCGTCGGCGCCGTCGATGTAGACCGGCAGCTCGCTCACGCTGTTCAGGTCGAGCACGCGGATGCCGTGCTTCCTGAGGCGCTCGGCGCTCGCCTCGGAGGCGGCCACCGCGCCCTCGATCCGGCCTTTCAGCGCGGCGAGGCAGTCGATGAACTTGAACACGGTCGAGCCCGAGCCCACGCCCACGACCTTGTCCTCCACCACGTATTTCAGCGCGGCCTCGGCCACCCGCTGCTTCAGCTCGTCCTGCGTCATTTCTTCCTCTGCGGCGGAAGGTCGGTGCATACGCCCTCGAAGGCCTCGGCCGACATGCCGATCGACTCCGACAGCGTGGGATGGGGATGGATGGTCTTGCCGATGTCGGTGGCGTCGGCGCCCATCTCCACGGCGAGCGCGATTTCGCTGATGAGATCGCCCGCGCCGGTGCCCACGATGCCGCCGCCCAGGATCCTGCGCGTGTCGGGATCGAACAAAAGCTTGGTGAAGCCCTCGTCGCGGGCATTGGCGATGGCGCGACCCGAGGCTGCCCACGGAAACTTGGACGCGGCGATCTTGGTGCCGTCCTTCTTCGCCTCGTCCTCGGTCAGGCCCGCCCAGGCGATCTCCGGATCGGTATAGGCCACCGACGGAATCACCCGCGCGTCGAAGTGCGCCTTGTGCCCGGCGGCCGCCTCGGCCGCGACGTGGCCCTCGTGCACCGCCTTGTGCGCGAGCATCGGGTTGCGCGCGATATCGCCGATGGCGAAGATGTGAGCCACGTTGGTTCGCATCTGGCTGTCGCTCGGGATAAAGCCTTTCGCATCGACTGCGATTCCCGCCTTGTCCGCGCCGATATTCCTGCCGTTGGGCACGCGGCCGACGGACACCAGGATCATGTCGTAGCTCTTGGCTTCCTTGCCCTCGAAGGAAACGCGCAAGGAATCCTTCAGGGCCTCTACTTTCGTCGTCTTGGTCGTCAGCATGATGCTGTCGAAGCGCGCGGCGTTGAACTTCTGCCACACCGCGACGAGGTCGCGGTCGGCGCCAAGCATCAGCCCGTCCATCATCTCCACCACGTCCAGGCGCGTCCCCAGCGTGGAGTAGACCGTGCCCATCTCCAGGCCGATGATGCCGCCGCCGATGACCAGCATGCGCTTCGGTACGCCGGGCAGCTCGAGCGCGCCGGTCGAGTCCACGATGCGCTTGTCCTGCGGCAGGAACGGCAGCCGTGCTGCCTGCGACCCCGCGGCGATGATGGCCGAGGCAAAGCGCACGGTTTTCCTGCCTTCTTTCGCGTCCACCACCAGGTGATGCGGGTCGGAAAAGCTGCCGGCCCCGGTGATCACCGTCACCTTGCGCATCTTCGCCATCGCGGCGAGCCCGCCGGTGAGCTTGCCGACCACCTTGCTCTTGAATTCGCGCAGCCTCGCGAGGTCGAGCTTCGGCTCGCCGAAGCTCACGCCGTGCGCGGCAAGCGCCTTTGCCGCGTCCACCACCGCGGCGGTATGCAGCAGCGCCTTGGAAGGAATGCAGCCGACGTTGAGGCAGACCCCGCCCAGCGCCGCATAGCGCTCCACCAGCACCGTCTTCAGCCCGAGGTCGGCGGCACGGAATGCCGCCGAGTAGCCGCCGGGACCGGCGCCCAGGACGACCACGTCGCATTCGATATCCCCGCCGGCGGCGCGCGCCGGCGCTTCGTTGCGCGGCTTTTCCGACGAGGACTCGAGGGTCAGGATCGGCGTTCCCTCCGAGACCTTGTCGCCCACCTTGAGGCGCAGCTCCTTGATCACGCCGGCGCCGGGCGAGGGAATCTCCATCGTCGCCTTGTCCGACTCCAGCGTGACCAGCGACTGTTCCTTGGCGACCGTGTCGCCCGGCTTGACCAGGACCTCGATGACCTCGACTTCCTTGAAGTCCCCGATGTCGGGGACCTTCACCTCGAGCGCCATCAGAGCAGGGACTTGCGGATGTCGGAGAGCACCGAGGCGAGATAGCTGGTGAAGCGCGCCGCCGTGACGCCGTCGATCACCCGGTGGTCGTAGGACAGGGAAAGCGGCAGCATCAGCCGCGGCTGGAACTCCCGGCCGTTCCACACCTGGCGCATCGCCGAGCGCGAAACACCGAGGATGGCCACCTCCGGCGCGTTGATGATCGGCGTGAACGCGGTGCCGCCGATGCCGCCCAGGCTCGAGATGGAGAACGTGCCGCCCTGCAGGTCGCCCGCCTTCAGCTTGCCGTCGCGCGCGAGGCTGGAGATGTCGGACAGCTCGCGCGCCAGGTCGAACACGCCTTTGCGGTCCGCGTCGCGCACCACCGGCACGACCAGCCCGCCCGGGGTGTCGACCGCCACGCCGACGTGGTAGTACTTCTTGAGGATCACGCTCTCACCCGACTTGTCGAGCGAGGCGTTGAATTGCGGATACTGCTTGAGCGCGGTGACGCAGGCCCTGATCAGGAAGGCGAGCAGCGTGAGCTTGAAGCCTTTCTTCTCGGTTTCGGCGGTCTGCGCCTTGCGAAACGCCTCCAGGTCCGTAATGTCCGCCTCGTCGAACTGCGTGACGTGGGGTATCGAGACCCAGTTGCGGTGCAGGTAGGGGCCCGACAGCTTCTGGATGCGCGACAGCGGCTTGGACTCGATCGGGCCGAACTTGGCGAAATCGACCTCCGGCCAGGCGGGCAGGTTGAACGGCAATGCGCCGCCGCCTTTTTCCACCGGCGCCGGCTTACCCGAAAGCGCTCCCTTCACGAATGCCTGCACGTCGGCATGCAGCACGCGGCCCTTCGGCCCGCTCGGCTGCACGCGGGCGAGATCCACGCCCAGCTCGCGCGCGAACTTGCGCACCGAGGGGCTGGCGTGCGCCTTGGCCGCGGTTTCCTCGCGCGGCTCGCGCGGCACCGGGCGCGTGCTGACGGCGGGTGGCGGCGGCGCCGGAGCCGGCGCCGCGTTTTTTGCAGGCTTCGCCGCCTCCGCTTTCGGCGCACCATGGGA
>CBDDSA010000130.1:0-6985 GCA_965233185.1 uncultured bacterium
GATGCCCTGCAGCTTGGCGACCAGGCCCTTCTCGATGCGCTCGTCGAAGAACGCCATGTCTTCTTCTCTTTCCTTCAAAAGGACTCGAAAGACATCCTTCAGGAGCGCTTCGGCGAGATCCGCATCCTCATCCAAACCCGCGAACGCGATCTCCGGCTCGATCATCCAGAACTCGGCGAGGTGGCGGCTGGTGTTGGAGTTCTCGGCGCGGAAAGTGGGGCCGAAGGTGTAGACCTTGGACATCGCCAGGCAGTAGGCCTCGACGTTGAGCTGGCCCGACACGGTGAGGAAGGCCTCGCGGCCGAAGAAGTCCTGCGCGAAGTCCACCTTGCCCTGCGGCGTGCGCGGCAGGTTGGCGAGCTCGAGCGTCGATACGCGAAACAGCGCCCCGGCGCCCTCGGCGTCCGAGGCGGTGATGATGGGCGTATTGACCCAGAAGAAGCCGCGCTCGTGGAAGAAGCGGTGGATCGCCTGGGCGACGGTATGGCGCACGCGCGTGGCCGCCGCGATGACGTTGGTGCGCGGGCGCAGGTGCGCCACCTCGCGCAGGAACTCGAGCGAGTGCGGCTTGGGCTGGATCGGGTAGGTATCCGGGTCATCCACCCAGCCGAGCACCTTCACGGCGCTCGCCTGCATCTCGAACGGCTGGCCCTTGGCCGGCGAAGGCACGATCAGCCCCGTGGCTTCCACGGCGCAGCCTGCCGTCAGATGCATTATCTCCTTCTCATAGTTTGAAAGGTCTTTGGGAGCGACGACCTGTACCGGATGAAAGGAGGAGCCGTCCGACACGTTCACGAATGAAAACCCGGCCTTGGAGTCGCGCCGGGTGCGCACCCAGCCTTTGACGGTGACCGGCGCGTCTTTCGGCGCGCCTCCGGCGAGGATCTCGCGCACGCTGAGATGCGGTGGCATCCCGGCAGTTTAAAGGCGCGCGAGGCAGGCGCGGTAGCGCTCGGCCACGCGCCGGGCGAATCCGTCGGTGGTGAGCATGCGCGTGGTCTTGGGCGTGCGCAGCACGATCTCGGGCAGCACGGCGCGCGGCGCGGGCCCGGCGAGCTCGAACACCCGGGTATACAGGCGGCTTTGCTCGAACCGCGCGGTGCGGCCCAGCGCCAGGTCCCGGCGCACGTCTTCCGGCGACAGGTGCAGGCGCGCCGCCGCCTTCAGGGCCGCGCGCTCGGTGAGCGCCGCTAGGTCGCCGTCGAGCTCCAGGCGCGTGCCGGCGAGCTCGCCCAGCGCCTTCTGGAAGGCGGCGTTGCGGCTCGCGAAGCGCCCGGCGTTGTAGTCGGCAAAGCGGTAGACCGGGTCTTCGTACGGCGCGCGATAGTCCAGAAGGTGCGCGATGCCGAAGTACAGGCCGCCGCGCCGCGTGAACACCTCGTCGCGGACCGACCCGCGCTTCTCATAGGGATAGGGGACCGACGCCGCGTAAGACTCCGCGAAGCCGATGCCCACCTGCATCGGCCCGCCGGTGCGCACCGGGTTGTGGCCGTCCAGGAAGGCCTTCGCCATGGGCAGCCGGCCGGCGAGGTCCTCGAAGAGGTCGCTCAAATGCCGTTCGGTGGTCGCCTGGCTCAGCCGCTCGCGATAGCTGCGGCCGTCGGAGGACGGCAGCGCGAGCGTCGCGCGCAGCATGAGCTTCGGGATACCTGCGCGCTCGCGCCGGCGCTCCAGCTCCTTTCGCGCCAGCCCGGCGAGGTTAGGCACCGGCGGATCGACGCGAAAGCCGGACTCCTGCTCGGTCACCGCGACGACCGCGCAGACATTAGCTGCGCTGGGCTCGATGCCCAGCCGCGTCATGGAGGCGTGGATGTCGTCGGCCCAGCCGCTTCTGTCCTCGAGGCCCGCAGGCAGCAGCCGGACTACCAGCGCCGGCCCGGTGATGGGCTGGATGGCCCGTCGCTCCGGTGTGACAGTCTTTACCTGCTTCATCGGAGGAACCTTCTCGGGCGTAGCGCAGCCGGCCAGCACGACTGCGATGCCTGCGATGATCCCGGAGAGCCGCATCCGGGACATCGTAGGAGCGCGCTCGCGCGCGAGCGATAGCCCGTCCGGCGGTCAGCCGCGCGCGCGGTTGCGCGCCAGCATGCACTGGGTGTTCGGTACGTACAGCAGGTGCGCGATCTTGCGCATGTAATGATCCTCGTACAGGCCAAGCGCACCGTCGGCGAAGGACACGCGCCACAGGTGCTCGACCAGCCGGATGCGCTGCTCCATGTCGTATTCGCGCTTGATGACGGCGAGCGGCGCGTAGAAGCTCGTCAGATGCGCCGCCTTCTCGCGCCCCTGTGCGAGCAGCTTGCGCGCTTCGCCTGCGTCCAGCCCGAAGAGCTCCGCCAGGGCGCGCTCGCCGGCGTCGGACTCTTCACGAAGCTCTTCGGCATCGGCGCGGCGCGCCTCGTGCACCAGCACCGCGACCGCGAGCTGCAGCGAACGGCGCTCGTGGCCGGGGAGCGCCGCGGCCTCGGCGCCCGCCGCGCCCATCATGCGCTTGATCGATTTGAGCATCAGCTTTTCAGCCGGTAGCCGGTCTTGAAAATCCACCCGACCGCCGCAAGGCACAGCGCGAGGAACAGGCCGACCATGGCGAGGCTGACGCCGATGTGCACGTCGGCCACCTCGTAGAAGCTCCAGCGAAAGCCGCTCACCAGGTACACCACCGGGTTGAACAGCGTGACCGTCTGCCAGAACGGCGGCAGCACGCTCACCGAGTAGAACGTGCCGCCGAGGAAAGTGAGCGGCGTGATGACCAGCAGCGGCACGAACTGCAGCTGCTCGAAGCCTTCGGCCCAGATGCCGATGATGAAGCCGAGCAGGCTGAAGGTGACCGCGGTGAGCACCAGGAAGAACAGCATCCAGAACGGGTGCTCGATGCGCAGCGGCACGAAGAACGCGGCGGTGGCGAGGATGATGAGGCCCAGCGCGATGGACTTGGTGGCCGCCGCGCCGACGTAGCCCACCACGATCTCCAGGTACGACACCGGCGCCGACAGGATCTCGTAGATGCTGCCCGTGAAGCGCGGGAAGTAGATGCCGAACGGGGCGTTCGATACGCTCTGCGTGAGCAGCATCAGCATCACCAGCCCCGGCACGATGAAGGCGCCGTAGGCCACGCCCTCGATCTCGGCGATGCGCGTGCCGATCGCCGCGCCGAACACCACGAAGTACAGCGCCGTGGTGATCACCGGCGCGACGATGCTTTGCAGCAGCGTGCGCCCGGTGCGCGCCATCTCGAAGGCGAAAATCGCGTAGGTGGCGCGCAGGTTCATCTTCCCTCCCTCACCAGGTCGACGAAGATTTCCTCGAGCGAGCTTTGCGTGGTGTGCAGGTCCTTGAAGCCGATGCCGGCGGCGGAAAGGTCGCGCAGCAGGCCGGTGATGCCGGTGCGCTCGCCCTGCGTATCGTAGGTGTACACGAGCTCGTGGCCGCCGTTGGCGAGCGCCAGGTGGTGCGCGGCGAGCTCGCGCGGGATCGCCGCCAGCACCTGCTGCAGCTGCAGCGTGAGCTGCTTCTTGCCGAGCTTGCGCATGAGCTCGGCCTTGTCCTCCACCAGGATGATCTCGCCCCGGCTGATCACGCCGATGCGCTCGGCCATCAGCTCGGCCTCCTCGATGTAGTGCGTGGTGAGGATGATGGTGACGCCCGAGTCGCGCAGCAGGCGCACCACCTCCCACATGTCCTGGCGCAGCTCCACGTCTACCCCGGCGGTGGGCTCGTCCAGGAACAGGATCTGCGGCTCGTGCGACAGCGCCTTGGCGATGAGCATGCGCCGCTTCATGCCGCCCGAGAGCGTGAGGATCTTGCTGTGCCGCTTGTCCCACAAAGACAGGTCCTTCAGCACCTTCTCCAGGTAGGCCGGGTTGGGCGGCTTGCCGAAAAGGCCGCGGCTGAAGGACACCGTCGCCCATACCGACTCGAAGGGGTTGTTGGGCAGCTCCTGGGGCACCAGGCCGATCATGGCGCGCGCGGCGCGGTAGTCGCGCACGATGTCATGGCCGTCGACCGTCACCGTGCCGGTCGAGGGCATGACGATGCCGCAGATGATGTTGATGAGCGTGGTCTTGCCGGCGCCGTTGGGCCCCAGCAAGGCGAAGATCTCGCCGCGGCGGATCTCGAGGTCGATCTGCTTGAGCGCCTGGAAGCCCGAGGCGTAGGTCTTCGAGAGATTCGAAACTCGGATGATCGGCATCAGAACCGCCGCATTCTAAGTCGGGTCCAAGCCTTGCGTATTTCAATCGTAACGTGCCTCGCCCGATGTCCTTGCGCCTGTGCCTTGCCCTGCTCATCGCGACCCCGGCCTTCGCGGGCGAGCCGCAATGGCATGGCGGCACGCCGATTGCCGCCGGCGGCGGCGAGCGCGGGCCGTGGCAGCAGAACGACTCGCGCTACGACTATGTCGACGATCCCGCCGTCGCCCTCGACGACCAGGGCCGGGCGGTGGTGGCCTGGGTGGACCAGGGCCGCAAGGACGTCTTCGTGGACGGCGTCAACGTTTCGCGCAGCCCCGCTACGTTTTCCTGGCTGCCGCGCCTGGCCCTGGCCGGCGACGAGCTCTTCGTGCTGTGGCAGGAGATCATCTTCTCGGGCGGCTCGCACGGCGGCGACATACTGTTCGCGCGTTCGGCGGACGGTGGCCGGACCTTCGCCGAGCCGCTCAACCTTTCCGACTCGCGCGCCGGCGACGGCAAAGGGCGCGTCACCCGAGACCTCTGGCACAACGGCAGTTTCGACCTCGCCGTCGGTCACGACGGTATCGTGCACATCGCCTGGACCGAGTACGAAGGCCGCCTCTGGTACCGGCGCTCGACCGATGGCGGCCGCAGCTTTTCAGCCCGCGTTGAAGTCAACCAGGGTCAAGCACGGCCCGCCCGCGGCCCGTCGCTCGCCATCGCCCAAGCCACCGTGCACCTCGCCTGGACCGACGGCGACCTCCACCTCGCCACCTCCAGCGACGGCGGCGCGAGCTTCGGTGCGCCGCTGCAGATCACGCGCAGCCGCGGCTACACCGACGCGCCGAAGATCGCCCTAGATGCAAGCGGCGCGCTGCACCTCGTCTATGCCGAGAACGCACGCATCCTGTACAGCCGGTCGGCCGACGGCGCGCGCCGCTTCGACGCGGCACGGCCGATCTCCGGAGCCGGCGCCGGTTTTCCGGCCCTGGGCGTGGACGGCGCGCGCGGCGTCTACGTCACCTACGAGCGATTTCCCGGCAAGGCGCAGCGCCCGCGCGGCCTGGGCATCACGCATTCCCCTGACGGCGGCCACACCTTCTCCCCTCCCGCACCGATTCCCGGCAGCGCCTCGCCCGATGGCGCGCCCAACGGCAGCTTCCAGGGCCTGCTCATGCAAAAGCTCGCCGTGAACCGCCACGGCGCGCTCGCCGTGGTGAACAGCAGCCTCAAGGACGGCTCCGGCAGCCGTGTCTGGCTGATGCGTGCGACCGCAAGCGGGCCGTCGGCCGGCGACCTTAGCCGGAACAGGTGATACGCAGCTCCCGGCCCTTGGCGCCATCGCCTTGGGACACCACCTTCTTCGCGCGGGCGAGCTCGGCCGCGAACATCGCGCGAATCGCCGAGCGCCCCACCACGGGCCTCTCGGCGACCTAGTGGTTCGTGGCATCCTCGCTGTACATGTCGCCCAAGGCAGCAACATCGGCCCGGTTGAAAGCGTCTACCCTGGCCTGGACCAATTCCCTCGGTTCCATCCGCTTTCCAGCGCTTTTGGATTCACGACGTTGATGGGCTTGCCGGCCGCGTAGGCGACGATCTGGTCGAAGATGTCCGAGAACTGGACGTCGTACTCGTCGCGCGTGACGTAGCCGAGGTGCGGCGTGCATACGGCGTTCGATTGCGAACAAGGGATGACGGGGCTCGAGCACCGGCTCGTCTTCATAGACATCCACGGCAGCTATGCCGGACGCCCGTTCTTCAGCGCGGCAACCAGCGCCACGGGTTCGACCAGGCGCATATGGACGGAGATCACGTCGCATTCCGAGAAGAATGCTGCCTTGCTCGATGCCACGGCATAGCCGTCCGCGCGCGCCTGCCTGAGCGAACTTTCGCGCCCAGGCCAAGACGTTCATTCAAAAAGCCCTGCCGTAGCCCGCGAGGACGCTGCCGATCCTGCCGTAACCGTAGATGCAGGGTCTTGCGGCGCAAGGTGGTCCCGACGCCGATCTGCCACTTCCCCGCTTTGAGTGCTGGCATCTGTTGCGGAATCTGGCGCATCGCGGCAAGCACCAGCCCCCATAAGATCAGCCGGCACTTCCCCAGCTTGATGCTGCTTCGGATTCGAAATGAGGTATGCCTTCTCATTCATTCCGCATGCCAATCCCAGCTCGAGGGTTACGTTAGCGTTCCATCCAGAGATATCGTAGATACCAAAGCGCGATGAGCGAATGTAGTCGGCGATCTTCTGAAGAATATGGAGCGTTGTGATCTTCTCGTCCGCAAAACCAACGTAGCGTTTAGCGCCTTGGTATTGAAAGGTCGCCGGTAATCCACCTTGCCGTAGATTGTGTACGGGTAAGCCACAAATGCCTGCCGCTGATTACGAGTGGGATTGGTAGACCGCTCGCGACGATAGATTGACTAGCGGCTTGCTGTTGCACGCTACCCTCTTGCATGGTTGACAGAGTTTCAGCCGAAAACGACTAGTTGGCAAATGGCAGCGTCCGGCAACCATACCCCGACCATCGGGGCCTTCGCTTCCCAAAGGGCGCCGGTGGCGTTTGATCACTGCTCGGGCAATTTCCCAGTCGCCTTTCTCCCCGCCGCTTGACAACGGGGGCCGCCTCCGAGCAGCGGCGAAGCGGTCTGTTCCTGCATCGCGCACTTCCAGGGACCTAGTGTAGTGCGCCGTAAATGGTAGAACTTATATACGAGGTGCGTGTCTGTAGCATTAGGGGGCTACGGATATGCGAATCGCACCGGCCATCAATCTTAGTGAAGAACAAGAACGGCAGCTCCAAAGCTGGGCGCGAAGC
>CBDDSA010000131.1:0-3354 GCA_965233185.1 uncultured bacterium
AGGACGTCGACTTGAAGCTTGTGAGTCGGCTGGAGCTCGGCTCGGGCGCGGTGGCAATGCGGTATGAGCCGCGCAAGGTGGCCGTCCCATGACGTCGGACTCAAGGCGCCGCTGCTGATGTGGGGATTGTGCCGCAGCGCGCCGAGCGCGCTGCGCGTATCCTTCGCTTCGAAGACAATTCACCAGTTCCGGCGCTACGCGCCTACGGACTGAAGGGAGAGCCATGAACAAGAACATAACCGTCGTCCTCCTCCTCGTGCTCGCGGCCGGCTGCAGTAGCAGGCCGCAGGATGGAGCCAGCGCGCCACCGATGGATCCGTCGCGCAAGGTGAGCGAGCAGGACTGCAGCGGACCGTTCGACACCGACGGCGCTAATCTGCTGTGCCGTGAGGTCACGGAGGCCGAGCGCCGCGCCAAGATCGCGGAAGAGGAGCGGCAGGCCAGGGCCCGCAAGGAGGCCGAGGAGCGCGCCGAGCGCGAGCGCCTCGAGCGTGAGCGCGCCCAGCAGCTCGCCCGGGAAGAGGCCGCCCGGAAAGAGCGGGCTGCCGAGGAGGAGCGGCTCGCCGCCGAGCGGGCTGCCGAGGAGGAGCGGCTCGCCGTCGAGCGCCGCCGGCTGCAGGCCGAGGCCGCGCGCAAGGCCCGGGAAGAGCGCGAGCGTCAGGAGAAGGCGGAAGCAGAAGCCCGTGAACGCCAACGCGCCGAGCAGGAAGCGCGTGAGGCGGCCGAGCGCGAGTGCCGGCGTCTCGAGCAGGAACGGCTCGACGGCCGCGCTGTACTCGAGAACTTCGTCGCCAACTACGGCAAGGTCGAGGAATTCAAGGGGATAGCCGGGCAGATCCGCGCGTTCCTCGACAAGGCTCGCAAGGTGAAGCCATGCCCGCCAGCATGACCCAAGTCCAGCGGGCTGACCCGGGAACCCGACGAATCTCGCTGGTGTGTCTCGTGGTTTTCGCGGGCCTGGGGACCGTGGTCTTTGTCTTGCTCGACCGCTACCGCGAGTCGCTCCTATCCTGGTTCGTGGCGAATGAATCTCATGTCCAGGTCAGCATCCTCATCGGCGCGCTTCTTCTGCTTTTCATGCCTCTGCTCCTGATTGCGGCATGGATCTGGAGTTTCGGCGGCCGAGTGCTTCGCGGGAGCCGTCATCCGCCGGAGGGAGTGAAGGTTGTCCGCAACACACCCGTTACTCACGGTGCTGCAGCGCGCCTGTATGGTCGGCTCTACCAGGCGCTGGCCGCGCTAATTGTGCTCGCGGCTCTCTGCGTTATGGGGTTTTCCTGGATGTTATGGCGCCTTCATTAGATCCGCGCATGCGGCGCGGCAGACGCGAAGGTTAGATGACTACCAATTGGCCGCCGCCCAAAAGTCTTCCACCTGGCTTCCCGCTGGCTTCCTTGGACAGAACGGGGCGCGCTATCCGGGTTGGTGCAAAGGTGCGGATAGAGTCGGTGGCATCATGTGCCCGAGGATTACCGCGGGAGGATCAAGCCCGATTACGGTCGTATGAAGGAAAAGTATTCGAGGTCCTCGAGATCGACCGATACGGAATGATCTGGTTCGCCGCAGATGGGGGCGGCGCGAGTTTCAGTTTGAAGCCCAGCGAGGTGGCCGTTACGTGACGCATGCAGTCATCTCACAGCGCCAACGCGAACATCAGGCGGCCATCGTGACGCCACGCGCCAGAAAGTCTTGATGCTTCGAGGCAGCTGCCTCTGCGGGGGTGTACGGTACGAGATCAGCGGCCCGCTCTCGTATCCGCTCAACTGCCATTGCTCCATGTGCCGGAAAGCGCACGGCGCCGCGTTTCGTAGCCGCGCACGCGTCAAAGCTGAAGACTTCCGTTGGACGCAAGGCGCGGAACTGGTCACGTACTATGAATCCTCGCCCGGAAACCACCGCGGGTTTTGCCGCAGGTGTGGATCCCCGCTTCTGAGCCGCTTCGATAACGACCCGAGATCTTACGGGCTACCGCTCGGGGCCCTCGACGACGACCCGGGTATCAAGCCAGGATTTCATGTATACGTGGCTTCCAAGGCCCCGTGGCATGACATTACCGACGACCTTCCGCAATTCGCAGAGCTACCACCGCGGAAAGCTCCCTAGCATGAGTCTCTGATGATGGAGCAGTGACATGGCAAAGCCAGCAAAAAACACGATTTGCCTTTGGTACGACGGCGCGGCCGAGGAAGCAGCGCGGTTTTATGCCAAGACCTTTCCCGATTCATCCGTTGGCGCGGTGCACCGCGCACCGGGAGACTTCCCGTCGGGGAAGCAAGCGGATGTATTGATGGTCGAGTTTACCGTGATGGGGATTCCCTGCCTCGGGCTCAATGGCGGACCCGCGTTCAAGCACAACGAAGCATTCTCGTTCCAGGTCGCAACCGCCGACCAGGCCGAGACGGATCGTTACTGGAACGCGATCGTCGGCAACGGCGGCCAGGAGAGTGCGTGCGGCTGGTGCAAGGACAGATGGGGCCTGTCCTGGCAGATTACGCCGATCGCCCTGACGAAAGCGGTGACCGATCCCGACAGAGCTGCCGCCAAGCGCGCGTTCGATGCGATGATGCAGATGAAAAAGATCGACATCGCCGCAATCGAGGCGGCGCGCCGCGGCTGAGGCGGCAAGCATCATCGAGGAGGTCGTAGCTTGGCGCCTCGCGCTACAGCAGTGAAGCGGCACACAGGAACACTCGGAGGCGACCATGGCACCAGACCGCACCACTCCCGCCGGTGTCGCGTCCCGCTCCGACACGATGCTTAGTCGCGTGCTGGGAGGCATGTCGGTCTTCACGATGCTCATGACGGTTCCGCAGGTTCTGACCATCTGGGTCGGCCACCAGGCCGCCGGCGTTTCCGTGGTGTCGTGGAGTGCGTACCTTTTTTCCGCCATCCTTTGGTTCTGGTACGGCCTGCAGAAACGCGACAAGAACATCTTCGCTGAAGAGCCGATTCGAGAAGAACATGCAGCGGCACGCAGGGGTCGCGTGGGAGGACGTTCTGGCCAGGCTGGAAGGAAGTCCGGCTGCCCTGAAATCGCTGGTTGAAATGGAGGCGTCGGGCGGTGAACCGGACATGATTGGCCAGGACAAGGCCGCCGGCCAATACGTTTTCTGTGACTCTGCAGAGAGCCCGCTCGGGCGCAGGAGCCTCTGCTACGACCGCGAGGCATTGAGCTCGAGAAAGGAGCACAACCGGGTGGGCAGCGCAGTCGAGATGGCGGCCGCGATGGGCATCGAGCTCCTTACGGAGGAGCAGTACCGCGAGCTGCAGCAGCTCGGGGAGTTCGATACGAAGACGTCCAGCTGGATCGCGAGGCCCCGGGACGTCCGCTCACGCGGCGGGGCCCTCTTTTGT
>CBDDSA010000132.1:0-4247 GCA_965233185.1 uncultured bacterium
TACTTCTCTGTGAGCACTTGATGCTTGGAGATTGCTTCCCGAACCGGCGAACCGGCGCGGTCGGCTGCCTTGCAGTCAAGCGCCCACACTTATCGGCTGCGAATTTTTAAAGAGCTTTGCTGCAGACTTCCCTTGCGGAAGCAGATGGGGTCCGGTGTTCTGGACGCCGCCGCAGCAAGTGAGACAGCGATTATGAAGGATTCCGCAGGCCAGTGCAAGGCCTGGCGACAGCCTTTTCGTTCCGTTCGCTACACGAAACCCGCCTCTGGCTTGGTGCTATGCCAGCGGCGAGCTTCGGATGTTGGTTGCGGGGATAGGATTTGAACCTATGACCTTCGGGTTATGAGCCCGACGAGCTGCCAGACTGCTCCACCCCGCGTCAGAACCGCCATTGTAGATCAATCGACGGTCGCCCCGCTAGCTTTGATGACCTTGGCCCATTTTTCGGACTCCGAGCGAATCCAGCGCCGGAATTCCCCGGGCTTGCTCGCCACGACATCGAAGCCCTGTTTCCCCAGCATCTCGCGCACGTCCCTTGTCGTCATATTCCCTACCGTCTCCGCGCTGAGCCGCTCGACGACCGGCGCTGGGGTGCCCGCCGGCGCGAGAAGACCGATCCATGCCAGGGACTCGAGCTGGGGATAGCCGAGCTCCGCAACGCTCGGAACTTCGGGGGCCAACTGGTTGCGCTTGAGCGCGGTCACCGCGAGCGCGCGCATTTTCCCCGCTTTCACGTGCGGCAGGACGGCCGGGATGATGGCGAACAGCGTGTCGATATTGCCGGCCAGCATATCGGTCACGGCAGGCGGGAAGCCCCGATACGGAATGTGAACGATGAAGACACGCGCATCGTTCTTCAGGAGCTCCATGGTGAGATGCGAGGCGCTGCCGGCGCCGACCGAGCCAAAGGACAGCTTGCCCGGATTGCGCTTCGCGTAGTCGATAAAGGCCTTGAAGGTCTCCGCCGGCACCGCGGGCGTCGTGACCAGCATTTGCGGAGCCGAGGCCAGCAGGGAGATTGGCAGCAGGTCCCTGTCGGGATCGAAAGGCAGGCTCTTGTAGAGATGCTTGTTGACCGCGACGGGACCGTTGATGGCGACCAGAAGCGTGTGGCCATCGGGCGCCGCCTTCGCGACGATCTCCGTGCCGATGTTCCCGCCGGCACCGGTGCGGTTCTCGACGACGAACGGCTGTCCCAGCGCTTTCTGCAGGCGCTCGGAGACCGTCCGGCCGACGATGTCCGGCGTAGAACCGGCCGGATAGGGAATCACCACGCGAACCGGCTTGGAAGGATAGGTCTGCGCCTGCGCAGCCAGATGCACGGCCAACAGGAGTGCAGCGAGCAGCTTCGTAGTAGTCATCAGATCCTCTCAGTTTCCCCACTGCGCGGCTGCCACACCATGAGGCGCCGCTCCACGATCGACACGATCCAGTCCAGCACCAGCGCGAATGCGGTCAGGACCAGGATGCCCGCAAACACCGTATTGATATCGAAGACGCCCTCGGCTTGCAGGATCAGGTAACCGACCCCTGCCGACGAGCCTAGATACTCCCCGACGACTGCCCCGACAAACGCCAGCCCCACGGAGTTGTGAAGGCTGGCGAACACCCAGCTCATCGCGCTCGGGAGGAAAACGAACCGCAGGAGCTGACGGTGAGATGCCCCGAGCATTCGCGCGTTCGCGAGAACGACCGGGCTGACTTCCCGCACGCCCTGATAGACGTTGAAGAAGACGATGAAAAAAACAAGCGTAACGCCCAAAGCAACCTTGGACGCCACGCCGAGTCCGAACCATACCGTGAAGATCGGGGCGAGAATCACCCTCGGCATCGAGTTCAGCGCCTTGATATAGGGGTCCAGCAGCGCGGAGGCGAACGGGCTGAGCGCAAGCCACAGCCCGATTACGAGCCCGAGTGCCGTCCCGAGGAAGAATGCGAGCAGCGTTTCGATCAGAGTGACCCACAGGTGGCGATAGATGTCCCCGCCGATGAACCAGTCCCAGACGCGTCCGAGCACCTTGAGCGGCTCTCCGAAAAAGAACGCTGCACGGTTCGGGTCGTCAAAGTAGACCGGCGGCAGCAGGGTCGGGCTGGTCCCGACATGCCAGGCGACGAAAAGCGCCGCCAGCAGCACGAGCTGCCAGAAGCGGATTCCCCTACTGACGCTGCTGCGCATATCCCTTCAGCACTTCGGACTTCATCGCATGCCAGATTTTCGTGTGGAGCTCGAGGTAGCGCGGGGTGAGCCGGATGTCCGCGACGTCGCGGGGGCGCGGCAGATCGATCGTGTACTCGCCGATGGGGCGGGTCGCGGGACCGGCCGAGAGCACCACCACCCGATCGGAAAGCGCGATCGCCTCTTCGAGGTCATGGGTGATGAAAATCACGGATTTTCGGTTCGCCGACCATAGCTCAAGCAGCTCGTTCTCCATGAGCTGCCGGGTCTGCACATCGAGGGCGGAAAACGGCTCGTCCATCAGCAGGATCTCCGGATTCAGAATCAGCGTCTGCGCGAGCGAGACCCTTTTCTTCATCCCGCCGGAGAGCTGGTGCGGGTAGCGATCCCCGAAGCCCGCGAGTCCGACCCGGCTGAGCCAGCTCTCCGCCTGCTCGCGTGCCTGCGCGGCGGGCGTGGCTCGGAACTCGAGGCCCGCGATTACGTTCTCCAGAGCGTTGCGCCACGGCATGAGCGCGTCGGCCTGGAAGAGGTAGCCAGCGCGCGAGTTGATCCCAGCGAGCTTCTGCCCATACACATGCACCTCGCCCGCTGTAGGGGCGAGCAATCCGGCCGCGACGTTGAGCAGCGTGGACTTTCCGCAACCGGTCGGCCCGACGACGGAGACGAACTCACCCGGCGCGATCACGAGAGTCGTGTCCTTGACGGCGGTATAGCGCTTGGCCCGGTCCTCGCGCGCGGCGAAGGTACAGGTGATGTTCTCGAGCGCGAGCGCCGGGACGCCCGGCTCGGCCGCGTCACTCACTTGTACTTCTGGTTTGCTTTCTTGGTGAACTCGTTCGTGTAGGTCCGCGCGAGCTCGATTTGCGCGCTCTTGACGCCCGGATCGAATGCCCGTAGCGCCTCGAGGGTCGCCTTCGCCCCCGCGTCGGAAATGATGCCGTCGGGCGAAATCGCTTCCTTCACCTTGTCGAAGGCGAAGAGATACAGGGCGCGATCGCCTAACAGGTACGCCTCCGGCACGACTCTGGCGACGTCCGTCGCGCTCGCCTTGGCGATCCACTTGTCCGCCCTGACGATGGCCGTGGCGAGCGCCTGCGCAACGTTGGGATACTTCTGCACGAACGACTCGGGCGCATACAGGCAGCCTGCCGGCAGCGGAGCACCCCAGATCTCTTGCGTCCCCCTGCGAGTCCGGGTGTCTGCGATGACCTTGACCGAGCCATCCATTTCGAGCTTCGTCATCACCGGATCGACATTGGATATTCCATCGACCTGCCCGCTCTTCATGGCGGCAATGGCTCCGGAACCGATTCCAACGCCGACGATGGCGACGTCTTTGCTCGGATCGAGTCCGCCTTTCGTGAGCAGCTGCTTCACCAGGTTGTGAGTGCTCGAGCCGGGCGCGGAGACGCCGATCTTCAGGCCCTTGAGGTCCTTGAACGACTTGATCTGTCCTGCTTTTGCGCTCGAAATCCCCAGCGCAATCTGCGGCAACCGACCCTGCAGGGCGAAGGCGCGGAAATACTGCTTCTTGCCCTGCAGGCTGATGGTGTGCTCGTAAGCCCCCGAGACCACCTCTGCGCTTCCTCCCACGACGGCGCGCAGCGCCTGCGAGCCTCCGGCAAAATCGCTGATCTTGACCTCGAGCCCTTCGTCTTTGAAGTAGCCCATCTGCTCGGCGATCGTGAGCGGCAGGTAGTAGAAGGCGTTCTTGCCCCCCACTGCGATGTGGACGTCGCGCTTCTCCAGCTGCGCGAGGGCCGGGGTAAGCGCGAAGGCTGCGGCCGCCGCGATGAGCCATTGCATCATGCGCATTCTCATTCTGGTGTTCCTCCCTAACCGCGAATTTACTAGATTCCGCGCCGGTCTAGGAGCGCCTGCGAGATGGTCCCGACATCGACGTACTCGAGCTCGCCGCCGAGCGGGACGCCGCGCGCGATGCGGCTGACCCTGACGCTGCGCGCTCGCAGCATCTCCGCGATGTAGTGGGCGGTGGCCTCCCCCTCGTTGGTGAAATTGGTGGCCAGGATGACTTCCTGGACCTCTCCGGAGCCGGCGCGCTCGAGCA
>CBDDSA010000133.1:0-18530 GCA_965233185.1 uncultured bacterium
TTCCCGAGAAAGCCGATCTGGTCCTGCTGGTGGACGTCTATCACCATATCGAGGACCGGGAGCGCTACTTCCGCAACCTGCGCGCCTCCGTCAAGCCCGGCGGCCGCCTCGCCGTCATCGACTTTCGAATGAGCTCCGCCGACGGCCCGCCGCGGGCCGCGCGCATCGCGCTGCAGCGCGTGATCGAGGAGCTGGAGCGCGCCGGCTACCGGATGGCCAAGCAGTACGACTTTCTCCCCAACCAGTACTTTCTCGTATTCCAGCCACGCGGCTAGGGCGCAAGCCTTTCGTAACCGCCGCTGCGGCCGTTGAAGCGCTCCGGCTTCGCCCAGCTCAACTGGTCGGTTTCCGGGCAGTAGATGCGGACACGCGCCTTTGCCAGGTCATGGCGTATAACCTTCACGGTGCGCTTGACGCGCCGATCCAGTTCCTTCCAGTGCGAGCCAACCGGCGGATAGTGAGTCTGGGCCACCGCTTCATCTTAATCGGTGCCCCGCACGCATTGTGCGCCGGGGCGGTGGCCGCCTTTAACTTCTGAGGAGGAGGAAAAAGGCGGCGCTCGCAATATAAGCGATGGCGGATCGCCGAACCGCTTCGGGGTTGAAAGGCGAGCCGGCGTTTCGCTAGCTGGTTCTCCGGGGAACTCTGTCCCCGCGTGCAGAACTCTGCTAGAAAAGCGCTTTCATAAGGAAACGGATTCGCCATGATCGAGATGACGCTGGAAATCGCCGATCGAGCGGCGCGCGCGGCGCAGGGCCATGCGAAGTCCAAGGGATTGTCGATCACCGTTTCGGTAGTGGACGAAGCCGGCCGCCTGGTCCTCACGATGAAGGGCGACGGCACCGGGTTCCTCACGCCCGAAACCTCCAAAGCCAAGGCCGTGGCCGCGGCGGCATTCCGCACCGCGACCCTGGATCTCGCCGCGCTGCACGCGGGAAACCCGTTCTGGAGCGCGGTTCCGGCGGTGTCGTCCGGATTCGCCATGCCCACCGGCGGCGCGGTGCCGATCCGCAAAGGCGGCCGGGTCATCGGCGCCATCGGCTGCGCCGGCGGTACGGCGGAACAGGACCACGAATCCGCGAGCGCCGGGGCGGCCGCGGCCGGCGCCTGACTTTCACCACGAGGAGCTTGCATGCCCAGAGTAAGAGAAATCGATGACGCCCGCGGGGACCCGATCCTCGAGCCGCTGTTCGCCAAGGAGCGCGCCCTCTACGGCGATCTGCTCAACCCCACCAAGGTCATGGCGCACTGCCCGCCCATCCTGCGCGCGGCGAAGATGCTGAGCGGCTCGATCGCCGCATCCGGGACGCTGCCCAAGGGCCTGGCCGAGCTGGTGTCGCTGCGCGTGGCGGGCATCAACGGCTGCCCGTTCTGAGTGGACATCAATTCCGTCCGTGTGACGGATGTCGAGGGGGGCGAGCAGAAGGTGGCGGACCTCGCCGGCTGGCGCGAGAGCCGCGCCTTCAGCGATCTCGAGCGCGTGGCGCTGGAGTACGCCGAGCGCATGACCCATACCGGCCAGAAGGTGGACGACGCGCTGTTCGCGCGGCTGAGAGAGCATTTCAGCGAGCCGCAGGTCGTCGAGCTCACCGCGGCGATCGCGCTGGAGAATTTCCGCAGCAAGTTCAATCCCGCGCTCGGCGTGGCGTCGCAGGGCTTTTGCCTGCTGCCTAGATAGCTCCATGGCGCTCGAGCTGCGCGCGCTGTCCTACGCCCTGGGCGCCGAGGTCCGCGGCCTGAACATCCGCCGGCCGGTGTCCGGCGCCGACTGGGAGGCCGTGCACCAGGCTTTCCTCAAGCACGGCGTGCTGCTGTTTCGCGGCCAGCGCCTCACGCGCGAGCAGCACATCGCCTTCAGCCGCCGGTTCGGCGAGCTCGACCGGCACGACTCATTGCCGCTCGACCGGGATGCGCAGTACCCCGAGCTCCTGATGGTCACCAACGACGCCAAGCCCGACGGCTCTCCCTCGAGCTCGCGCTACACCGGCCAGATGTGGCACTCGGACATGTCCTTCACGCTCGCGCCATCCCTTGGCTCGATCCTGCGCGCGGTGGAAGTGCCCGCGGTGGGCGGCGACACGATGTTCGCCAACATGGTGCTCGCCTACGAGGCGCTTTCTGCGGCCATGCAGCGCATGCTCGAGGGGCTGCACGGCATCCATCATTCCGAGCGCAAGAATTCCGGCATGTCGGCGCAATGGGAGGCGGAGAACCGCAAGCGCAATCCGCCGGTCGCCCAGCCGCTCGTCCGGGTGCACCCCGAGACCGGGAAAAAGGCGCTTTACATCGGCGAGAAGGTGAAATGCCTCGAAGGCCTGACGCCGGAAGAAAGCCAGCCGATCATCGATTACCTGATCCGCCATGCGACCCGGCCTCAGTTCGTCTACCGGCACGCTTGGCAGACCGACGACCTCGTCATCTGGGACAACCGCCGCACCTGCCACCTCGCGCTGGGAGATTACGATCCGGCGCAGCGGCGCCACCTGGAGCGCACCACCGTGCTGGGCACGCCTTCCGGCTATCATGTCGCCCCATGAAGGACAGTACCGAGCTCATACGCCTGCGGCAGTCGGCCGGACGGCACAAGTGGACCCTCGCCATCTGCGCACTGCTGGTCCTGGTAGGTTTCGTCGGGTGGCTGACGACGCTTTAGAGCGCCGAGTTTGCAGCCGCCGAGCGGTCCCACAGCGCGCGGCGCCAGCGGTAACCAATCGCGACCGTCGCCGCCAGGCCCAGGCCGGAATAGATCAGCGTGCACGCGGCGTAGCCGAGCTGCTCGATGATCGGCCCCGCGGCGAGCAGCCCCAGCGGCAGCCCCCAGATGGCAAGCATGCGGATGCCCATGACCGAGCCGCGCATCTCTTCGCTCGATGAGCGCAGCATCACCGCGGCGAGCGGCGTGAGGCAGAAGCTTTGCACGAACCCCGAGGCGAAGAGCAGCGCGAGGCCCGGCCCGAGCGACGCGGTCTGCCCGAAAAGCAGGATGGTCCCGAACCAGACCACCGTCGTCCACAGCATCACGCGCGCAGCCGGCAGCGGCACCCGGTTGGCGCCCACCACCAGCGAGCCGACCAGGGCGCCGGTCCAGAACGCCATGGCAAGGTAGCCCAACCCCGACTGGCCCACCGCGTACACGTCCTTCGCGACGAACGGGAGCAGGCCGAGAAAGAACGGAAAAGCGAGCAGGTTCACCAGGAACGCGATGCCGAACGCGCCCAGCAGGTCGGGCTTGCGCCACACGTAATGCACCGCCTGCCTGAGGCTTGCCAGGGTATCGACATGCGCCTGGCTTTTCGGCTGCGCGGCGACGCCCAGCGACAGGACGAACGCGGCCACGTACATGGCGGTGACGACGGCGTAGGCCGGGCCCATGCCGATGAGCGCCACCCCGCCCGTGCCGGCCAGCGCGCCCACGATCCGCGCCGTGTCCGAGGTGGTGCGCGAGATCGCGAGCGCGCCGATGAGGCTGGCGGGCCGCATGGTGTGCGCCACCAGGACATGGCGCATGGCCATGTCGGAAGGCCGCAGCAGCCCGGCCAAGGCCGACACCACGAACACATGCCAGGGGACGAGCGCGCCGCTCAGCGTCAGCACCGCGATCACGCCGGCGAGCAGCGCATAAATCGCGCGCGTGGCGCACAGCAGCGGACGCACGCCGATGCGGTCTCCCACGATGCCCAGCCAGGGCGAAAACAGCGTTCCGACCCACGCCAGCGCGGCGATGATCACGAGGTACTGTACCGAGCCGGTGGCGACGAGCACGTACCACCCGAGGATCAGCGCCTCCATCTCGAAGGCCCACGAGGTGGCGAGGTCCGCCGGCCACTGGAAGCGGAAGCTGCGCACGCCGAACGGCGCAAGGGCCGGGGCGCGGCCGGCGGGGTACGGCGAGACTACCTCCACTCTATCGCCGAAACTTGTATCTCATCTCGCCTGCAGGCCCAGCGTGGAAATGAGCTTTCGATAGCGCTCGTGCTCATTCTTCAGGAGGTTGCCGAGCTTCTCGGGCGATGAGTCCAGCACGGGAACCGCGCCCTGCGTGGCGAACTTGTCCCGGGTTTCCGGCTTGCTTAAGACTATTGCAATGTCTTTACTGAGCTTTGCTGCTATCTCCCGCGACATATTCGCTGGACCGACGAGGCCGACGAAGGCGTCCGACTCCCCCTCGACAATGCCGGACTCGGCAAGCGTTGGCACATCAGGCATCACTGGGCTACGTGTGGCGCTGGTGACGGCCAGCGCACGTGCGCGATCGCTCTTCAGTATCGGCGCCGCGATAGGAAGGAGCAGCACAGCGTAGTGAACCTCCCCGGACATTAAGGCAGTTTGCATGTCCGATGTATTGCGGAAGGGAATGTGAGTGGCTGGCATGCCGGCGGCATGGTTGAAGATACCTGCTGCCAGGTGCGTTGCCGTTCCATCGCCCAGCGAGGCAAAGTTCAGGGCTCCCGGCTTTGCCTTGGCGCTCGCCACGAGTTGCTGAATATTCTTCGCGGGCAGACGCGTGTTCACGATTACAACACTGGGTATGGAGGTGATTACGGTAATCGGTGTGACATCTTCAATCGGCCGGTAAGGCGGCTTCTTCTGCAGCATCGGCGCGACCAGGTGGGCGGTGGAAGCGATACCGACCGTATATCCATCCGGCGGAGCAGTCACGAGGGCGGTAGCACCGATGAGACCGCCCGCGCCTGGCCGGTTCTCGACGAAAACCTGCTGCTTGTAGTGGGCCGACAAGCCATCCGCGACTATCCGGAAGAAAAAATCACCGGCGGAGCCGGCCGGTGTCGTCACGATCATCCGTATTGGCTTTTGCGGGTAGCTGGTCACGTCGGTTTGGGCTATTACATTGCCGGAGGCTGCCAGCACCACAGCAAGCAATACGACTTTCCGCAGGCTCATCGTAATCTCCTTGTTGAAAAATCTTTAGCCATGCGCCTGGAGGGTTTTCCCAGCCACGGTCACCGGCTTCGCACCGATGAGCACGAATGCTATGACGCACGGCTTGGATCCGCGGTTCACCCAGTTGTGAATGGTTCCGCGCTGCACGAGGACATCGCCGACCTTCAGATGCACCTCCGTGTCATCGAGCTGCATATGGATCTCGCCCGATATCACGACCCCATAGTCGATGCTGTCGGTGCGATGGACCCTTGGCGATACCCCAGGCTCGTACTGCACGATCCGGAATACGGTTCCGTTTCCCTCGCTCGTTTTCACATCCCGCCGGGCGCCGTCGAAGTCATCAGTATTGTCTACAGGGAATCCTGCGGTGGTCCAGATCACGACCGAGCTAGCGCCCGGTCGGTTAGCCAGAACGTTGCTCGCCGTTTCATCCAGGGTTACCACCGCGCGCCCAGATCCGTCATGTCCCGTTACGACTCGCCTTACTTTGAAGGTCATTCGCCACTCCATATGTGTTTCGCACTTCAGCTTAACCCTCGAACGTCGGCTCGTCGTTCCACCAAGCGAACAGATAAGATGGCGGCTCCGCATAACGAGCTTGACCATGCTGACCCTGTACCACGCCTCGCATTCCACGTGCAGCCAAAAGGTGCGCTTTGTACTTCACGAAAAACGCCTGAAATTTGACGACATCAAGCTCAATCTGGCGAAGAAGGACCAGTTGAGACCGGACTATCTTGCGCTCAACCCGAACGGCGTTGTGCCGACCCTCGTGGACAACGGCGTTCCAATCATAGAGTCGAGCGTTATCTGCGAATACTTGGACGAAAGATTTCCGCAAGACGCGATGGTGCCGGAGGACATACTCGAGCGGGCTTCCATGAGGGCATGGATGCATTACATTGAAGAAGTGGCGGTGCCGGCCATACGCGTGCCGTCGGTGAACCGCGCGTTCCTGTACCGGTTCGACGGACTCGACCAAAAGCGCTTCGAGGACGAGCAGATGAACGTGCGCAAAGTCCGCAAAGAACTGTTCGAGCGGATGGGATCGCCAAAAGGATTCAAGAGGCAAGACGTGGATCGCGCGCTTCGGCAGCTTGAAGAGACGTGCCAGCGCATGGACGAGGCGATTTCCCGGAGGGGGCCGTGGCTGATGGGCGAACAACTTACCCTCGCCGATGTGCTCGTGATGCCCAGCATCGACCGTATGAACGATCTTGGTCTTGCCCATATCTGGGAAGGCAAGTATCCGAAGGTCTCCGACTGGTATGCACGATTACAAGAGCGGCCGGCATTTCAGGCGACCTATTACCCAGGATCTCGCGTTTCCGAGTTCACAGAATTACGCCCGCTCTATTCGTCAGACACGGATCTAACCTAGCAACTTGATCAGGAGCGATTACGATGCAAGAGGCCGTGGTTCGTGGCATTCATATTAACTACGAGGTCATTGGCAGCCGCGGTGCTTGGGTTGCATTCACTCCAGGAAGCCGCCGATCGTACGCCGAGCTCGTTCCTCTTTCCCAAAGGATCGCCGACCGAGGCTTTCGCGTCCTGCTCCACGATCGACGTAATTGCGGGAAATCCGAGGTGGCGATCCAGGACCTCGGCTCTGAGCATGAGATATGGGCAGACGATCTTCAGGAGCTATGCGGTCAGCTAGGTATCGCCAAGCTGTATGTCGGCGGTTCGTCGGCAGGCGCGCGTCTCGCGCTCCTGTTTGCCCTGCGCCATCCAAACTCAGTGAAGGGCCTTCTTCTCTGGCGCGTGACCGGTGGCAGCACTGCGGCCGAAGAACTCGCGGAAATCTACTATGGTGCATTCATCAAGCTCGCACAGTCCGGGGGAATGGAAGCGGTATGCGAGTCGGAGCACTTTCGTGCCTGCATCGCATCGCGGCCTTCCAATCGCGAAAAGCTTATCCGCATGGACCCGTCAGAGTTCATCCGCACCATGACGAGATGGCGGCAAAAATTTCTGGAGGCTTCCAACATGCCCGTCATCGGCGCTACCGAGGCGCAGCTGCGGTCAATCACTGTCCCCGTGTGCCTCATTGCCGGCAACGACCGGATCCATCCGCCGGCAATCGCGAGAAAGGTCCAGGGCTTAGTCCCCAATAGCGAGCTACACGACGATGTTGTGGCAAAGCGTCCTGATAATGATCTGCTGGCCGAATGGGATCCAAAGGAATGGAAGGACAAGGAAGACGCCATGGCACGCATCTTTCTCGAGTTCCTTGGCCGGGCCGAAGGATTAAAGCAGAGTCCCCAGCTCTGACCGTAACCGTTTTTAGTTCGCTCGCCCTCAAAGGCGTGCTGGAGCGCTTGCAGCCCAGGCTCGAGCGCGAGCTGGGCGGGCTCGAGCTGCGCTTCGACGCGACGCAGGCCATCCTGCCGCGGGTGCGCCGCGGGGAGCCGGCCGACCTCCTCATCCTCACTCGCGAGGCGATGGACGAGCTCGCAAGCCACAGCGTCACGCAGGCATGGCTGCTCGGCAGCTCCGGCGTCGGCGTGGCGGTGCGCTCGGGCGCGCCCAAGCCCGATATCGGCTCGCTCGACGCGCTGGTGGCGGCGCTGCGGGCCGCACGATCCGTAGCGCACTCCGAAGTCGGCGCGAGCGGCCTCTATTTCGCCGAGTTGCTGGAACGACTCCACGTCACGCTGGAAAAGCGCGTGGTGGTGAAAAAGGGTCCGGTCGGGCTGGTGGTGGCTTCCGGCGAAGCGGAGCTCGGCGTGCAGCAGCTGTGCGAGCTCTCGCCGGTGCCCGGCATCGATATCGTCGGGTTGCTGCCCGAGGCGGTGCAGAAGCTCACGTATTTTTCCGCCGGCATTCCCGCCGCCGCCGCTGATGACCGAGGGCGGCTTGCAGCCGGCCGACGGCCCCTAGGCGGTGCCGACCACGTTGCGCAGCACGCCGATGTTCTCCATCTCGCACTCGACGACGTCGCCGGGCTTGAGGTAGCCCTTCGCCGGGACCAGCGTCTCGCTGCCGTCGCCCCCCACCCACTTGCCGCCGAGCTCGGGGTCGGTGGACCAGGCGGTGCCGCCCGGGGTGCCGGTGATGATGATGGTGCCCGGCTGCAGCGTCATGTTGGCGGAGAAGAAGTGGATGAGGTGCGCGCAGGAGAAGATCATGTTGCCGGTCGAGGCCGACTGGCGCAGCTCGCCGTTGATGCGCGTGCGCAGGCGCAGCGCCTGGGGATCGGGGACCTCGTCGGCGGTGACGATCCACGGGCCGGTGGGCCCGGAGGTCTCGAAGCACTTGCTGCGCCCGAGCTCGTACCAGGTGAAGCCCTGCTCGTTCCTGCGCACCTGGCGGTCGCGCGCGGTGAGGTCGTTGACGATGGTGTAGCCGAACACGTGCTCCAGGGCCCGCTCCACCGGGATGTGCCGCCCCGGCTTGCCGATCACCACTGCGAGCTCGGTCTCGGCGTCGAGCTTCTTCGTCAGGCGCTCGTCGTAGATGATCTTGTCGCCATGGCCGATCACGCAGTCGGCGGTCTTGACGAAGAACTCCGGTTCCTTGCCCGAAATCGGCGTGTTCGCCTTTTCCTTGTTGTGGTCGCGGTAGTTGCTGCCGCTGCACAGCATGGTGGCCGGGCGGACGGGCGGCGCAAGCTTCACCGACGAGAGCGCCCGGCGCGCCGTCGCGGGCGCCTTGGCGAGGTACGCGTCGGCGGCGCGCCGGCCCTCGGCGCCCGACTCGATGAATGCCTTCATGTCCCTCATCTCGGGCGGCGCCTCGACCACGTCGTCGCCGACGACGAAGCCCAGCCGTTCCCGGCCGCCGGCGAGGTACGTGGCTACCTTCATTGCGTCTTGCCCATCTTGCGCACCACCTCCGCCAGGCGCTCGCCGTCGGCCTTGACGAAGGCGGCGAACTCCGGCGCGTCCTGGTACTGGATCGGCGTGTTCACGTTGGCCATCGCCTTCTGGAAGTCCGGGTCCTTCACGGCGCTGCGCACCGCTTCGCGCAGCTTGGCGGCGACCTCGGGCGGCAGGCCCGCGGGCGCGAACACGCCCGCCCAGATGTAGAACTCGGCGTCCAGTCCGCGCTCCTTGAGGGTCGGGATGTCGGCGAGCTGCGGCAGGCGCTTGGCACCCCAGGAAGCGAGGGCGCGCACCTTGCCGCCCTGCACATGCGGGTGGGCGACCGCCGGCGACTGCGCCGTGACGTGCACCTCGCCCGACAGCAGCGCGAGCATCGAGGGCCCGCCGCCCTTGTAGGGCACGTGCAGCATGTCGATGCCTGCCGCCTGGGTAAACATCGCCTGGCAGGTGTGCGTGGTGCCGTAGATGCCGGAGGTGCTGTAGCTGATCTTGCCGGGACGCTTCTTCGCGTCGGCGATCAGGTCCTCGATCGTCTTCCAGGGACTGTCGGCGCGCACCAGCAGCACCGTCGGGTCGGCCGCGATGCGCGCGATAGGCGTGAAATCCGACATGCGGTAGGTCGGCTGGCGCCCGTTCACCTCCTCGGCGGTGGGAATCACGGTGATCGAGGAGAGCGCGTTCATGATGCTGTAGCCGTCGGCCGGCTGCCGGGCGGCGTGCGCATGGCCGACGGCGCCGCCCGCGCCCGCCTTGTTCTCGACCACGACCGGCTGGCCGAGCGCCTTCGACATGGCTGCCGCGAGCGGGCGGCCGGTGATGTCGGCGACGCCCCCGGGCGGGAACGGCACGATCATGGTGATCGGACGGCTGGGATAGGTTTGCGCCTGCGCCAGCGCGCAGACCGCGGCAAGGGCCAAAGCAGTGATCAGTCTCATCGGTAACTCCTCCTCGTTGGATTATGCGGCGTGCTTGCCCGGCTGCCAGCCCTGTTTCGCGAGGTAGCGCTCGCCGACCTCGGCCGGCTCCTCCTCCAGCGGCGTCGCCATGGTGTCGTTCCAGCGGTTCATGAAACCGAATAGCGAAATGACGCCGACGATCTCGACCATCTGCCCTTCGCTCCAGTGCCGGCGCATGGCGGCGAACATCTCGTCGGTGACCTCGTTGGGCACCGAGCCGGCGGCGAGCGCGAAGTCGAGCGCCACGCGCTCGGCCTCGCTGTAAAGCGGGCTCGAGCGGTAGTCCCACAGCGCGTCGAGCTTCTTCTCGTCCACGCCGAGCTTCGCCGCGCCGCCGACGGTATGCGCCATGCAGTACCGGCAGCCGGCCGCGCGGCTGGCGAAATGCGCAATCAGCCGCTTGAAGCCGCGATCTACAGCGCTCTCGGGATCCCATACCGCGGCGGCAAGCTGCGCGAGCGCCTGCACCATCTTGGGCCGGCGCTGCATGATCAGCACGCTGTTGGGGATGAAGCCGAGCGACTTCTCGTACTGCGCGAAAGCCGCGCTCAGGCTGGGATCCGCGTCCGCGGGCAATGGCGCAAGTCGGGGCACGTCGTATCTCCGTCGGGGGGAAACCCCAAGATACCGCGCCGCCGAGAAGAAATACATTGCTGCATAGCCGCAAACGCGCTGAGATAGAGGCTGCATGAAACTTCCCTCGGTTCTCAAGCGGGCAGCGCGGTTCTGGCGCAGGAGCAAGGCGCCGGGGCGCTTCATCAAGCGCCACTATGCCAATGCGGCGGGCACGCGCGCCTACAAGGTCTATCTGCCGGCGCGCTATGGCGGCCGGTCGCTGCCGCTGGTGGTGATGCTGCACGGCTGCAAGCAGACGCCCGACGACTTCGCGGTCGGCACGGGCATGAACCGGCTCGCCGACGAGCTGGACTTCATCGTGGTGTATCCCTCGCAGGCTCGCATCGCCAACTTCTCGCGCTGCTGGAACTGGTTCTCGCTGCACAACCAGCAGCGCGACCAGGGCGAGCCGTCGCTGATCGCCGGCATCACGCGCGAGGTGATCGAGCGCTACGGCGTGGACGAGCGGCGCGTGTACGTGGCGGGCCTGTCGGCCGGCGGCGCGATGGCGGCGGTCATGGGGGCGACCTATCCCGAGCTGTACGCGGCGGTCGGCGTGCATTCGGGCCTGCCGTATGCCTCGGCGCGCGATGCCGTGTCGGCGATCGCGGCGATGCGCGGGCAGGCAGAGAAAACCGCGCCGCTGCCGCGCGTGCCCACGATCGTGTTCCACGGCGATCGCGATACCACGGTGCACCCGCACAACGGGCGCTACGGCGTCGAGGAGGCGCGCCTCGAGTCGCAGCAGGGCGAGGTGGGCGGGCGCAGCTATACGCGCACCACGTTCCGCGGCAGGCCCAAGCTCGAGCACTGGCTGGTGCATGGCGGCGGCCACGCCTGGTTCGGCGGCAACGGCAAGGGCAGCTATGCCGACCCCGCCGGCCCGGACGCGGCCCGCGAGATGCTGCGCTTCTTCGCCATCGCCTGAGGGCGACACAGGACTGCTAACGGATCGGCGAAAAATCCGTCGGCGTCATCAGGCGGTTTTCCTGCGTGACGATGAGCGGCAGGACCTTCTGCAGGTACGCCTGCCACGCCGGGTCCTGCGCCATGCGCGCGCGCCGCGCGGCGCGGTCGTCGACGCTGTCGAAGCCCCACATGAACACCACCTGGTTCAGGTTGCCGGTGTCGCACGTGAAGTAGCCCAGGAAGCGGCCCAGGTGCTTCTGCTGCAGGGCGAGGCCCTCGGCGCCGTACAGGCGCACCATTTCGGCGACCTTGCCCGGGTGCAGCGTATAGGTGCGCTGCTCGACGATCATGGCGATTCGCGGCTGGCGAGCGCGCCGCGGTCGATGACGAACAGGCGGTCGACCATGCGCTCGGAATGCTGCAGGTCGGACTCCGAGACGATCACCGACATGCCCTCCTTCTTCAGCTCGCCCACCACCTCGACCAGGCGGTGCGCGAGCGCCGGCGCGACGCCCTCGAACGGCTCGTCGAGGAGCAGGAGCTTGGTGCCGCAGATGAGCGCGCGCCCGAGCGCGGCGAGCTTCTGCTGGCCGCCCGAGAGCTGCGAGCCCTTGCGCGGGCCGAAAGCGCGGATCTCGGGAATCAGCCGGTAGACCTTCTCCAGCCGCTCGCGCGCGTCGGGCAGGCCGGCCGCCCACGCCGGCACCAGCACGTTCTCCGCCACGGTGAGATCGGGGATGAGCCGGCGGTCCTCCGGCATGTAGCCGATTCCCAGGCGCGTGCGCGCGTGCGTGGGGATGGCGCGCAGGTCCTGGCCGTCGAACACGATCTCGCCGCGGCTCGCCTTCAAAAGCCCCATGACGCTCTTCATGAGGGTGGTCTTGCCCGCGCCGTTGCGCCCGATGAGCCCCGCCATGCTGCCGGTCGGCACCTCCAGCGACACATCCCGCAGAATGTGCACCGCCTGGATGGAGACGTTCACGTTGGCGAGCTTAAGCATGCAGGGTGCCCACCACGTAGCGCCTCACCTCGGGGTCCTGCAGCGCCTGCTGCGGCGGCGCGTCGGCGATGATGCGGCCGTCGTAGAACGCGAGCACCCGCTCGGCGAAGCGGCCGACCACCTCCATGTCGTGCTCGACGAACAGCACCGTCGCGCCCTCGGCCTTCACCGCCTTCATCACCATCTCCATGATGCCGAACTTCTCCTCGGCGGAAACGCCGCTGGTCGGCTCGTCGAGCAGCAGGATGCGCGGCTTGGCCGCCATGGTGAGCGCGATGTCGAGCAGCTTCCTCACGCCGCCGGGCAGCACCTGCGCGTTGCGGTCGCGGTAGGGCATCAGCCCGAAGCGCTCGAGGATGCGCTCGGCGGCCTCCCCGGGGAGCGCGTCGTGGCCGGGGACCTTGGGCGGCGCCATCGAAAAGAACCCGCCGAGCCGCGCGTTGCGCAGCACGATGCCCAGGGCCACCATCATGTTCTCGTGCACGGTGAGCGAGGCGTAGAGCTGCGGGATCTGGAACGAGCGGCAGATGCCCAGGCGCGTGATGTCGCGCGGCGCGAGGCGCGTGATGTCGCGGCCCTCGTAGTGGATGCTGCCGCGGTCCGGCTTCAGGTAGCCGGTGATCATGTTGATGAAGGTGGTCTTGCCGGCGCCGTTGGTGCCGATCAGGCCGACCACCGAGTCTTTCTCGATCGCGGCGTTGATGCCCGAGGCGGCGGTGACCGCGCCGAAGCTCTTGTCCAGCCCGCGGGCGTCGAGGATGGTGCCCATCACGCGGCCTTGCGCCGCCGGAACAGCGACCACAGGCCTTCGGGCAGGAACACGATGAGCAGCAGCAGCGAGGTGCCGAGGAACATCTGCCAGGTGTTGGGCGACAGGTCGTACGCGGTGGTGTGGATGACGCCGAAGATCAGCGCGCCGGCGAAGGGCGCGATCACGCTGCCGGTGCCGGCGAGGATCGCCATGAAGATGAACTCGCCCGAGGTGGTCCAGTACGACATCTCCGGGTCGATATGCCCCACGGTGGTCGCAGCGAGCGCGCCGCCGATGCCGGCGAGCGCGGCGGCGATCACGTATTTCACGTGGATCGCATAGCGTGCGGAGGCGCCCATGTACTCCACGCGGATCTCGTTGTCCTTGATGGCCGGGGCGAGGCGCCCGAGCGGGGTGTTGAGGTAGCGGTGCACCAGGAACGCGGCGCCCAGGGCCACCGCCGCGGCCGACAGCGCCACCGCATAGCGCAGCCACTCCTGCGACGGGCGCACGCCGAAGAGCGTCGAGGGCAGGATGTTGAACCCGTCGGTGGAGCCCAGCGCCTCGTTCTTCACCAGCAGCCCGTACAGGATCATCGAGAACGCGAGCGACAGCAGGCCGAAGAAGATGCCGCGGTACCGGGCGAGCAGGAAGCCCAGGATGAAGCCGAGCAGCGCCGCCGCCGCGCCGCCGGCCGCCATCATGAGGAACACGTCGCTCACGCCGAAAACGAGCCCCAGCCCGCCGGCGGCGTAGGCACCGGCACAGTAGTAGAGCGCATGGCCGAAGGACACCAGCCCGGCACGCAGGAACAGCATCAGCCCGAGCGCCACCATGCCCTTGGCGAAACCTATGGTCAGGATGAAAAGCGCCCACGGCGGCATCCATGGCCCGGCCAGCGCGACCGCCGCGAACAGCACGCCGAGCAGCAGCGGAGTAGGGTTGCGCTTCATATCTTGCGCGGCTCGGCCAGGCTGAACAGGCCCCGCGGCCGGAAGGCGAGCACCAGCGCCATCACGAAATAGATCACGAACAGCTCCAGCTCGGGGGCGTGGTGCACGCAGATCGAGCGCACGATGCCCACGATCAGCGCACCCAGCGCCGCGCCGGGCAGGCTGCCCAGGCCGCCGATCACCACCACCGCGAACGACAGCACGATCACATCGACGCCCAGCCCCGGCACCACCGATACGGTCGGCGAGGTGAACGAGCCGCCCAGCGCCGCGAGCAGCGAGCCGAAGGTGAAGGTCACCAGGTAGTAGCGGCCGACGTTGATGCCCATCGCGCGGCTTACCTCCGGGTCGTGGATCACCGAAACGAGCAGCTTGCCCACCCGCGTGTACTGCAGCATCCAGGCGAGGCCGCCGCCGGACACCACCGCGAGCGCCACGAGGATCAGGTTGTAGGTCGGATACGGCAGCCCGCCGATGTCGAAGCTGCCGAGCAGCGCGTACGGCTCGGCGGCGAAATACGGGTTCACGCCCCAGATCAGCTTGATGGTGTCCTCGAGGATCAGGAACAGCGCGTAGGTGATGAGCAGGATCACCACCTCGTCGCGCGCGTACATGAAGCGCAGGATGCCGCGCTCGATGAGCGGCGCCACGATCAGCGACACCGCGAGCGCACCGACCACCAGCACGGCATAGGACCACTCCACCGGCAGGCCGCGCGCGATCCAGGCGCCCGTGAGCGACACGCCGGCATAGGCGCCCAGCGCATAGAAGCTGCCGTGCGTGACGTTGACGATCTTCATGACGCCGTAGATCAGCGTCAGGCCGACCGCCGCGATGAACAGCCAGGCCGAGTAAATGATCCCGTCGGCAAGGACGGCGAGGGTCTGATCCAAGGGTCAGAAAACGGCTGCCCGGAGGGGCAGCCGTTTGCCGTTGTGCTATTTGCTCTTGAAGCCGCTCTTGATCCAGTCGGCGGCCTTCATGTTCGCCGGCGGGTTCACCTTCTCGGCCGGGTAGCGGCGCACGTTCACCATGGTGAGCTTGCCGCCCTTGCGCTGCGTCTGGCCGTACACCGTCTCCATGATCGCCTGGTGGCCCTTGCCGTTGGCCATGCGCACCGTGCCGCCGGGCCCTTCGAAGGTCATGTTCTCCAGCGCGGCGCCGACCTGCTCGTTGCTCGGGCGCTTGCCGCCGTTGGCCGCCTGCGCCTTCTCCCAGGCGAGCTTCACGCCGAGGATGGCCTGCACCATCTGGTAGGAGGCGTAGTTCGGCATCTCCTTGAAGCGCTTCTGGTAGCCCTGCGAGTACCACTTGTTGTACTGGTTGTCCGGCGCGTAGGGACCGAAGGGCCCGCGCGCGCCCAGCACCGTGCCGTCCGGAATCTGCGCCGCCAGCTTGTGCATGGCGGTCTCGCCGGTGGTGAGGATGGTCATGCTGCGCTTCATCAGCCCGCGCGGGCCGGCTTGCAGGATGAGCGCCTCGAGGTCGCCGTCGAAGAAGCTGGAGTGGATCACGTCGGCGCCGGCGGACAGCAGCGCCGAGATCTCGGCGTTGTACTGGCCGGCGAACAGCTTGGGCATCTGCGAGGTCTTGACCTCGATGTTGGGCACCAGCTGCTTCATCGACAGCTCGAAGTCGCCCCACGAGTCCTGGCCCCAGGCGTAGTTCTGGTTGATGCCGGCGATGGACTTGACCCCCGGCTTCATCTCCTTCACGTAGAGCGCGGCGCCGACGCTGTCCATGGTCGCCGTGGGCGAGGTGCGGAACACGTACTTGTAGTCGTTGTCCTCGAAGATGCGCGGCGTGCCGCAGTCGAAGAAGTTGGTGAGCTTCTTCAGCTCCTCGGCCACCGGGGCGATGGCCAGGCAGTTGCCGCTCGACACGTAGCCGATCACCAGATCCACGTTCTGGCGCTGCACCAGGTTGCGAAACTCGGTGACCTGCGTGGTGCTGCTGCCGGCCTCGTCGATGATCACCGGCTCGATCGTGGCGCCGCCAAAGCCTCTGGTCTTGTACGCGCCGGGGGCCTTGCCCGAGTTCAGCTCGCCGGTGATGAACTCGACCGCGTTCTTCGCCGGCACGCCGAAGGGCGCGGCGGCAGGCCCGGACAGGAACGTGACGAAGCCGATTTTCACCGTGCCCTGCGCGCCGGCCGCGACCGGCGCGAGCGCCACGGCCGCGGCGGTGCAGGCCAATACCTTCTTCAATCGAACCACGTTGTTCAATCGAATCATTTTTCCTCCTCCAAGGGTATTGAATCATGGTGCAGTGAAATCGCGCCGGGCGTCAAGGAGACCGCGCTATCATCGGCCGATGGGTTTCGAAACTATCCTCTACGAGGAAGACGGCCCGGTCGGCTGGCTCACCCTCAACCGTCCCGACGACGGCAACATGTTCACCCCGCAGATGTGCCACGAGGTACGGGACTGCATCAACGTTGTGCGCCGCGAAACGCGCACCCGGGTATTGGTGATCACCGGCGCCGGCGAGCGGTTCTTCTGCATCGGCGGGCGCAAGGAAGGCATGGAGGACACGCTGCTCTACGCCGGCGTGCTCCCCACCCTGGAGATGTACGAGGCCATCGACCGGCTGCAAAAGCCGGTGATCGCCTCGGTGAACGGCTTCGCCGTCGGCGGGGGCAACGTGCTGCAGGTGATGTGCGACCTCACCATCGCCAAGGAAAGCGCGGTGTTCCGCCAGGTCGGGCCGATGATGGGCAGCTTCGACGCCGGCTACGGCACCTGGTACCTGGAGGATCTCGTCGGCAAGAAAAAAGCCAAGGAGATCTGGATGCTGAACCCCAGGATCAGCGCCCGCGAAGCCCTCGAGATGGGGCTCATCAACCGCGTGGTGCCCGACGAGCGGCTGCGCGAGGAGACGCGCGCCATGGCGCTCGAAGTCGCCGAGCGGGGCCCCTTCGCCCTCGCCTCGATCAAGGGCGCCTTCAACGCGCGCCACGGCGGCGTGTCGGGCCTGGCGCGCGTGGCGCACGACCTCTTGCTGCGCCCCTACCTCGACAGCGAGGAATCGCAGGAGCTCTCCGAGGCCTTCCGCGCCAAGAGGAAGCCCGACCCGGACAAGTTCGGGCGCTAGCGCCGTGAATACCGTGCTCACGCTGCTCAACCCGCGGGAAGCCGCGCGCCACTACGCCTCCGGCGCCTGGCGCGAGGACACCTTTTATTCCCTCCTTCAGAGACACGCCGAGGCGCGGCCCGCTGCGCTTGCCTTGCGAGACGCCCGGAAAAGAATCAGCTGGAATGAGCTTCTGGCGTGGGTGGATAGCACAGCCGAGACGCTGCACCAGGCGGGCCTGAAGCGCGGCGACCGGGTGGCGGTATGGCTGCCCTCGCGCTGCGAGAGCGTGGTGGTCCTGCTTGCCTGCGCGCGCAACGGCTACGTGTGCAGCCCGTCGCTGCACCAGAACTACACCGCGGCCGAAGTGGCGAGGCTCATCGAGCGCACGCGCGCCCGGGCGCTTTTCTACCAGGCCGGCTACGGCGGCGACGCGGCCGGCATCGAGGTGCCCTTCAAGAACGAGGTGACCTCGTTCCCGCGGCCGGGCACCCCGGCCTCCATTCCCGCCGACACCGACCCGGACAAGGTCATCTATCTCGCCTTCACCTCCGGCACCACCGGCACCCCCAAAGGCGTGATGCACTCGGACAACACGCTGCTCGCCAACGGCCGCGCCATGATCGCCGACTGGAAGCACGACAGCCGTACCGTGCTCCTGTCGCTCTCCCCGATGAGCCACCACATCGGCACGGTGGCGGTGGAGCAGATGATGGCGGCGGGCTTCGAGCTGGTGGTCAACGACCCGCCCGCCGGCATGAAGCCGCTCGACTGGATCCTGGAGACGCGCGCGACGTACATCATGGGCGTGCCCACGCACGCCATCGACGTCCTGGCCGAAGCACGGCGGCGCGGGCTCAAGGACCTTTCATCGGTAAAGCTTTTCTACATGGCGGGCTCGCCCATCCCCCGGGAAGTGGCGCAGAGCTTCCTCGACCTGGGCGTCACGCCGCAGAACATCTACGGCATGACCGAGAACGGCTCGCACCAGTACACCCTGCCCACCGACGACGCGCGCACCATCGTCGAGACCTGCGGGCGCGCCTGCGCCGGCTACGAGACGCGCATCTTCAGCCAGGACAATCCCGACGTGGAGGTGCCGGCGGGCACCATCGGCGAGATCGGCACGCGCGGCGCGCTGCTCATGCTGGGCTACTTCGACAACCAAGCCACCACCGAGGACTCGTTCAACCGCGGCGGCTGGTTCCTGTCGGGCGACCTGGGGGTGCTGGACGAGCGCGGCTGCCTGCGCATCGTCGGGCGCAAGAAGGACCTCATCATCCGCGGCGGCCACAACATCCACCCGGCGCGCATCGAGGACCTCGCGCACCGCCATCCGGCGGTGCAGAAGGCCGCGGCCTTCGGCGTGCCCGACGCGCGCCTGGGCGAGAAGGTGTGCCTGAGCGTCATCGTGCGCGAGGGGCTTTCGCTTTCCCCCGCGGAAGCGCTCGACCACCTCCATGCGTGCGGGCTGTCCAAGTACGACATGCCCGAGTACTTCCTCGCGCTCGACGCCTTCCCGCTCACGCCGAGCGGCAA
>CBDDSA010000134.1:0-7205 GCA_965233185.1 uncultured bacterium
CCGCGACGGCATCGAGGTGGTGCGCCGCGGCGAGGTGAAGTTCTACCCGGAGCACTGGACCACCACCTACCACCAGTGGCTGGAGAACATCCAGGACTGGTGCATCTCGCGGCAGCTCTGGTGGGGCCACCAGATCCCGGCGTGGTACGACGGGGAAGGCAATGTCTTCGTCGCGCGGAACGAAGCCGAAGCCCTTCGAAAATCGAAAGGCAAGCCGCTCAAGCGCGACCCGGACGTCCTCGACACCTGGTTCTCCTCGGCGCTGGTGCCGTTCTCCTCGCTCGGCTGGCCGGACAAGACGCCGGACCTGAAGGCCTTCCTGCCCTCCTCGGTGCTGGTGACGGGCTTCGACATCATTTTCTTCTGGGTGGCGCGCATGGTGATGATGACGCGCCACTTCACCGGCGAGGTGCCCTTCCGCCACGTGTACATCAACGCCATCGTGCGCGACGCCGAGGGGGAGAAAATGTCCAAGTCCAAGGGCAATACGCTCGATCCCCTCGATCTCATCGACGGGATTGATTTTGATTCTTTATTGAAGAAGTCCAGCGTCGGGCTGTTGAGGGCGGAGCACCGGCAGAAGATCGAAAGCTACGTCCGCTCGCACTTCCCCAACGGCATCCCGGCATTCGGCGCGGACGCGCTGCGCTTCACCTTCGCCTCGCTCGCGGGCTTCTCGCGCACGCTGAACTTCGACCTGTCGCGCTGCGAGGGCTACCGCAACTTCTGCAACAAGCTGTGGAACGCCACGCGCTTCGTGCTCATGAACACGCAGGGCAAGGACTGCGGAGTGGACGAGAAAGAGCCTGTGAAGCTCTCCTTTGCCGACCGCTGGATCGTCAGCCTGCTGCAACGCGTCGAGGCCGAGGTCGAGCAGGCGTTCGCCGATTACCGCTTCGACAACGCCGCGGGCGCCATCTACCGCTTCGTCTGGGACGAGTACTGCGATTGGTACCTGGAGCTGGCGAAGCTGCAGCTTCAAAACGGAGACCTTCTCGTCCAGAGAGGCACGCGGCGCACCCTCGTCCGGGTGCTGGAAACCGCGCTGCGCCTGGCGCACCCGATCATCCCCTTCATCACCGAGGAGCTGTGGCAGAAAGTGGGCCCGCTTGCCGGCAAGAGCGGCGACACCATCATGCTGCAGCGCTACCCGAAGTCGCAGCCCGAAAAGATCGACGAAGCGGCCGAGCGCGACGTCGCGGTGCTGAAGGAATGGACCGTCAGCGCGCGCAACCTGCGCAGCGAGGCGAAGCTTTCGCCGTCCGAGAAAGCGCTGCTTCTGCGCACGGCGGACCCTGCCGTCTCCGACCTCGCCGCCGCCGCCGCCGCGATCAGCGCCCTTGCGCGCCTGAGCGGCTTCGAGAAGCGCGACCCGCTGCCCGATTCCGCCTCGCCGGTGGCGATGGTCGGCAACGCGCGCATCATGCTGTACAAGGAAGTCGACCCGGCGGCCGAGCGCGAGCGCCTGGGCAAGGAGTCGGCCCGCCTGGCCGGCGAGATCGCCAAGGCGCAGGCGAAGCTCGGCAACGCCTCGTTCGTCGAGCGCGCCCCGTCCGCGGTGGTCGAGCAGGAGCGCGCGCGCCTCGCCGGCTTCGAGAGTACGCTTGCCAAGGTAAAAGAGCAGATCGCCAAGCTGTCTTCGTGAACCTGCCGCACGGCCTGCGGGCGCTGCGGCACCGGGATTTCCGCCTGTTCTTCGCCGGCCAAGGCGTCTCGCAGATCGGCACCTGGCTGCAGCTCATCGCCACGAGCTGGCTGGTCTATCGCCTGTCGGATTCGGCATTCATGCTCGGGCTTGCCGCGTTCGCGATGCAGATCCCTTTCCTGGTGCTCGCGCCCATCGCCGGCGTGCTGGTCGACCGGCTCGACCGCCGCCGGGTGCTGCTCGTCACCAACTGCATCGCCTCGGTGCAGGCGGTCCTGATGTTCACGGTGGTGGCGCTGGGCGTGGTGGAGCCCTGGCACCTCATCGCCGGCAACCTGGTGCTGGGCATCGTGAACGCCTGCGACGCGCCGGCGCGCCAGTCCATCCTCATTCAGCTGGTGGGCGGACGGCAGGACCTTGCCAATGCCATCGCGCTCAATTCCATCATGATGAACCTGGCGCGCTTCGTCGGCCCGATGGTCGGCGGCGTGCTCATCGCCGCGCTCGGCGAGCGCTGGGGATTCGCCGCCAATGCGCTGTCCTACATGGGCATGCTCTGGGCCTTGTCTCGCATCCCGAGCCGGCCGTCCGGCTTCCTTCCCCTGGAAAGGGGCCTGTTGCGCCAGCTCGCGGCCGGCGCGCGCTATGCGTACGGCTTCCTCCCGGCGCGCAGCGCCCTGCTGCTGCTCACCGCGGTGAGCGTCACGGTGGGCTCGTACGTCGCCCTCATGCCCTGGTTCGCGCGCGAAGCGTTCCACGGCGACTCGGGCACCCTCGGCCTGCTGATCTCCGCGGCCGGATTGGGCGCCCTGAGCGGCATGTTCTACCTCGCCCTGCGTAGCGGCGTGCGCGGCCTGTTCGGCCTGATCGGCTGGACTTCGACCACGGCCGGCGCGGCGCTTCTGGTGTTCTCGTTTGCCACTACGCTGTGGCTCGCGCTGCCGGCGCTTTATTGCGTGGGGCTCGGGATGATGCTGACTGCGGCCTCGACCAATACCGTGCTGCAGACCATCGTGCCCGACGAGCTGCGCGGGCGCGTGGCTTCGCTCTATGTCATGTCGTTCATCGGCATGTCGCCGCTCGGCGCGCTTGCCGCCGGCTGGGTGGCCGAGCGGGTCGGCCCGCCCGCGACGCTTGCCGCGTGCGGCATGGCGGCGCTCGCCGCCTCGGGCGTCTACGCGAGCCGCTTACGCGCGATCCGCCGCGAGATCCGGCCGGTCTACGAGCGGCTGGGCGCCTAGCCAGGAAGTGTCGAACTGCCAGCCGTGCTGCGCTTCCAGGCGCAGGCGAAAGGCGTCCTCGAGCTCGCGCGACGGCGTGGCGGCGAAGGCCGAAGGAAAACGCAGCAGGAAACTCGAAGCCACCACCGCGCACTCGCCGATCGACTGTGCGCTGCCGTGCGCGATGCGCCGGCCGTGCAGCCAGATGGCTTCGCCCTCGAGATAAGCGGCAAAGCCGAACTGCCGGTAGGTCGCCACTGCGGGCGCGAGGCCCCACGACAGCCAGCGCGTAACGCGCCCCGGTGCGAGCTTGCGCGGCGCGATGAGCGCGAAAACGTAATGCCCCTCGGCCTGCGCCCACAGCAGCGCGGGCGAGGCGCCGCGCGGCTGTCCGGCCGCAAGCCTCGCGTAGAGCGAATCGAAGTCGAGGGGCTCGATTGCGCCGAGCCTTATCCAGCGCGCCATCATGCGAGGAATTAAACCATACTGCGCGCAATGCCGCGCGCATGCGAGCGGCACGGTTCATGCAGGTGCTCCGGTTCCGAGAGCGCGGTATAAGATGTTGCCGCATGCAATCCACGGCCGGCTGGCTGGTCATCGTCGTGCAGATGCCCCTCGAGGATCCTGCCGCGCGCATGCGCGTGCTGCGCACGCTCGAGTCGCTGGGTGCGGCGGTGATGCGCGAGGGCGCCTACCTGCTGCCCGAGAATCCCCCCAACCGGCAGTCGCTCGATACGCTTGCCGAATACATCGTCAAGTGCACCGGCCAGGCGCACGTGCTGCAGGTGCAGGCGACCTCCGCCGCCCAGGTCGAATCCTTCAAGCGCCTGTTCGACCGCAGCGCGCGCTACGAGAGCCTGGTGAAGACGGTGGAAAGCCTGCGCGTGGGCTTCGGGCTGTCAGACCCGAGCGCGATTTCCCGCGTGCTGCACAAGCAGCGCCGCGAGTTCGAGGCGATCGTTGCGCTGGACTTCTTTCCCACCGAGGCGCGCGAGCACGCCGAGCGTGCCCTCGCCGAAGCCGACGCCGCGGTGAAGAAGCTGCTTTTCCCGCATACCCCCGGCCAGGCCGGACCCGCGGACAACCTGCTCGGGCGCATCTGGGCGACGCGCAAGCCCCTCTGGGCCGACCGCCTGGCGAGCGCCTGGCTGATCCGCCGCTTCATCGACCCCGAGGGCAAGGTGCTCTGGCTGGACAAGTCGCAGGACCCGCCGGCCGGCGCGATCGGCTTCGCCTACGACGGGGCCGACTTCGCGAACAGCAGCACGCGCGTCACCTACGAGGAGATCCTGGCGCAGCTACGGCTCGCCGAGAACTCCGCGCTCGTGCGCATCGGCAGCCTGGTGCACTTCCTCGAGGCGCGCGGCACGCCGGTTCCCGAGGCCGCCGGCGTGCAGACCCTGCTGCAGGGCGCCGTGCGCCGCGCGCGCAGCGAGGACGAGCTGCTGTCGGAGGCGGAAAAGACCTTCGACCTGCTGTACGAAGCGTACTTCGAGCCCGGGAAACGCTGAAATCGGGGTCGAAATCGGGGTCAGAGCCCGAATTCTCATTCGCGTACGCGTATGCGGAATTCGGGCTCTGACCCCGATTTCAGCGCTTCTCCTGCGCGTGCAGCGTGCGCAGCTCTTTGAGGCGCGCATCCACGACAGAGAGCTGATAGAAGTCGCCGTCACCGGCGCGGCGCGCGAGCTGCAGCTGCTCGATGGCGGCCGGGACGCTGCCCTGCAGCGCGTAGTACTCGGCCTGCGCCTGGTGCTGCAGCAGCCGCTTGCCCAGCGCCGCGTAGGACTGGGACTGCAGCGAGCGCAGGCGCGGGTCGGCCGGGTAAGCGCGCACCGCCTCGCGCAGCGTCTCGGCGGCATCCTCGTGGCGGGAAACCTCCTGCATGGCGGTGATGTGCGCGTAGAGCACCGGGCGGGAGTACGGATAGCGCGCGCGCGCCTCGCCCAGCAGCTTCTGCGCCCCCGCATGGTCGCCCAGCGCATGGCGCACGCGGCCCTCGAGGGTCTCGATCATCGGGCCGGCGATCCCGGTCTTGCGCAGCCGCAGCATCTCGGCGGCCGCGTCCTTGGCGCGCCGGGCACGCAGCAGCGCGCTTACCAGTCCGTAGCGCCCGGCCGCCTCGTTGGCGTAGCGGCCGTCGCGCACCGCGCGCTCGAAGTGCGATACCGCATCGAGCACGTCGCCCGCCTCGGCACGCAGCTTGGCGCGCACCAGGTGGAACTCGGCGCTGTCCAGGTGCTGCCGGTAAGGCAGCGCAGCGACTTTGTTCTGCGCGTCGGCGATGCGCTCGGTGCTCACCGGGTGAGTGCGCAGGTAACCCGGCAGCGTGCCATCGTCGAGCACGCGCTGCGAGCGCTGCATCTTCTCGAAAAAGGTCGCCATGGCGCGCGCGTCGAAGCCCGCATCGGCGAGCGCCTGCAGGCCGACGCGGTCGGCGTCGCGCTCGAAATCGCGCGTGTACGCAAGCTGCGCCGACACGGCGCCCGCTTGTGTAGCGGCGGCCGCGCCGACCGCCAGGTCGGGCCGCGAGCGGCCCAGCAGGATGGCCGCGGCGAGCGCCGCCAGCATCGGCAGCTGCATCTGCTCCTGCTGCCCCAGCATGCGCGCGATGTGGCGCTGGGACACGTGCGCGATCTCATGCGCCAGCACCGAGGCGAGCTGCGACTCGGTCTCGGCCGCGTTCAGCAGTCCGGTATGCACGCCGACGAACCCGCCGGGCAGCGCGAAGGCGTTGACCGAGGGGTCGCGCACCGCGAAGAACTCGAACTCCTGACGAGCGCCGGGCGTCACCTGGGAAAGGCGCGAGCCGAGGATGCCCAGGTATTCGGAGATCTCCGGGTCGTCGATGAACTGCGGATCGCGCCGCATCTCGCGCACGATGCTTTCCCCCAGCCGGCGCTCGGTGTACGGCGTGAGCACCGTATCGGCGCTGCCGCCGAGGTCGGGCAGCGGCTGCGCCGCCGCGCTCGCCGCGATAAGCACCGCCAGCGCGGTCAGAAAGGCAAGGGCCCGCATGCGATTATGATAACGCCTCCCAATGACGAAAAAGCTGACCCACTTCGATCCCAAAGGTTCCGCCCACATGGTCGACGTGGGGGCGAAGGACAGCACGCACCGCATCGCCGTCGCTTCGGGACGCATCTGCATGCAGCCGGCGACGTTTCGCCTGGTCGCGGGCGGCAAGGCGAAAAAAGGCGACGTGCTCGGCGTTGCCCGCATCGCCGCCATCCAGGCAGCCAAGCGCGCATCCGAGCTCATCCCGCTCGCGCACCCGATCGCACTCACGCGCGTTGCGGTGGACTTCGAGCTCGCGCAGAAAACCGCCTCCATCGCCATCCGCGCCCGCGTGGAATGCCGCGGCCAGACCGGGGTGGAGATGGAGGCGCTGACCGCGGCCGCGATCGGCCTGCTGACCATCTACGACATGGTCAAGGCCGTGGACCGCGGCATGACCCTGACCGACGTGCGCCTGGAGCACAAGGCCGGAGGCAAGTCGGGCGAATTCCGCCGATAGCCCCGTGAAGGGCACGCTGAAGCTCGCGCTCGTGCTGGTGGTGGCCGTCGCGGCGGCCGGCGCCTGGTACGCGTGGCAGTCGCGCGGCGGCGAAGGCGAGGTGCGCTACCGTCTCGCCAAGGTGGAGCGCGGCCCGATCGCCGCGGTGGTGGCGGCAAGCGGCACGCTGAACGCGGTGACCACGGTGCAGGTGGGCTCGCAGATTTCGGGGCAGGTGACGCAGATCCACGCCGATTTCAACACCCCGGTGAAGAAAGGCCAGGTGATCGCGCGCATCGACCCCGCCAGCTACGAGCTGCGCGTCAACCAGGCGCACGCCGACCTGGACGCCGCCGAAAACGCGCTGGCAGTGGCTCGCTCGGGGCTCGCCGCGCATGAAGCCGAGCTCGGGCGCGCCAAGCTTCAAATGCTGGACGCGCAGCGCGACAAGGAACGCACCGCTCTTAGCACGATGCGCGAGCAGGTGAAGGCGGTGCAGGCGCAGATCAGGGCTAGCGAGGCCCAGGTGCGCACCGCGCTCGCCGCGGTCAAACAGCGCGAGGCGCTGCTGCGCCAGGCGCAGGTGGACCTCGAGCGCACCCTCATTCGCGCCCCGGTCGACGGCACGGTGATTCTGCGCAACGTCGACGCCGGGCAGACGGTGGCGGCGAGCGTGCAGGCGCCGGTGCTGTTCACCATCGCGCAGGACCTGCGCGACATGCAGATCGAGGCGGTCATCGACGAGGTCGATGTGGGCCGCCTGCGCGTGGGCATGCCGGCGAGCTTCGCCGTCGACGCCTTCCCGCGCCTCGCTTTCAACGGCGAGGTCCGCCAGATCCGCAAG
>CBDDSA010000135.1:0-2526 GCA_965233185.1 uncultured bacterium
TCGGCCGGCACGTAAACGGCCTGGATGGAGGTGATCGCGCCGGTGCGCGTGGAGGTGATGCGCTCCTGGAGCACGCCCATTTCCTCGGCGCGCGCGGGCTGGTAGCCCACCGCCGACGGCATGCGCCCGAGCAGCGCCGACACCTCGGTGCCCGCCAGGGTGTAGCGGTAGATGTTGTCGATGAACATCAGCACGTCGCGGCCTTCGTCGCGGAAGAACTCCGCCATCGTCAGACCCGACAGCGCCACGCGCAGGCGGTTGCCGGGCGGCTCGTTCATCTGGCCGTACACCAGCGCCACCTTGTCGATGACGTTCGATTCGGTCATCTCGTGGTAGAAGTCGTTGCCCTCGCGGGTGCGCTCGCCCACGCCGGCAAACACCGAGTAGCCGGAATGCTCGATGGCGATGTTGCGGATCAGCTCCATCATGTTGACGGTCTTGCCCACGCCGGCGCCGCCGAACAGGCCCACCTTGCCGCCCTTGGCGAACGGGCAGATGAGGTCGATGACCTTGATGCCGGTTTCGAGCAGCTCGGTGGCCGGCGCCAGTTCGTCGTAGCGCGGCGCGGCGCGGTGAATGGGCCAGCGCTCCTGCTCGCCGATGGGGCCTTTCTCGTCGATGGGCCGGCCGAGCACGTCCATGATGCGGCCCAGCGTCTTGGGCCCGACCGGCACGGAAATCGGCGCGCCGGTGGTGCGCACCACCAGCCCCCGGCGCAGGCCGTCGGTGGTGCCCATGGCGATGCAGCGCACCACGCCGTCGCCCAGCTGCTGCTGGGTTTCCAGGATGATTTCGGTGCCTTCCACGGTCAGGGCGTCGTAGACGCGCGGCACCGCCTCGTGCGGGAACTCCACGTCCACCACCGGGCCGATGATCTGCACCACCGCGCCGTCGGTGACGGTGCCGGGAGCCTGGGTTACGGTCGCATCCACGTCGCTGACCTCTGCGTTTGCCTTGAAGTGCCGCCGGCTAGACCGCTTCGGCGCCTGCCACGATTTCGGCAAGCTCCTTGGTGATCGCCGCCTGACGCGCCTTGTTGTAGATGAGCTGAAGTTCGCCGATCAGGTCCGCGGCGTTGTCCGACGCGGCCTTCATCGCCACCATCCGCGCCGCCTGCTCACTGGCGACGTTCTCGACCACGCCCTGGTAGACCATGGACTCGACGTAGCGGCGCAGGAGGGCATCGAGCACCGCCTCGGGGGACGGTTCGTACAGGTAGTCCCACTGGTAGGTGCTCAGCGCCTCGGGCGCCGGGGGCAGCGGAACCAGCTGCGCCAGGGTGGGCCGCTGGGTCATGGTGTTGACGAAATCGTTGTACGCGATGTGCAGGCGGTCGATGCGGCCTTCGTCATACGCGCGCAGCATCACCGACACCGCGCCGATCAGGTCGTTGAGCGACGGGGCATCGCCCAGCTGGCTGGTCTCGCCGACGATGTTGCAGCCCAGGCGGCGGAAGAACACGCCCGCCTTGGAGCCGACCGTGCACAGGTCCACTTCCAGGCCCTCGCGCTCCCAGGCGCGCAACTGGCCGATCACGGACTTGAACAGGTTGGCGTTCAGCCCCCCGCACAGGCCGCGGTCGGTGGAAATCAGGATCAGGCCCACCCGGCGCGCCTCGCGCGTGACCATGTACGGGTGCACGTACTCGGTCTGCGCCTGGGCCACGTGGCCGATCACCTCGCGGATCTTGGTCGCGTACGGGCGGCTCTGGTTCACGCGCTCCTGGGCGCGACGCATCTTGGAAGCCGCCACCATTTCCATGGCGCGCGTGATCTTCTGCGTGCTCTGCACGGAGCGGATCTTGCGGCGGATGTCGCGGGCGCTGGCCACGGTTCGAGGTTCCCCGCTGCCTTACCAGGCGTGCGCGGACTTGCAGGCGGCAAGCGCGGTCTTGAACTCGGTCGCGATGGCGTCGTCGTAGTCGCCGCTGGCGTCGATGCGCTCCATCAGCGCCTTGTGGTGGGTCCACAGGTGCGCGTGGGCGGCGCGCTCGAAAGCGCCGATCTGGTCCAGCGGCAGGTCGTCCAGGAAGCCCTCGTTCACCGCGAACAGCGACGCCGCCTGTTCGGAGACCTTCAGCGGGGCGTACTGCTTTTGTTTCATCAGCTCGGTGACGCGCTGGCCGCGCTCGAGCTGGCGGCGCGTGCTGTCGTCGAGGTCCGAGGCGAACTGCGCGAAGGCCGCGAGCTCGCGGTACTGCGCCAGCGCCAGGCGCACGCCACCGCCGAGTTTCTTCACGATCTTGGTCTGCGCCGCCCCGCCCACGCGCGACACCGACAACCCGGCGTTGATGGCCGGGCGCACACCGGCGTTGAACAGGTCGGACTCGAGGTAGATCTGCCCGTCGGTGATGGAAATCACGTTGGTGGGCACGAAGGCGGACACGTCGCCGGCCTGCGTTTCGATGATCGGCAGCGCCGTGAGCGAGCCGGTCTTGCCCTTGACGGCGCCGCCGGTGAGCTTTTCCACGTACTCGGCGTTGATGCGCGAGGCGCGCTCGAGCAGGCGCGAGTGCAGGTAGAACAC
>CBDDSA010000136.1:0-6991 GCA_965233185.1 uncultured bacterium
TCGGCGGCGCCACCAGCGGCGGCTGATCCTCTTCCACTCGCGGCCGGTCGAGCCCCGGGCCGCGCCCGAAGCAACCAGGCCGTCGGCCGGCGAGCCGGCGGCGACCACCGAGGCGCCGCCTACCTCACTTGAGCCCACGCCTGCCGCGCCCCCTGCTGCGGTGCCTGCGGCCTCCGCTTCCTCCTCGCCCGACGCGGCATCTCCGGCCGGCGCTGCGAGCCACGAAGTGAAACGCGGAGACACGCTGGGCGCGATCGCGCGCGAGCACCTGCCCCCGGGCGTCACGCTCAATCAGATGCTGATCGCGATCTACCGCGCCAACCCCGACGCCTTCATCCGCGAGAACGTGAACCTGGTGCGCGCGGGACGCATCCTCAGCATCCCGAGCGGCGACAGCTTCGGCACGGTGGATCTGCAGGAAGCCAACCGGCTGGTCCGCGCCCACCATGCCGAGTTCAACGAGTACCGCACGCGGCTCGCCGCAGCGCCGGCGACGGCGGATGCCGCGTCGGGCCAGCGCGCCGTCGAGGGCCAGATCGAAGCCAAGCCCGAGGCGCCTGCGCCGGCGCCGGCGCAGGATCAGCTGCGCCTGTCCAAGGCGGATCCGGCAAAGGCCGCCGCACCGGGCGCGCGCGCGGCGCAGGGCGACGATGCCGTGGCTCGCGAGCGCGCGCTCAAGGAAGCGCAATCGCGCGTAGCGGACCTGGAAAAGAACGTGTCCGACCTGCAGAAGCTGCTCGAGCTGAAAAACCAGCAGCTTGCCGAGCTGGAGAAGAAAGCCGCCGCCAAGCCGGCGCCCGCGGCGCCGGTACCTGCGCCGATCTCGCCCGTACCGCCCGTGGCAAAGGCACCCGAAGCTCCGAAGCCGGCTCCCAAGCCCGAGGCGGCAAAGCCCGAAGCGGCAAAGCCCGCTCCCGCGCCGGAAACCGCGGCGCCGCCGCCGGCCCCCATTCCCCAGGTCAAGACCGCCGAGCCGGCGAAGCCCGCCGCGAAGAAGCCGGCGCCGAAGAAGGCAGCTCCCCCGCCGCCGCCCCCGCCCAGCCTGCTGGACGAATTCCTGGATAACCAGATCGCACTCCTGGGCCTGGGCGCGATAGTGCTGCTGCTCGTGGGCTACGGCGTGTGGTCGTGGCGCAAGAAAAAAGCGAGCCAGGCGAGGTTCCAGGACAGCGTGCTCGGCGCAGCCGCCGGCGGTGCGGCATTCGGTGCTGCGGCAGCGGACGCGCCGCCTTCGGTTTCCCAGACTTCGGTGAATCAGCCGGTGGCCGGCATGGAGGCCGAAGAGGTCGATCCGATCGCCGAGGCCGACGTGTACATGGCGTACGGCCGCGACGCGCAGGCCGAGGAGATCCTCAGGGAAGCGCTGCAGAAGGACCCGAAACGCGTCCCGGTGCACGCCAAGCTGCTGGAGATCTACGCCAATCGCAAGGACACCCGCTCGCTCGAGGAGACCGCGCTCAAGATCAAGAGCCTGACCGGTGGGTCGGGCCCCGAGTGGGACAAGGCCGCGGCGCTCGGGCGCTCGGTGGATCCGGCCAATGGGCTCTACGGCGCAGCCCCCGCTGCCGCCGTCCCGGCTGCTGCCGCCGCGGCGGCCGCCCCCGCGCTGGACTTCGACCTGGGCGGCGGGACCACCCCGGGCACGCCCAGCCTGCCCGACATCTCGCTCGACGACAGGAAGGACGAGCCGTCGTCGCCGGCCTCGATCGATTTCGACCTGGGCACAGGCACGGCCTCGGGCGGCAACCAGGCAAGCGACTTCACGCCCGAAGGCACGCTCATCATGGACAAGAGCGAGCCCGAAAACACCTCTGCGGGCGGACTGGACTTCAACCTGGATATCGGCGGCGAGGACAACAAGCCGGCGCCCGCGCCGGCGGCCTCCGCCGATCCCAGCGGCGGCCTGGACTTCGACTTGAACCTCGACATGGGCGGCGAGCCGCCCGCGGCGGACAAGACCGCCGCCGCTTCGACGCCCTCGATGGATCTGTCCGACATCAGCCTGGACCTGGGCTCGATCGGCGAGCCCTCGGGATCAGCCGGGGGCAGCGATCCGAAGTGGCAGGAAGTCGCCACCAAGCTGGACCTTGCCAAGGCCTACGAGGAAATGGGCGACAAGGACGGCGCGCGCGAGCTGCTCGGTGAAGTGATGAAAGACGGCGACCCCGCGCAAAAGGGGCAGGCGGAGCAGTTGCTCGCAAAGCTAAGCTGACCTGGGCCGGATCGCTCTAGGCATCGAGTACGACGGCAGCCGCTTTCTCGGCTGGCAGACCCAGCCGGGCGGCGGCGCGGTGCAGGATGCCCTCGAGCCCGCGCTCGCGCAGATCGCCGGCAGCCCCATCGACGTGACCGCCGCCGGCCGGACCGATCGGGGCGTGCACGCGACCGGCCAGGTCGTGCACTTCGATGCGCCCGTGCCGCGGCCGGCCTCGGCCTGGGTGCGCGGAGTCAACGCGCTGCTGCCCGACTCAGTGGCAGTATTGTGGTCCAGCGAAATGCCCTCCGACTTCCACGCCCGCTACAGCGCCGTGTCGCGCACCTATCGCTACCGGCTCCTCAACCGCCCGGTGCGCCCCGCCCTGGAGGCGCCGTACGTAGGCTGGTTCCACCTTCCGCTGGACCTCTCCAAGATGCGCGCAGCCGCGGCCTGGCTGGTGGGAGAGCACGATTTTTCAGCTTTCCGCTCGTCGGAATGCCAGGCAAAGACGCCGGTGCGCACGCTCCACGCGCTCGAGCTGCACGGCGAGGGCGAGCGCATCCAGTTCGTGCTGCGGGCCAACGCCTTCCTGCACCACATGGTGCGCAACATCGTGGGCACGCTGGTCTACGTGGGCAAGGGCAAGCATCCGCCGCAATGGGCGCGCGAGGTGCTGGAGTCGCGCAGCCGGGCGCAAGCGGCGCCGACCTTCGGAGCGCAGGGCCTCGTCCTCGAGCGCGTCGAGTACGAGGCGCGCTGGGCCCTGCCCGCGTGAGGACGCGCATCAAGATCTGCGGCATCACCCGGGCGCCGGACGCCGAGGCGGCCGCGCGGGCCGGCGCCGATGCCATCGGGCTGGTGTTCTACCCGCCCAGCCCGCGCTACCTGTCCGGCGAGCGCGCCGCGGAGATCCGCGATGCGTTGCCGCCGTTCGTGCAGACCGTGGCGTTGTTCGTCAATGCGGACGCGGCGCAGGTGGCGCAGGTGATGCAGCGCGTGCGGCCCGCCATGCTTCAGTTCCATGGCGAGGAGTCCCCCGAGTTCTGCGCCCAGTTCGGCGTGCCTTTCGTCAAGGCGTGCAGGGTCAGGCCGGGGGTCGATGCGCTAGAATACCTGCGCCCTTTTTCGCGCGCCGCCGCGTGGCTGTTCGACAGCTACGTCCCGGAGTACGGCGGCGTCGGCGAGGCTTTCGACCTGTCCGCGCTGCCTGTGGTGAAGGAAAAGCCCGTGATTGTTTCGGGCGGGCTTTCGCGCGACAACGTCGCCGCAGCCATCCGCAGGGTACGGCCGTGGGGCGTGGACGTGTCGAGCGGAGTGGAATCGGCGAAGGGCATCAAGGACGCCGCCAAGATCGCCGCTTTCATAGCAGAGGTCAGGAATGCAGATGTATGACTTGCCCGATGCGCGCGGACATTTCGGCCCTTACGGCGGCGTGTTCGTGGCCGAGACGCTAAGCGCGGCGCTGGACGAGCTGCGCGCCGCCTACGAGCACGCGCGCAGCGACGCGGCCTTCCAGGCCGAGTTCCGCTACGAGCTCAAGCACTACGTCGGCCGCCCCAGCCCCATTTACCATGCCAAGCGCCTGTCGGAGCGCTGCGGCGGCGCCCAGATCTACATCAAGCGCGAAGACCTGAACCACACCGGCGCGCACAAGATCAACAACACCATCGGGCAGGCGCTGCTTGCGCGCAGCATGAAAAAGCGCCGCGTCATCGCCGAGACCGGAGCCGGCATGCACGGCGTGGCGGCGGCTACCGTAGCCGCGCGCTACGGCATGCAGTGCGTGGTCTACATGGGCTCCGAGGACGTAAAGCGCCAGTCGGCGAACGTCTATCGCATGAGGCTCCTCGGGGCACAGGTGGTGCCGGTCGAGTCGGGCTCCAGAACGCTGAAAGACGCGCTGAACGAGGCGATGCGCGACTGGGTCACCCACGTCGAAGATACTTTCTACATCATCGGCACCGTGGCCGGTCCGCATCCCTACCCGATGATGGTGCGCGACTTCCAGTCGGTGATCGGCGCCGAGTGCCTGGTGCAGATGCCGGAGCTCGCCGGGCGGCAGCCCGATGCGGTGATCGCCTGCGTCGGCGGCGGCTCCAACGCCATGGGCATCTTCTATCCCTACATCTCGCATTCCCGGGTGAAGCTGATCGGCGTGGAGGCGGCCGGTGAAGGCCTGTCCAGCGGAAAGCATGCCGCGTCGCTGTGCGCCGGCAAGCCCGGGGTGCTGCATGGCAACCGCACCTACCTGCTCCAGGACGCCAACGGCCAGATCACCGAGACGCATTCCATCTCGGCGGGCCTGGACTATCCGGGCGTGGGGCCCGAGCACGCGTGGCTCAAGGACAGCAAGCGCGCCCAGTACGTGGCGGTGAGCGACGCCGATGCCCTCAAGGCCTTTCACGAGCTGTGCCGCCACGAAGGCATCATTCCGGCGCTCGAGTCCGCGCACGCGATCGCGCACGCGCTGCACCTCGCGCCCGCCATGCCGAAGGACGCGATCCTGCTGGTCAATCTTTCCGGGCGCGGCGACAAGGACATGCACACGGTCGCCGAGCGCTCGGGGCTGCAGCTCTAGGCATGTCGCGCATCCAAGCGCGCTTCGAGGCGCTCGCCCGGGAGCGGCGCAAGGCGCTCATCCCGTACATCACCGCGGGCGATCCGCAGCCCTCGCTCACCGTGCCGTTGATGCGCGGGCTGGTGGAGGCGGGCGCCGACATCCTGGAGCTGGGCGTGCCGTTTTCCGACCCGATGGCCGACGGCCCGGTGATCCAGCGCGCCGGCGAGCGTGCCCTGAAGCACGGCGTGGGAGTGTCCGACGTGCTGCGCTACGTGGCGCAGTTCAGGCAAGGCGATGCCCGCACTCCCATCGTGCTCATGGGCTATGCCAATCCCATCGAGGCGATGGGGGTCGAGAACTTCATCGGCGCCGCCAAGACGGCCGGCGTCGACGGGGTCATCGTGGTCGATTACCCGCCGGAGGAATGCGTCGAGTTCGCCGCGCTGGCGAAGAAGAACGGCATCGACCCCATTTTCCTGCTCGCGCCGACCTCCACCGATGCGCGCATCGAGCAGGTGGCGCGGACCGGCAGCGGCTACCTTTACTACGTCTCGCTGCGCGGCATCACCGGCGCGGGCAACATCGACCTCGGCGAAGTCGCGGCCCGCATCCCCAGAATCAGGGCGGCCACGCGCCTGCCAATAGGAGTGGGCTTCGGGATCCGTGACGCGGACTCGGCCCGGCGGATTGCCCAAACCGCCGATGCGGTGGTGATCGGCAGCCGCATCATCCAGGAAATAGAAGATGGCAGCCCTGACCAGGCGGTGGCCCGCGTAAAGGCATTCCTCAAGCCCATTCGCCAGGCGCTGGACGCTTGAATCCCAAAAAAATCAAATCAGGGAGTGGCACATGAGCTGGCTGCAGAAGCTGCTTCCGCCCAAGATCCAGCGCAGCGGCAGCGGGGCGCGCAAGACCGTGCCGGAGGGCCTGTGGACCAAGTGCGCCGCCTGCGACGCGGTGCTCTACAGCACCGACCTGGAGAAGAACCTCAACGTGTGCCCGAAGTGCGGGCACCACGAGCGGCTCGCGGCGCGGCCGCGCCTGGACGCGCTGCTCGACCCGGACGGGCGCTTCGAGATCGGCGCAGAGGTGCTGCCGGTCGACACGCTGAAGTTCAAGGATTCGCGCCGCTATGCGGAGCGCCTGTCCGAAGCGCAGGACGAGACCGCGGAAAGCGACGCGCTGGTGGTGATGCAAGGCTCGATCAAGTCGCTCGGCGTGGTGTGCGCGGCCTTCGAATTCGATTTCATGGGCGGCTCGATGGGCTCGGTGGTCGGCGAGCGCTTCGTGCGCGGGGTGCGCGTGGCGATCGAGCAGAAGCTGCCGTTCATATGCGTTACCGCCTCGGGCGGCGCGCGCATGCAGGAAGGATTGCTGTCGCTCGTGCAGATGGCCAAGACCACGGCGGCGCTGACCGACCTTGCCGAGCGCCGCCTGCCTTTCGTTTCGGTGCTGTCGGATCCGACCATGGGCGGCGTGTCGGCGAGCTTCGCCATGATCGGCGACGTGGTGCTCGCCGAGCCCAAGGCGCTCATCGGCTTCGCCGGCCCGCGCGTCATCGAGCAGACCGTGCGCCAGAAGCTGCCCGAAGGCTTCCAGCGCGCCGAATTCCTGCTGGAAAAGGGCGCCATCGACATGATCGTGGACCGGCGCCAGCTGCGCGACAAGCTGCACGCGGTGCTCACGCTGCTGCAAGGACAGCCCGCCGACAGCGCAGCGTGACCCTGCTCGCCGACGTGGCGCGCACCTCGTTGCAGGTGGCCGGCGAGGTCGGCCGCCTCGCCAAGACCCGCCTGATCGCCGACTGCCTGCGGCGTCTGGAGCCCGACGAAGTGCAGATCGCGATTGCGTTCCTGAGCGGCGATATCCGCCAAGGCAAGCTCGCGCTGGGCTACGCGGCGCTCAAGTCGTGCATGGGCGGTGCCGCCGAGCGTCCGGCGCTCGCGCTGCGGGAGGTCGACGCGGCGTTCGCAACGCTGAAGGAGGTGAAGGGAAAGGGCGCGGCGGCGCGTCGCACCGCGCTGCTGCAGCAGCTGTTCGGCAAGGCCACCGCCGAGGAGCAGGATTTCCTGCTGCGGCTCATGCTGGGCGAGCTGCGCCAGGGCGCGCTGGAGGGCGTGATGCTGGATGCGGTGGCCGCGGCGAGCGGACTGCCCGCGGCGCAGGTGCGCAGGGCGGCGAGCTTCGCCGGCGGCGTGGGCGCCGTGGCGCGCGCGGCGCTGGCCGGCGGCGCC
>CBDDSA010000137.1:0-5042 GCA_965233185.1 uncultured bacterium
CTTTCAGAGGATGAAATCTGGTCTGGATCGGCGGTAACGACCACCGCTGCCTGAGGAGCGACATGCTCGATCGCCTTGGCCACGGAGCGCAGATTGCCCATCCCGTAATCGACGACTGCGATCCTCAACTTACAGGGAGCCTTTGGTCGAGGGCACGGTGCCGGCGGCGCGCGCGTCGGGCTCGGCGGCCATGCGCAGGGCGCGCGCGAACGCCTTGAACACGGTCTCGCACTGGTGGTGGGCGTTGTCGCCGCGCAGGTTGTCGATGTGCAGCGTCACCTGCGCGTGGTTGGCGAAGCCCTGGAAGAACTCGTGCACCAGGTCGACGTCGAACTCGCCGATCAGCGCGCGCGTGAACCGGACGTGGTACTCGAGCCCCGGGCGGCCGGAGAAGTCGATCACCACGCGCGACAGCGCCTCGTCCAGCGGCACGTAGGCATGGCCGAAGCGGCGCACGCCGGCCTTGTCGCCGATCGCGCGGGCGAACGCCTGGCCCAGGGTGATGCCGATGTCCTCCACCGTGTGGTGGCCGTCGATGTGCAGGTCGCCCTTCGCCTCGACCTCGAGGTCGAGCAGGCCGTGGCGCGCCACCTGGTCGAGCATGTGCTCGAGGAACGGCAGCCCGGTGGACAGGCGCGCGGCGCCCTGCCCGTCCAGGTTCAGCCGCACCCGGATCTGCGTTTCCTTCGTGTTTCTCGTAACTTCGGCCTGTCTCAGTTCCACACCTTCATAGCGCTTCGCGCAGCGCCGTCAAAAGTACACGGTTTTCGTCCGGCGTGCCGACCGTGACGCGCAGGCAACCTTGTAGTCCCGGGTGCAAGTTGCGCACCAGGACTCCCTGGCGCCGCAGGCCCTCGTAAGTGCGCTCGGCGTCCGGCACGCGCAGCAGGAAGAAGTTGGCCTCCGAGGGGAATACCGTGACGCCTTCAAGCTTCACCAGATCCTTTCTCAGGTTCTCCCGCTCCAGGCGAATCTGGGCTGCCTGTTGTTCCAGCACCTCCAGGCGCTCGAGGATAAACAGCGCCGCGGCTTGCGTCAGCACGTTGACGTTGTAGGCCTGGCGCACCTTGTTGAGCTCGGCGATCCATTCCGGCCGCCCGGCGAGGTAGCCCAGGCGGATGCCGGCGAGGCCCAGCTTGGAGACCGTCCTCAGCACCACGAGATTGCTGTATTTCGCCAGGTAAGGCATGAACGTCCTGCCCGCAAACACGTGGTAGGCCTCGTCCAGCACCACCAGGCCTTCGCACGCCTCGATCACCTTCACGAGGTCCGCCTCCGGATAGAGCACCCCGGTGGGGTTGTTGGGGTAGGCGAGGAACACGAGCGCCGGGCGCTCGGCGCGCATGCGCTCGATGAACGCCGCGGCGTCGAAGGAGAAATCCTCGCGCAGCGGCACCGCGACGGCCTTCATGCCGCAGAAGCCGGCGTTCATGGAGTACATAACGAAGGTGGGCGCCGGGTACATCATGACCGCGCCCGGGCGCGCGAGCGCCAGCGTGACGATCTGGATGAGGTCGTCGGAGCCGTTGCCCAGCAGCAGCTCCATGCCCTGCGGCACGTGCATCTTGCGCGCGATGAGGGCGCGCAGCTCGCGGCCGCTCGGCTCGGGATAGCGGTTCAGCTCGACGCGCGAGAGCACCTCGGCGAGCTCGCGGCGCAGCGCCGGCGGCAGCGGATAGGGGTTTTCCATCGCGTCGAGCTTCACCATGCGCCCGGCGTCGGCGACGTGGTAGGCCTTCAGCGCGAGGATCTCCGGCCGGACCAGCTTCTGCGGGGTCACCTGAACCTCATTTCGGCCGAGCGCGCGTGCGCCTCGAGGCCCTCGCCCTTCGCCAGCACCGACGAGGTGCGGCCGAGGGTTTGCGCGCCCGCCTCGGAAATCTCGATGAGGCTGGAGCGCTTCTGGAAGTCGTACACGCCCAGCGGCGAGGAAAAGCGCGCCGTACCCGAGGTGGGCAGCACGTGGTTCGGCCCGGCGCAATAGTCGCCGATCGCCTCCGAGCTCCAGCGCCCCAGAAAGATCGCGCCCGCGTGGGTGATGAGCGGCAGCCAGGCGTCCGGGTCCTCCACCGAGAGCTCGAGGTGCTCGGGCGCGATGCGGTTGGCGAGCGTGCACGCTTCCTCCAGGTTGCGCGTCTCGATCAGGGCGCCGCGCGCCTCGAGCGACGCCGCGATGGTTTCACGCCTTGGCATTTCAGGCAGCAGGCGGCGGATCGCGGCTTCCACCTCGGAAAGGAATCTCTTGTCGGGACAAAGCAGGAGCGACTGCGCCGACTCGTCGTGCTCGGCCTGCGAGAAAAGGTCCATCGCCACCCAGTCGGCGGGCGTGCGCCCGTCGCAGATGACCAGGATCTCGGAGGGACCGGCCACCATGTCGATGCCCACCTGGCCGAACACCTGGCGCTTCGCCTCCGCGACGTAAACGTTGCCCGGCCCCACGATCTTGTCCACGCGGGGCACCGACGCGGTGCCGTAGGCGAGCGCCGCCCCCGCCTGCGCGCCGCCGATGCCGATGACCCGGCCCACGCCGGCGAGCGCGGCTGCGGCGAGCACCAGCTCGTTCGGGTTGGGGCTCACCATGATGAGCTCGCGCACCCCCGCCACCTTGGCCGGCACCGCGTTCATCAGCACCGACGAGGGATAGGCCGCCTTGCCGCCGGGCACGTACAGCCCGACGCGCTCGAGCGGCGTGACGCGCTGTCCGAGGCGCGTGCCGTCGGCTTCGGTGTATTGCCAGGAGCTTTGCAGCTGCCGCTCGTGGAAGGCCTTGATGCGCTGGTGCGCGAGGCGCAGCGCCTGGCCCTGCGCTCCGGGGACCGAGGTTCTCGACAAATTCTTTTCAAGATGGGAAATGGAGGCAACCCCGATCTTGTCAAAACGCTCGGTGTACTCGAGCACCGCGGCGTCGCCGCGCGCGCGCACGTCGGCGAGGATGGCGCGCACCGCGTCGTGGACCGCGGGATCCTGCGCGGCGTCGAAGCGGGTGAGCGCCTCGAGCGCCGCGTCGAAGCCGGCATCGCGGGTCGAAAGACGCCGCAGGTTCATTGCGCCGCGGCCTTCGAGAAGGCCTCGATCAGCGGCTGCAGCGCGGCGCGCCGGGTCTTGAGCGCGGCCTGGTTGACGATCAGGCGCGCCGACACCGGCATGATCTCCTCGACCGCCACCAGGTCGTTCGCCTTCAGCGTGCTGCCGGTGGAGACCAGGTCGACGATGGCGTCGGCCAGCCCCACCAGCGGCGCGAGCTCCATCGAGCCGTACAGGCGGATCAAGTCGACGTGCACGCCCTTGGCGGCGAAATGCCCGCGCGTGGTGTTGAGGTACTTGGTGGCCACGCGCAGCCGCGCCCCCTGGCGCACCGCCGCGTCGTAGTCGAATCCCTTGCGCACCGCCACCATCATGCGGCAGGCGGCGATGCCCAGGTCCACCGGCTGGTACAGGCCTTCGCCGCCGTGCTCGACCAGCACGTCGCGCCCGGCGATGCCGAGGTCGGCGCCGCCGTGCTGCACGTAGGTGGGCGTGTCGCTCGCGCGCACGATGATGAGGCGCAGCTCCGGCCGGTTGGTGCCGACCACCAGCTTGCGCGACTCGCCGTTGGCCTCGGGCCGGATGCCCGCGCGCGCGAGCAGCGGCAGCGTCTCGTCGAAGATGCGTCCCTTGGAAAGCGCGATGCTGATCTGGGCCATCGAGGCGATTGTCCTACCCGATTCTCTTACCGGGTTCGCTCGATTCTAGCGCCCAGGGCGCCGAGCTTCTTCTCCAGCGCCTCGTAGCCGCGGTCGAGGTGGTAGATGCGCTCGATCACCGTCTGGCCCTCGGCCACCAGGCCCGCAATCACCAGCCCCGCCGAGGCGCGCAGGTCGGTGGCCATCACGGTGGCGCCCTGCAGGCGCTCCACCCCGCGCACGATGGCGGTGTTGCCGCTGATGGAGATGTCCGCCCCCAGCCGCTGCAGCTCCAGCGCGTGCATGAAGCGGTTCTCGAAGATGGTCTCGGTGATGAGCGCGGTGCCGCCGGCGATGGTGGCGAGCGCCATGAACTGCGCCTGCATGTCGGTGGCGAACCCGGGATACGGCGCGGTGCGCACGCCGACCGGGCGCGGCCGGCCCGCCATCTCGATGTCGATGAAGCCCGCGCCCTTGCGCACCAGCGCGCCGGCCTCACGCAGCTTCTCGAGCGAGGCATCGAGCGTGTCGGGCGCGGCGTGGGTCAGGCGTACCCGGCCACCGGCGGCGGCGACCGCCGCGAGGTAGGTGCCGGCCTCGATGCGATCGGGCATCACGGCATGCGCGGCGCCGCGCAGGCCGGGCACGCCCTCGATGCGGATCACGTCGCTGCCCGCGCCCTCGATCTTCGCCCCCATGGCGACGAGGCAGCTCGCGAGGTCCACCACCTCGGGCTCGCGCGCCGCGTTCTCCAGCAGCGTGGTGCCTTCGGCCAGCACCGCCGCCATCATCAGGTTCTCGGTGCCGGTGACGGTGACCATGTCCATCAGGATGCGCGCGCCGCGCAGCCGCTCGGCGGCGGCGTGCATGTAGCCGTGCTCGATGCTGATGGTCGCGCCGATCGCCTGCAGGCCCTTCACGTGCTGGTCCACCGGCCGCTGGCCGATGGCGCAGCCTCCCGGCAGCGACACGCGGGCCCGCCCGCAGCGCGCGAGCAGCGGGCCGAGCACCAGCACCGAGGCGCGCATGGTCTTCACCAGCTCGTAGGGCGCGGTGGGCTCCCGGATGCTTTGCGCCCTCAAAGAGAATTGATTCGGTGAAGGGCGCTGAATCTCCACCCCCATCTGCCCCAGGAGCTTCGCCATCGTGGCGATGTCCATGAGCTTGGGGACATTGCTCAGCACGAGCGGCTGGTCGGTGAGCAGCGCCGCGCACATGATGGGCAGGGCGGCGTTCTTGGCGCCGGACACCGCAACCTCGCCCTCGAGCGGCCGGCCGCCGCTGATGCGCAGCTTATCCACCGGCCTTCCACTCCTCGGGGGTGAGCGTGCGCATGGACAGCGCGTGGATTTCCTCGCGCATGCGCTCGCCCAGCGCCGC
>CBDDSA010000138.1:0-21115 GCA_965233185.1 uncultured bacterium
GGCCGGCAGCGGCAGCGCGGCGGCAAGGCGCGCCAGCGGCTCGAGCTCGATGGCATCCGCGGCGAACGCCCCGCTCGCCCCCGGCTTCCAGCGCACCTGGAAGTTGGCCGGCGCAATCGACGGGCCCTCCTGCATGTCCAGCGCCAGGCCGCGCGCGGCGAGCTCGTAGCTGTCGCCCGAAAGGGCGAGGTCCAGGCGCCCCCGCACCGAGGCGAGCTCGAGCGCAGCCAAACCCTCGCCCAGCGACGCCGCCACCTCGGCGAGCGCGACATCGCCGGTGGCCCGCTTCAGCTCGCCGCCCTGCAGCGTGAGCCACAGGCGCACCGCGCCCTCGCCATGCTCGACTTGCCATGGATAGTCGATCCACGGCCGCCACGCGGCGAGGTCGGTATAGCCGAGCTCCGCGTATAGCCGGCCGCTCCACGCGGCCAGCTCGCGCAGGCTGCGCCCGCGCAGCGTGGCGCGCATCTCGACGGTCGACCCGAGCCCCGCGGGCGGCTGGGCGGTGAGTCCGAGCGCGTGCTCCTCGCCGGCATTGCGCAGGCGCAGGTTGAGCCGCGACAGCGCCAGCGGCGGCGCGCCGCGCTGCTCGTCGAGCCACTCGATCTCGGCATTGCGCAAGACGAACTCCTCCTGCGCCAGCGCCCAGTCGGAAACCCCGCTGCCATTGCCGCCCAGGCGTACGCCCGCCACGTGCAGCGCGCCGTGCGCGTCGCGGCGCACCTGCAGGCGCAGGCCGTCGATCACCATGGAGTGCAGCCGGATTTCGCCCACGGCGAGCGCGCGCCAGGACAGCATGTTCTCCACGCGCGGCAGCGCCAGCACCTCGCGCCCCGCGCTGTCGTGGATGCGCACGTTCGACAGGTTGATGCGCGGATGCAGGCCCAGCCAGTCGGCGTCGATGCCGCCGATGCTGACCGGCTGGCCGATGGCGCGCGAGGCGGCGGCGACGATGCCCTCGCGGAACCGCTCGATGTCGGGCAGCAGCCAGAAGCGCAGCGCGAGCACGAGCAGGGCGAGTGCAAAAAACACCGCCCAGGCGAGAAACTCGGCCGCTCGCCCGACTCGCTTCATGGTGGAATTAACGCTCACACGCGGCTTTGGTTTCAATTTTACGGTAAATGCCCGATCCGACTGCCAGAACCTCCGATTCCGGCTACGCGCGGCGGCTGCTCGCCGCGCAGCCCGCGCTGGCCGCGGAAATCGCCGTTCCGGCGCCCTTCACGCGCGACGCAATGGTCGAGGCGCTGGCCGGGGCGCAGCACGACGACGAGCCGGCCCTCATGCGCCGCCTGCGCCGGCTGCGCCAGCGCGTGCTGCTGCGGCTCATCGCCCGCGACCTCGGCGGACTGGCGGGCCTCGAGGAGGTATGCGGCACGATGACCGATCTGGCCGAGCTCGCGATCGGCGCCGCCCTGGAGGAGCGGGAGCTGATCGTCGTGGGCATGGGCAAGCTCGGCGGCCGCGAGCTCAACGTGTCCTCCGATATCGACCTCGTGTTCGTGCACCCGGGCGGCCTGGAGGACCAGGAGCGCTACGAGCGCGCCGGGCGGCGCCTGATCCGCCTGCTCAGCGCGCTCACCGAGGACGGCTTCGTGTTCCGCGTCGACATGCGGCTGCGCCCCTACGGCGACTCGGGCCCGCTCGCCTGCAGCTTCGACTTTCTGGAGACCTACTTTGTCACGCAGGGCCGCGAGTGGGAGCGCTACGCCTGGATCAAGGCGCGCGCCCTGACCGGCACGAGAGGCGAGGAGCTTTTCCGCATCGTGCGGCCGTTCGTGTTCCGCAAGTATCTGGATTACGGCACCCTCGGTGCGATGCGCCAGCTGCACGCGGAAGTGCGCCGCGACGTGGCGCGGCGCGAGCTCGCCGGCAACGTCAAGCTCGGGCCCGGCGGCATCCGCGAGATCGAGTTCGTGGCCCAGGCGCTGCAGCTGGTGCGCGGCGGGCGCGAGCCCGAGCTCACGGTGCGGCCGACCCTTGAAGTGCTGGCGCTCCTGGGACAGAAACGTCTTCTCCCCCCGGAGGCGGCCCGCGAGCTGTCCGCCGCCTATGTGTTCCTGCGCAACGTGGAGCACCGGCTGCAATACCTCGACGACGCGCAGCGCCACGACCTTCCCGAGCACGCGGAGGAGCGCGCAGCGATCGCGCGCATGAGCGGCTTTCCCTCCTGGGGGGCTTTCGCAGCAGGGCTCGAGGCGCATCGCGCGGCGGTGTCGCGGCATTTCGAAGCGATCTTCGCCGAGTCGGCGCAGGCCGCCGAGGCCTGGCCCGAGCACCCGCGCCTGCAGAACCTGCGCGCCAGCCAGCGCTACGCCGCCCTGCCGGCCGAGTCGCGGCGGCGGCTGGACGCGCTGATCCCCTCGCTCGCCCGCGCCGCGGCGGCCACGCCGGATGCGGACGTCACGCTTAGGCGCGGCATCGAGCTCGTCGAAGCGATCGCCGCGCGCGCCGCGTACCTCGCGCTGCTCGCGGAGCATCCGGAGGCGCTGGAGCGCGTGACTCGCATCCTCGGCGCCTCGAGCTGGGCGGCCGAGTTCATCACCCGCCATCCGCTGCTCCTGGACGAGCTGCTCGATGATCGGCTGCTCTATGCGCCGCCGGATCTCGAGGCGTTCGGGCGCAGCCTGCGCGCGCAGCTGGACGCGCACGCCGGTGACACCGAGCGGCGCATGAACCTGCTGCGCGAGATGCACCAGTCGCAGGTGTTCCGCCTGCTCGCCCAGGACCTCGGCGGGCTGCTCACGGTCGAGCGGCTGGCCGACCACCTGTCCGCGCTGGCCGACCTCACGCTGCAGGTTTCGCTTGAGGAGGCGTGGAAGGACCTGCGCCAGCGCCACCGGGAGGGCGCGCCGCGCTTCGCGATCGCCGCCTACGGCAAGCTGGGCGGCAAGGAGCTGGGCTACGCCTCCGACCTCGACATCATCTTCCTGTACGACGATGCCCACGAGCAGGCGGCGGCGGTGTACGCCCGGCTCGCTTCGCGCCTGCAGCACTGGCTCACCACGCGCACCTCCTCCGGCGTGCTGTTCGAGACCGACCTGCAGCTGCGGCCCAGCGGCGCCTCGGGCCTCATGGTGTCGCCGCTCGACGCGTTCGAACGCTATCAGGAGCACGACGCGTGGGTCTGGGAGCATCAGGCGCTCACCCGCGCGCGGCATGTCTGCGGCGACGCGGCGGTCGGCGCCGCCTTCGAGGCGATCCGCGAGCGCATCCTGCGCCGCCGGCGTGACGTGGAGCCCTTGAAGAAGGAAATTATCGCGATGCGCGAAAAGCTGCACGCCGCGCATCCCAACAAGTCGGCGCTGTTCGATCTCAAGCACGACCGCGGCGGCATGATCGACATCGAGTTCGCGGTGCAATTCCTGGTGCTGGCGCACGCGCACCGTTTCCCGGAGCTGACCCGCAACCTCGGCAACATCGCGCTGTTGCGCATGGCCGGCGAGCTCGACTTGCTCGCCGAGCCTATTTGCCAGGGGGCGGCCGATGCGTATCGCGAGTTCCGCCGCCTCCAGCACATGCTGCGGCTGAACGGCGCGCAGTACGCGCGCGTGCCGCCGGCGCAGGTGGCCGCGCAGCGGCAGGCGGTACAGGCGCTCAGCCGCGCGCTATTCGCGGCTTGATGTCCGGCGAGCCGGTGTCGATGCGGCCTTTCTTGAGCCGGTCACGGGCAGCCGCCGCCAGCTCCTCGTAGCGCTGCAGGTAGGCCTGCAGCTCCGCATCGTCGAGCTGTTCCAGATCGAGCACGGCGTTATGCGCGCCCTGCGTGGCGCGGATCAGCTCGTCCAGCTTGATCTGGATGGCGGCGGTGTCGCGGTTCTGCGTGTTCTGGATGACGAACACCATGAGGAAGGTGACGATGGTGGTCGAGGTGTTCACGACCAGCTGCCAGGTGTCGCTGTAATCAAACAGCGGCCCGCTCGCCGCCCACAGGATCACCGCGAGCGCCGCCACGGCAAAGGCCGCCGGGCGGCCGAGCGCGCTCGACAGGCTGCGCGCCAGGCTGGCGAAGCGCCACGGCCGGATGGCGCTGGGCTCGATGTCCCGGACGGAGTGCGGGGACTTCACATCCCCGTCGGAGCAATTTGGATGCCCGCTAGATGGCCTCGCGCGGCGGCTCGCGGCGCAGCGGCCCGTCCACCTCGGAAGCAAGGCGGGCCAGCGCGTTGAGCAGGGTATCGCGCTTGAGCCGGTACAGGACGCGCTGCCCCTGCCGCTCGCTTTCCACCAGCCCGGCGTTCTGCAGCACCGACAGGTGGCGCGACACCGCCGGCGCGCTCATCGGGAAGCGCGCCGCCAGGTCCGAGGTGGTGAGCGCCGTCTGGGAGAGCAACGCAAGCATGCGGCGGCGTGGGGTAGAGGCCAGGGCCTCGAAGATGCGGTCGAGCTCCATGTCGGATCAAGGATTAACGAATCGTTTAATCGTCTGTCGCCACCGTTTCGCTAGAATAGCCGTTCGTCCTCAGGGGAGACACATTCATGGCGAAGGCAGCAGCGCCGCTGTCCATGGCGGAGCGCGACGGCTCGATCTGGTACGACGGCAAGCTGGTGCCGTGGCGCTCGGCAACCACGCACGTGCTTACCCACTCGCTGCACTACGGCCTGGCGGTGTTCGAAGGCGTGCGGGCGTACAAGACGGCCATCGGCACGGCAATCTACCGGCTGAAGGAGCATACCGACCGGCTGTTCAACTCGGCGCACATCTACATGATGAAAATCCCGTTCACGCGCGAGCAGCTGATGAAGGCGCAGATCGAGGTGGTGCGCGCGAACAAGCACGAGGCCTGCTACATCCGGCCGATCGCCTTCTACGGCTCCGAGAAGATGGGCGTGTCGCCGGTCGGCGCCAAGGTGCACGTCGCCATCGCCGCCTGGCCGTGGGGCGCTTACCTGGGCCCCGAGGCGCTTTCCAAGGGCATCCGCGTGAAGACCTCGTCCTACGCGCGCCACCACGTCAACGTCACCATGGCGCGCGCCAAGATGTCGGGTACCTATCCGAACTCGGTGCTGGCGACGCTCGAGGCCACGCAGCACGGCTACGACGAGGGCCTGCTGCTCGACGTCGACGGGTTCGTCGCCGAGGGCGCGGGCGAGAATGTCTTCGTCATCAAGGACGGCACGATCTACGAGCCGGAGCTCACCTCCGCGCTCACCGGCATCACGCGCAGCTCGGTGATCGAGCTCGCGCAGGAGCTCGGCTACCCGGTAATCTCCAAGCGCCTGACGCGCGACGACATCTACATCGCCGACGAGTGCTTCTTCACCGGCACGGCCGCCGAGGTGACCCCCATCCGGGAGCTCGACGGCCGCGTGATCGGCGCGGGCAAGGCCGGCCCGATCACCAAGGCGATCCAGAAGGCATTCTTCGACGTCGTGACCGGCAAGGACAAGAAGCGGCGCAAATGGCTGACGCCAGTCAAGAAGTAGAGGTCACCGAAAAGGACCTGCCGCTGCACTGCCCGATGGCGGACGCGCCCTTGTGGTCCCGCCACCCGCGCGTGTTCCTCGACGTGGCGAAGCAGGGTGAGGCGCGCTGCCCTTACTGCGGGACCCGATACCTCTATAAAGGTGCGCCGGTAAAAGGCCATTAGGTGCTGCGCATCCTGGTCGTCGCCCCGAACTGGATCGGCGACGCGCTGATGGCGCAGCCGCTGCTGTCGCGGCTGCACGAGAAGGCGGGCGGCTTGCAGCTCGACGTGCTCGCGCCCGAATGGGTCGCGCCGGTGGTGCGCCGCATGCCCGAGGTGCACGAGGCCATCGCCGTGCCGTTTCGCCACGGCGGACTGCAGCTGCGCGAGCGCTGGCGCATCGGCCGCGAGCTGCGAGCTCGCGCCTACCAGCAGGCCATCGTCCTGCCCAACACCTGGAAGTCGGCCTTGGTGCCGTTTTTCGCCGATATCCCGCTGCGCAGCGGCTACGTGGGCGAGTCGCGCTACGGCCTGCTGAACCTGCTGTACCGCAAGGACGCCGAGCCGATGACGGTGCACTATGCGCGCCTGTCCGAGCCCCCGGGCAAGGAGCTGAGGCTGCCCCTGCCGCCGCCGCGCCTTCAATCGCGCGGGGAAGACGTCGAGGCCACGCGCAAGAGGTTCGGACTGGTGGGCCGCTACGCGGTGCTGTGCCCGGGCGCGGAATACGGGCCGGCCAAGCGCTGGCCGTATTTTCCGGAGCTGAGCGAGCGCCTGGGGCTGCAGGCCGTGACCCTGGGCTCCGCCAGGGACGCGGAAGCGGCGCGCGGCATTCGTGGCCGCAACCTCGCGGGCGAAACCACGCTCGATCAGGCGATCGATCTCATCGCGGGGGCGGATGTGGTCGTGTCGAACGATTCCGGGCTGATGCACGTCGCGGCGGCGCTCGGGCGGCCGCTGGTGGCGCTGTACGGATCTTCCAGCCCCGAGCACACGCCGCCGCTGTCGGACGCCGCGCGCGTCCTGTGGCTGCACATCGAGTGCAGCCCCTGCTTTCAGCGGGAATGCCCGCTGGGCCATTTTCGCTGCATGCGCGACATGACAGTGGATTTGGTGCTGAAGGAAATAGACAATCTGACGGCGTGAGCGGCAAGATCTTTCCCACGGCGCAGGACGCGGAGAACGCCTTTTACGAGGCCCTGGAGCGCGGGGACCTGGAAGGGATGATGGCGGTGTGGTCGGAAGACGAAGACATCGTCTGCGTGCATCCTACCGGGCCGCGCCTGTCCGGCCAGGACCAGGTGCGCGAGAGCTGGGCGAAGATCTTCGCCGGCGGCGCCGGCCCGCGCGTGCGCATCACCCAGCAGGTCGCCGTGACCGGGATGATGATCGCTGTGCACAGCGTGCATGAAAACTTCAGCGTGACGGGCGATGCGCGCGCCATGGCACCGGTGGTCGCCACCAACGTTTACCTGCGCACCGCGGCGGGCTGGCGCATGATCGTGCACCACGCCTCGCCTGCCCCCGCGCAGCCCGAGCCGGCTGCGGCCGACGCGCCGCCCAAGCTGCTGCATTAAGCGAAAATTGCTCTGACCCCATTTTCTTCGCCGTGGTGGCTGCCGGGCGGCCATCTGCAGACGATCGCGGCATCCCTGTTGCCACCGCGGCGTGTGCCGCTGCGCCGCGAACGCTGGGACACGCCGGACGGCGACTTCATCGACGTGGATTTTTGCGGCGACCCGGGTGCGCCCGAGCAGCTCGTGCTGTTCCACGGCCTGGAGGGTGGCTCCGACAGCCACTATGCCCGCGCCCTCGCTGCGCACGCGCTGGGCCGCGGCTGGCGCGTGGCCATGCCGCACTTTCGCGGCTGCTCGGGCGAGCCCAACCGCAAGCCGCGCGCCTACCACTCCGGCGACAGTGATGAGCTGGACTGGATCCTGGGCCGGTTCTCCGGCGGGGTAAGCGCGATCGGCGTTTCCCTGGGCGGCAACGCGCTGCTCAAGTGGCTGGGCGAGCGCGGCGAGGCGGCGCGCGCCCGGGTGCGCCGCGCGGCAGCCGTGTCGGCGCCGATCGACCTGGCGGCGGCCGGCGCGGCGCTCGACCGCGGCCTGAACCGGTGGCTTTACACGCGGCACTTTCTCGCCACCCTCAAGCCCAAGTCGCTCGCCAAGCTGGAGCTTTTTCCGGACCTGTACGATCGCGGCCGCCTGCGCGCGGCGCGCAGCTTTCGCGAGTTCGACGGCCTGGTGACTGCGCCGCTGCACGGCTTTCGCGACACCGACGACTATTGGCGGCGCGCCTCGAGCGGTCCGCACCTGGAGGCGATTCGCGTTCCCACGCTGCTGCTCAACGCGCGCAACGACCCCTTCCTTCCGGAGCATGCCCTGCTCGCCGCGGCGCAAAAGGCGGCCGCGTGCGTGGTGCTAGAATTTCCGCCCACCGGAGGCCACGCCGGATTTCTCGCCGGGCCTTTCCCTGGCCGGCATAGCTGGCTCCCCCAACGCCTCTTCGAGTTCCTCGCCCAGTGAACGTTCCCGCCGAAATCTTCCGCACCTACGACATCCGCGGCGTGGTGGACCGCAGCCTCACGCCGCAGCTGGTGCACGAGATCGGCCGCGCCCTGGGCAGCCTGGGCCGCGAGCGTGACGCGCCCACCTTTGCGATCTGCCGCGACGGGCGGCTTTCCGGCCCCTCGCTCTCGGCGGCGCTCGCCGATGGGCTGAACGCCGCCGGCGCCGACGTCATCGACATCGGCATGGCGCCCACGCCGCTCGCGTACTTCGCCGCGCACCACCTGGGCACGGGCAGCTGCGTGGCGCTGAGCGGCAGCCATAACCCGCCGCAGTACAACGGCCTCAAGATCGTGGTGGCCGGCAACACCCTCTATGGCGATGAAATCCAGGACATCCGCAGGCGGATCGAAGCCGGCCGCTTTGCCGCCGGCGCCGGCAAGCGCAGCAGCGCCGACGTGCTCGACGCTTACGTCGAGCGCATCGCCGGGGACGTCAAGATCGCGCGACCTTTCCACATCGCAGTCGATTGCGGCAACGGCGTCGCCGGCATGCTGGCACCGCGCCTGTACCGGCGGCTGGGCTGCAAGGTCACCGAGCTCTATTGCGAGGTGGACGGCAATTTCCCGAACCACCATCCGGACCCGGCGCAGCCGGAGAACCTGGTCGACCTCGTGCGCAGCCTGCGCGACACCTCCGCCGAGCTCGGCCTCGCCTTCGACGGCGACGGCGACCGCCTCGGCGTCGTCACGAAAGACGGCGAAGTGATCTTTCCCGACCGCCAGCTCATGCTGCTCGCCAAGGACGTGCTCGCCCGCAACCCCGGCGCCGAGATCATCTACGACGTGAAAAGCACGCGCCTCCTCGCGCCGTGGATCGAGCGCCACGGCGGCAAACCCACCATCTGGAAGACCGGGCATTCGCTCATCAAGGCGAAGCTGAAGGAGACCGGCGCGCTGCTCGCGGGGGAAATGTCGGGCCATACCTTCTTCAGGGAGCGCTGGTACGGCTTCGACGACGCGCTCTACGGCGGCGCGCGGCTGCTGGAAGTGCTGTCCAAGGAAAAAGACGCCAATGCGTGCCTCAAGAGCCTGCCCAACGCGCCTTCCACGCCCGAGCTGCACTGGGCGCTGGAGGAAGGCGAGCCGCACGCGCTGGTGAAGAAGCTGCAGGCGGCCAAGCCGTTCGCGGGGGCCGAGCGGGTGCTCACGATCGACGGGGTGCGCGTGGAGTACGCGGACGGCTTCGGCCTCGCGCGCGCCTCCAACACCACGCCGGTGATCGTGATCCGCTTCGAAGCCGACAACGCGGCCGCACTGGAGCGCATCAAGTCGGATTTCCGCGCCGCGCTGCAGCCGCTGAAGCCCGACGCGCCCCTTCCTTATTAGCCTGTGGCAGGTCTGAACCGGGGCTTCAGGCGCACGTAGAGCTTCTTGTGCACGCGCGCGACCAGCTCCCCGGCACGGTCGCGTATCTCCACGTCGAACTCAGGCAGCACCTTGGCGCCGCTTTGCGCTTGGCCGCGGATCGAATCGACCAGGTCGCCGGAAACCTGGAATCGGGCGCTCACGGTGCCCCGGCCGGGCGCGACGAACTCGATCGACGCCGCGCGATCCCAGACGAGGTAGCGCTCGCCCAGCCGGTGCATGAGCAGCAGCGCGTAGAACGGATCGGTCATCGCGAACAGGCTGCCGCCGAAATGCGTGCCCACGTAGTTGCGGTTGACCAGGCGCGCGCGCAGCTCGACCACCGCTTCGCTCCAGTCGGCCGCGATGCTGCGCACATGGATGCCGGCGCCCAGGAAGGGCGGCCAGACATTCATCCCCCAGCGCAGCAGCCGCGGGCTCATGGCCTGCGGCCTAGCGCTGCGCTGCGTCGTCGAGCAGCAGGTTGCCGCGCTGCACGGCGGTGTTGAGCGCCTCGAGCGGCGGCTTGGCGCCGCTCCAGACCGCCTCCAGCTCCTCGTGGATGATGCCGCGGATGCGGCGCAGCTCGCCCAGTCGGATGCCTTTGGACTCGTCGGTCGGCTGCTTCAGGAGCAGCTGGCGCACCGCAATCTCCTGCTCCGGGTGGCCGCGGTAGAAGCCCTGCCGGCGGGAAAGCTCGTAGGCCGCCGCGGTGATGGGCACGAAGCCGGTGCGCTGATGCCAGAACGCCTGCACGTCGATGCTGGAGAGGTAAGCCAGAAACCGGGCCACGCCCTTGTACTCGGCGGCCGGCAGGCCCGCGATCACCCACAGGCCGCTGCCGCCGGCCAGCGTGTTCTGGGGCGCGCCGTCGAAGTCGTCGTAGTAGGGAAGCTGCGCCACGCCGAAGTCGAATTGCGCGGCCTCCCGCAGCCGGTGAAAGCTGGCCGACGATGCGGTGAGCACGGCGCATTCCCCCGCGGCAAAGCGGGCCTCGGCCTCGTCGCTGCGCCCCGAGTAGCTGAAGTAACCGGACTTCTGCCACGACGAGAGCATGGAGATCCAGCGCACCATGAGCCGCGTATTGAAGGCGAGGCGCACCGGGCCGTCGGCCATGCCGTTGTGGTGGGTGGCGAAGGCCTGGTTGTGCCAGGCGCTCATGGTCTCCATCAGGACCCAGGACGGCCAGGTCGTGGTGAGCGCGCAGGCCCGGCCGGATTGCACCAGGGCGCCGAGGAGCGGCGGCACTTCGTACCAGGTGCGCGGCGGCTTGTAGGGATCGAGCTTCGCCTCGCGAAACGCGTCCCGGTTGTAATAGAGCACGGGCGTTGAAATATTGAACGGCAGCGCGAGCAGGCGGCCCTCGTCGTCGGAGAAGTACGCGGACACCGCGGGCAGGTACCTCGCCTCGCGCTCGGGCATCACGCGCCACAGCGGCAGCGCCGCGCCGCTGTGCACCATGTCGGCGGTCGCCGCGTCCTGCACCTGCACGATATGCGGGGAGCGCGGCGTGCCCTTGCGCAGCTCGATGTCGTCGGCCAGCACCGCGTCGTACGGGCCGTGAAAAAACGACACCACGCGATAGTCCTTCTGCGAGGCGTTGAACCGGGCGACCAGCCGGTCGAGCTCTACCCCCAGCGGGCCGCTCATCGCGTGCCACAGACGCACCTCCTGCGCCGCATGGGCGGGCGCGACAACGCACAACAGAGCGAGCAGCAGTTTCTTCATCGCGGCGCGGCGAGTATATAGTCGCCGCATGGCGGATGCGCACCAATTTGCCGCGGCGCGGCTTTCGAGCCTTTATGCTCGCCGGGAGCTTTCGCCGGTCGAGGTGGCGCGGCAGGCGATCGCCCGCATGGAAGCGTGGGAGCCGCGCATCAACGCGATGTACCGCATCGACCGTGAGGGCGCGCTCGCGGCCGCGGGCGCGTCGGAAGCGCGCTGGCGCGCCGGCAAGCCGCTCTCGGCGCTGGACGGCGTGCCGCTCACCGTCAAGGAGAACATCGCCACGCGCGGCGACCCTGCGCCCATCGGCACGCGCGCCAACCAGGGGGCGCCGCCCGAGCCGGCCGACGCCCCGCCCGCGGCCCGCAGCCGCGAGGCGGGCTGCATGATCCTCGGCAAGACCACCATGCCGGACTACGGCATGCTCTCCTCGGGACTGTCCAGCTTGCACGGCATCACGCGCAATCCGTGGAACGCCGAGCGCAACCCTTCGGGCTCGAGCTCGGGCGCGGCGGCCGCCGCCGCGGCCGGCTACGCCCCGCTGCACCTGGGGACAGACATCGGCGGCTCGCTGCGCCTGCCCGCCACGCATTGCGGCATATTCGCGCTCAAGCCCTCGTTCGGCCGCGTGCCGATCGTGCCGCCTTTCATGGGCAGGGTCGCCGGGCCCATGACACGCACGGTGGAGGACGCGGCGATGCTGATGAATGTCCTCGCGCAGCCCGATGCGCGCGACTTCATGGGCCTGCCCCCGCAGGAATGCGACTTCGCCGCGGAGCTGGAGGTGCTCGCGCCCAAGCGCGTCCGGATCGGCTTCCTGGCGGACATGGGCGTTGGCCTGCCGGTGGACCCGGAGGTGCGCGCGGCCGCCGAGTCGGCCGCCCGCGCGCTTGCCGGCGCCGGCTGCACGGTTGAGTCGATCCGCTCATTCCTCACCGCGGAAATGCTGGATGGCGTGTGCCGCTTCTTCGAAGCGCGCTCCTATCGGGACCTGATGCAGCTTCCCGCGGCGCGCCGTGCCCGCGTTCTGCCGTTCATCGCCGAATGGTGCACCTGGCGGGCGCAGCGCTTCACCGGCAGCGACGTCATGCAGGCCTATACCTCGATCATGGCAATGCGCGAGGCTGCGGTGGCGGCGTGCCTGGCATACGACTTCATCCTCTCCCCCACCTCGCCCATTCTGCCGTACGAGGCCGACCTGCCGGCGCCGGGCAACGACCCGCGCAACGCGCTGCCGCATATTGCCTTCACCGTGCCCTACAACATGTCCGGCCAGCCGGCGGCGTCGGTCAACTGGACCTTCAGCGAGCGCGGCCTGCCCATCGGCATCCAGCTCGTGGGCCGCAGGTTCGACGACCAGGGCGTTCTGCGCATCTGCCGCCTGGTCGAAACGCTGCGCCCGGCGCAGCGCGCCTGGCCGGACTGACCTGCGCGGGCCGCTAAACTAGCGGCATGGAGCGACTCGATGCCGGCTCGATCGGCCTGCCCGACGTGGAGGTTCGCGTGGTGCCCACCTGCGGCTCCACCAACGAGGTGCTGTTGAAGCAGCCGGGAGACGCCACGCTGCTGCTCGCGGCCGAAGCGCAGACCGCCGGCCGGGGCCGCCGCGGGCGGCGCTGGCACAGCACACCGGGGGCGGACCTGACGTTCTCCATCGCCGCCACCGTGCAGCGGCCGGCGCGCGAGCTCGCCGCCTTGTCGCTGGTCGCCGGGGTGGCGGCGGCTCGGGCGTTGCGCAGTGCCGGGGTGCGCACCGCCGCGCTTAAATGGCCGAACGACCTGGTGGTCGGTGAGGCCAAGCTCGGTGGCATTCTCGTCGAAACGCGCGCCGCCGCCCGCGGCCGCACGCGCGTCGTATTCGGCATAGGCATCAACTGCCGCAAGACACCCGGCCTCGCGGCACGCCTGCGAAGGCGTGTCGCGTTCCTCGATACCTTCAGCTCGCCGGATCGCAACCGGCTGATCCGCGACATCGCCCGCAACCTGCTGGCAGCGCTCGAGCGTTTCGAGCTGAGTGGCTTCGAGGCTGCCGACTGGGAAGCATTCGACGCCCACGCCGGGCAGCGCCTGCGCGTGCGACTCGCCGACGGCCGCACGCTGAGCGGCGTGGCCTGCGGCCTGGCCGAGGACGGGTCATTGCGCTTGCGCAACCGCAAAGGCGTGCGCGCCGTGCGCAGCGGACGCCTGGTGACGGCGAGGGCGGCGTGATCCTCGCCATCGATGCCGGCAACTCGCGCGTCAAGTGGGGCTGGCACGACGGCCAGGTGTGGACGAGCGTGGCCACGGTTTCGCTGATCGAGTTCGCAGCGGCGAGCGACCAGGTCAACCCGTTCTCGGTCACGCACGAGGACCCGGAGCGCATCATCATTTCCAATGTCGCCGGCGAAGGCGCGCACCACTTGCTGGTGAACTGGACCAGCATCTTCGATGCCCGGCCCATCTGGCTGCACGCCGAAGCGCTACGCTGTGGCGTTACCAACCAGTACGAGCGGCCCGAGCAACTCGGCCCGGACCGCTGGGCTGCGCTCATCGCGGCACGCGCGGTGCACAGTGGGCCGTGCCTGGTGGTCAATTCCGGTACCGCGACGACCGTCGACATGCTCACCGGCGGCGGTGTGTTCCTCGGCGGCGCCATCCTGCCCGGCGTGGAGCTGATGCGCTTCGTCCTGCACGAGCACACCGGGCGGTTGCCGATCCAGGAAGGCGGTTACCGGGACGCGCCGCGCAACACCGTGGATGCCATCGAGACCGGCTGCCGTCACGCGCAAGCCGGCGCCGTGGAGCGCATGTATCGCGTGTTCCGGGAGCTCGAGCTCAACCCGCTGTGCATCGTCTCGGGGGGCGCCGGGCGCCTGCTGGTGGACCAATTGTCCATGCCGCGGCGCTATATCGAAAACCTGGTGCTCGACGGCTTGGCGCACATCGCGCTCGCCGAGCGCGCGGCGGCCCGATGAGGGCGGTGTTCCTCCTCCTGGTGCTGGCCAACCTCGCTTTCCTGGCCTGGTCGCGGCACGACGCCGCCGACCCGCCGGTCGACCCCAATCCTCTGGCGCGGCAGGTCGACCCCGAGAAGCTGAAGATCGTGCCGCCGAGCGAGCTGCGCGCGCCGCCGGCGCCCAAGCCTTCGACGCCCGCCGCGGCCGCGGCGGCGCCCTCGGGCCGCTGCTTCGAATGGGGCAGCTTCACTCTCGCTGACTATGCACGCGCGGAGAAAGCCCTGGAGCCCCTTGCGCTTGGCAATCGGCTGCTGGCGCGCCGCACCGAGGAGGTCGCAGCCTGGTGGGTGTACATGCCGCCCCAGGGCAGCCGCCAGGCGGCGCTGCGCAAGTCCGGCGAGCTGAAGGCGCTGGGCGTCGACGATTACTACATCGTCGGCGATGACAGCGAATGGCGCTGGGCGCTATCGTTGGGCGTCTATCGCACGGAAGAAGCAGCGCAGGCGCGGCTGGAGGCGCTGCGTGCGCAGGGCGTGCGTACGGCGATCGTCGTACCGCGCGATACCCTGGTGCCGAAAGTCTGGCTGCAGGTCAAGAACGTCGATCCGGCGCTGGAGGCGCGGCTCATGGACATTGCGCGCCAGGTGGAAGGCAGCGAGCTGAGGAGCTGTCCCTAGCGGCCGCTAGCCGATGGGATGAGCGCCGCCCGGCACGTGCTGCGCCACCAGCGCCAGCAGCCGGTCGGAGCGCACCGGCTTGGTAAGGTAGCCGACCGCGCCCAGTTCCTTGCCGCGGTGGTCGCCCTCCTCCATCGTGGTGAGGAAGATCACCGGGATCTGCGGCAACGTCTTGTCCGCCTTCAGCGCGGCGATGAACTCGAAGCCGTCCATGTGCGGCATGTGCACGTCGGTGATGATGAGGTCCGGCGGGCTGCGCAGCACGAGGTAGCCGGCGCTGATGGCGTCCTCGGCCACCTGCACCGCATAGCCGGCGGCGCTCAAGTGCAGCCGCAGCAACTCGCGGCTGTTGGCGTCATCGTCCACGACGAGAATGTTGGCGGCCATGGCGGGCTTCTTGGTGCTGGTGCGCGGACTCGAACCGCGGACCTACTGATTACGAATCAGTTGCTCTACCAGCTGAGCTACACCAGCGAGTGCACCGCAGACTCACTGCGGGAGGAGCGCATTATACGCCACACTTTTTTGCACGACGCGCCCCCGTGAACTAGTGCGCGCGCCGTGCGCCGCGGCGCGCCGTTCGCCCGGGCTTTCCAGCCGCCGGTCGCACCGCATTGGAGCCCGTGAAGACCTGTCCGTAGCATCTGACATGCGAAGAAAAGGAGATGCCATGGGCGGGGCCAGGGGATTCACGTTGATCGAGCTGATGGTGACGGTGGCCATCGTGGCCATTCTGGCCGCGGTAGCGTTGCCGGCCTACACGGACTACGTGCGGCGCGGCAAGATCACCGAGGCGACCTCCACGCTGTCCGAGCTGCGGCTGCGCGCGGAGAAGTACTACGCCGACAACCGCTCCTACCAGCCCGACCCCGCGTCGGGCTCGACGCCGGGCTTCAGCACTGCGGCACAAGGCACACGCTACTTCACGTATGCCTGCACCGCGCCGACCGGCGACACCTACACCTGCACCGCGACCGGGCTGGGCGACCTGACCGGGTTCCTGTACTCCATCACCGAGTCCAACGTGCGCGCCTCCGACTTCACCAGCGTCGCCGGCTTCAGCGACTGCACCACCCGCTGGATCACCCGCAAGGGCGAAGCATGCTGACCCGGGGGCAGCGCGGCGTGACCCTGATCGAGCTGATGATCGGGCTCGCCATCCTCGGCATCCTGCTATTTCTCGCCGTGCCCAACTTTTCGATATTCCTGCAGAACACGCAGATCCGCAACGCGGGGGAGTCCGTGCTGCAGGGATTGAACCTGGCGCGCGCCGAAGCGCTGCGGCGCAACTCGGCCGTGCGCTTCCAGTTCGTGACGAACCTGACCTCGAGCTGCGCGCTGTCGGACGAGGCGCTTTCCTGGGTGGTGAGCATCATCGACCCCGCGGGCAAGTGCAACGAAACTCCGGGCGCCACCGCCACGGGCATCGTGCAGAAGCAGTCATCGCGGGACGGCACGCCCAACGTGGTGCTCGCGGCCGATGCCACCAGCGTGGTGTTCAACGGCATGGGGCGGGTGGTAGGCGCCGGCATCGGCACCATCGACCTGCGCAGCCTCGCGGGCGCCTGCGAGCATGAGGACGCCGACGGCACCATGCGCTGCCTGCGGGTACTGGTGTCGACCGGCGGGCAGATCCGGCTGTGCGATCCCAAGGTCAATCCCGGCGGCACCGATCCGCGGCGCTGTCCGGCACCGTGACGAGGCGAGCTATGGATAACTCACTTCAAAGGCAAGGCGGCGTGATGCTGCTCGAGGCGCTGATCGGCATCATGATCTTCTCCATAGGAATCCTGGCGCTGCTCGGCATGCAGGCGGTCGCCATGCGCACCACCATCGACGCGAAATATCGCTCGGAGGCGAGCTTCCTGGCGAACGAGATCGTCGGCGTCATGTGGGCGGATCCGGCGAATCTCTCGGATTACGCAACCGCCAACTGCGCCAGCACGCCGCGCTGCAGCGACTGGCTGGCGCGCGTGCAAACGCTGCTGCCGAACGCCACCGGCGGCAACGCGCCGACCATCGCGGTGACTAACCGCCAGGTCCAGGTGACCGTGCGCTGGCAGCCGCCCGGCGACAGCGCGAGCAACCACGTCGTGCTGGCGCAGATCTACCGGGCGACGGACTGAGGCGAGCCATGAAAAGACTGCAATCGGGCATGAGCTTGATCGAAGTGCTGGTCGCGGTGGCGATCGGCATGATCGGCATCGTCATCATCACGCAGGCCTACCTCACCGGCGATCGGTTCAACCGCTCGACGCTCGGCGAAAGCGGCGCCCAGACCAACGGCATCATCGGGCTGTACACCATCGAGCGCGACGTGCGCAACGCGGGTTACGGCATCGCCGACTCTGCGGCGCTTGGCTGCGGCGAGATCTACTGGTATTTCGACCCTCACTACTCGAGCAATATCCAGCCGGGCTCCACCCTGCCGACGATCTCGATCGCCCCGATCCTCATCGGCACGGACACTACGGCACCATTTACCGACCCGGACACCGTCACGGTGATGTTCGTGAGCGGCGACAGCCGCATGCTGCCCGGGACCATCAAGGGCTTCAACGCGAAGTCCTCGGAGGTGGAGGTGGACCAGACCGCGGGCTTCAAGCCGAACGACCTGGTGGTCATGGTGAACGGCGCAGGCTGCACCCTCGGGGTCATCACCCATGTGCAGCCCGGGCCGGTGAAGCTGCAGCTCAACCCCGGGGTGAGCGCGCCGTACAACCCGCCCGCGTGGGGACTGTTTCCCACTAATTACGGCACGGGCGACGCCATCGTCAACTTAGGCAACCCGGTAGTGCGCACGTATTCGGTCGCCGACAGCAAGCTGCGGGTCGCGGACGCCGTGCTGCAAAGCGGCGCCGCGGTCCCGACGGAGATCATGGATGGCATCGTCGACCTGCGCGCGCAATACGGCAAGGACAACGGCATGGACAACGGCACGGTAAGCGCGGCGTTCTATACCCCCAACGACGCGCGCGTGGACCAGTTCAGCTCCACCACGCCGGCGAACAGCGCGGAATGGCAACAGATCCTGTCGGTGCGCGTCGGCATCCTCGCGCGCATCGGCAGCTACGAGAAGCCCTCCACGCCAGGAGGCAACTGCGATGCCACGACCACGGCGCCGACCTGGTCGGGCGGCACCTTCAGCGCCATAGACGTTGCGACTCTCACCAGCCAGGACCGCTGCTACCGCTACCGCGTCTTCGAAACCACCGTGCCGTTGCGCAATATGGTCTGGAGGGCAACGTGAGACGGGCCGCGATGCGCGCGCAGCAGGGCGTGGTGCTGTTCATCGCGCTCATCATCCTCGTGGCGATGTCGCTGGCCGGGATCGCGCTTTTGCGCGGCGTCGATACGGGCACGCTGATCGCCGGCAACCTCGCTTTCCGACAGAACACCATGTTCGTCGGCGACATGGGAGTGGAGGCGGCCCGCTCCTGGCTGCAGAGCAACGTCGGCAACCTCAACAACAACCAGCTCGGGGCCGCCTACTACGCCACCTGGGAAGATGACACCGATCTCCTGGGCAACGACACGGATGCCACGACCGCGCCGTTCGACTGGGACGACGACTCCTTCGAAGTCACGGCCGCGCCGTTCGCCCCGCCCAGCGGCTACACCGTGCGCTACGTAATCCACCGCATGTGCGAAACCGCGGGCGACCCATCCGTCGATCCGGCGGTGGCCGCCAAATGCATGAGGTCAAGCGGCGCCGGCGGCAGCACTTCCAGTGGAAGCAAGGGCGCCGCGGGCTACGGCAGCTATGCGCTGTCGTCGCCCGTGGCTGCGACCTACCGCATCACCGTGAGGGTTACGGGTCCGCGCAACGCGCGCAGTTATATCCAGGCTACGGTGTTCTGAGCCGGCTGCTTGAGGGAGAGGAACATGAAATTCCCCGACTTTCGACGCAACAACCTCGCGGCAATCGCCTTCGTGGCGCTCGCGCTGCCGGCGGTCGTGCAGGCGCAGCCCACGGACATCTCGAACGGTCCGCTGGGCCAGCCGGCGACCGCCGTAAATCCCAACCTGCTGCTGATCCTGGACGACTCCCTGTCCATGGGCCGGCAATTCACGCCGGATTACGTGTCCACCTACCAGCTGGGCACCGGAGCCTCGCAGGTTACGCGCAACTGCTTCGATTCGCTGGATAGCGGCGGCGTGCTCACCGATACCCCCGAAGAATGCTGGGCCGGCGACCCGCCGGCGATGTCGCCGGACTTCAACGTCCAGTACTACAACCCCGAGATCCGCTACTTCCCGGCGGTGGACTATGACGGCACGCCGCGCAAGAGCATGACTTGCCTGAACACCGGCGGTCTCATGGTCGGTACGACGTGCCTGGGCGGCTGGAGCGCCGTTCCGACCGACAACGTCAGCGATCCCGGCATGGACAAAGCGCGCAAGGACCTGCATTCCGGAAGCGCAATCGGATCGCACACCGGCAACTGGGGCAGCGACGCGTTCGTGGCGCCGACCCTGCTGGAAACCATGAATCTGGTCACCGCCTTCCCCGACAGGGTCTGGTGCAACTCGCAGGCCGCTACTGCGACGGATACGGCGGCTTGCATGACGAACAGCGGCTACACCTATCCCGACCTGACGTTCGGTTATGGCCGAGATACGTCGGGTAAGCGTAAGTACAAGCTGGGGGCACCGTACTACTACCGCATCGTGGCGACGGAATACTGTACCGACGCGAGCCTTACGGACTGTCAAGTGTCCGAGACCCCCACGATCGCTTCAGGCAAGAGCTACAACGTGCCGGCGCTAGTGCGCTTTTGCCCCGACGCGGCTTCCACGTCGGCTCAATGCCATGCGAAACGCAGCTCGACCAGGCTCTACCCGAGGTTTCTCGGAAGGCTGACGAATTCGCCGACGGCGGTAGCGGCGAGGGGCACGATAACCATACAGAACCCGCAGGCGGACTCGGCGCAGGGCGTGATCACGAGCATCACCGTAAATGGGGTGAACGTGCTTACGAGCTCCCCCCTCACTCTGCCCGCAGGCCAGACGGCCAGCGAATGGGCGGCCCTGATCCGCAGCAGCATCGGCGGTGGTTACATTGTCGAGGCAGCGAGCACCAACGTCGTCACGATCGTCCATTCGACGGCCGGACCCGAGGGCAACGGTTTTCCGATCGCCGTGACGACCAGCGTCACCGGCACTTCGCCGGCGCGGATCACCATGGTGATCACGAATACCCGCAGAAGCAGCACCTCCTCCAACTGGGGCTCGGTGACCCAGATGATGATCGACGGCGTCGATTTCACGAACGGCTCGCCGATCAACTGCGACCATAGCAACTGCAATAGCAATAACTCCGGAACCCGGAACATCCAGATGGCTACGCTGATTCGCGCGCGGCTGGTGCCGCCGAGCGGCTGGACGGTCGGCGGAGCCAACGACCAGGTGATCATCACCGCTCCGAGCGGAACCGGCTCGGAGAAGAACACCATCCCGGTCGCCGTGACGACCAACGGCAACACCATTGTCAGCAGATCGGGCGGCGGCGCCATGGAACTGAGCGGCGGCGTGACCACCGGCGACGTCAACCACACGACGCAGAACTTCTCCGGCGGCGCCGACGGCCCGCACGCCAATGCCGGGCGCTTTGTGCGCACCAACATCGTTGCCGGGCAAACCTACAACAAGTACCCCGGAAGAACCGATTGCGTGGGCCAGCAATGCACCTACGAAGAGGAGATGACGAACTTCGCGAACTGGTTCGCCTACTACCGTACGCGGCTGCAAATGGCGAAAACCTCCATTGGTCGGGCATTTGCGGGCCTGAGCGACGATTTCCGCGTCGGATTCATGACCATCAATTTCAGCAGCACGCATTACCAGAGCGTCGCGCCGTTCACCTACGGCGCCGGCAACGCCAAGGATCTCTGGTACCGCAAGCTGTATGCGGCCGACGCCCTGAGCTCCACCCCGCTGAAGAGCGCCCTGTCGCGCGCCGGGCGCTATTTCGGCAACCAGAATCCCAGCGGCATGGGCGCCACGCCGATCAACTCGGCATGCCAGCCGAACTACGCGGTGCTCACCTCGGACGGCTATTGGAACGATTCGGGCGGCGCCGTCAACCTGTCCAACAACAACATCGGCGACGCCGACGGCGACGGCGTGAGCAACACGCTCGCGGACGTGGCGCATTACTACTACGCCACCGACCTGTCCACCACCACTACCGGCCCGGTAGCGGGCGGCTACAAGAACCAGGTGCCGGCATCCGGCATCGACATCGCGCCGCACCAGCACATGACGACCTTTACGGTCGGCATGGGCGTGTCCGGATCGCTGCTGTTTCATCCGAGTTACCAGGAACAAGGCAACAGCATCGATTACGACGCCATCATCGACGGCGATCCGGTGACCACCCCCAACCAGTGGCCCTCGCCGACCGCGGACACCGAAACCACCATCGACGACATGTGGCATGCGGCGGTCAAC
>CBDDSA010000139.1:0-9260 GCA_965233185.1 uncultured bacterium
GGAAAGCGGCCTCGCGCGCCTGCGCGCTCTGCGCGCGCTCGGCGAGCTGCACCTGCAGCGCGAGCGCGGCCACCGGCGAGCGCAGCTCGTGCGCCGCGTCGGCGAGAAAGCGCCGCTGCGCGTCGAGCGACCCCTCCAGGCGCGCGAGCAGCGCATTGATCTGCTCCACCAGGGGCGCGAGCTCCTCGGGTACGCCGTGCGTAGGCAGCGGGTCCAGGCGCGAGGCGTCGCGGTCGCTCACCCGCCGCGAGGTCTCGTCCAGCGGCGCGAGGCCGCGCTTCAGCACCCAGGCGACGATCACCACCAGCAGCGGAATCAGCATGAGCATGGGCATCAGCACGCTGATCGACAGGTCGCGCGCCAGCACGTCGCGCGTGGCGAGCGCCTGGCCGACCTGCACGATGCCCTCCTCCGTCACATGCGTGTAGACGCGCCACGAGCCCTCCTGCGTGGCCATCGAGGCGAAGCCCTCGTCGTAGGTCTGCGCGAGATCGGCCGGCAGGGACGGCAGCGCGGTCTCGAAATAGATGCGCCCGGTCTTGTCGTAGGCGCGCACCGACAGCTCGAAGCCCGGTCGCGCGATGCGGATGCGGCGCGTCTGCGACCAGTCCTCGCGCAGGTGCACCGCGTGGGCCACCTGGCGCAGCTCCTCGTCGAACACGCGGCCGACCTCGTTGCGCGTCAGCGCGTACGTGGCGCCCAGCACCACGGCGGTGCCCAGGACGAGGGCGCTCGCCATCCACAGGACGAGGTTCGCCCGGATGGAGGTCACTGCAGCAGGGCGATGCGGTAGCCGACGCCGCGCACGTTGCGGATGAGCTGCGGCCTGAGCTTGCGGCGCAGGTGATGCAGGTGCACTTCGATGCTGTTCGAGCCCACCTCCTCGCCCCAGCCGTAGACCGCGTCCTCCAGCTTCTCGCGCGACACGACGGCGCCCGGCTCCTTCATGAGCGCCTCGAGCACCGCGAACTCGCGCGCCGAGAGCTCGACCGGCGCGCCGCGGAAGGTCACCAGCCGCTTCACCGGGTCGATGGTGAGGGCGCCGTAGCTCATCTCGGGCGAGGCCCGGCCGTCGCGCCGCCGGATCACGGCGCGGGCGCGCGCCAGCAGCTCGTCGAGGTCGAAGGGCTTGACCAGGTAGTCGTCGGCGCCGTTGTCCAGGCCCACCACGCGGTCGGCCACCGAGTCGCGCGCGGTGATGATGACCACCGGCAGCTCCTTGCCGGAGCGGCGCAGGGTTTTCAGGATCTCCAGGCCGTCGCGCCGCGGCAGCCCCAGGTCCAGCAAGGCCAGGTCGTAGACCGCGTTGGCCAGGGCGAGCTCGGCTTCGCCGCCGTCGCGCACCCAGTCCACCGTGTACCCCCCGTCGTGCAGGCCGGCCACCACGGCGCGGCCGATCATGGGGTCGTCTTCCACTACCAGGACTCGCATGGCGCCATTTTGCCCCCTGGAAGCGTTAAGGATCACTTAAGTCGGGATTGGACGGGCGCCGCCCGGCCTAGGACCGGCCCGGGAGACGGGTAAGGGCAGGTAACCTCGGGCTGCTACCGTCCGGGGCATGACCCGCTGGCTGTTTGCGGTGGTAGCGTTATGTCTGGCTGCTCCCGGCTGCACGTCGTTGCTGCCCAGCAGCCGGGAGGCCACCGCCAGCCCGTGGAAAAGCTACGAGGAAGCGCAGCTCACCTTCGACAAGGTGATCCCCGGGGAAACCACGGAAACCGACCTGAACGGCCTGCGCCTGGACCCGCGCAGCAACCCGAACATCGCCATCCTGAACTACGCGGACGTGCTGATGCGCTTCGTGCCGCATTCGTCGATCTCGCTTACCGACCTCGACAGCGGGGTGCGCGAATGCCTGAGCGCCAAAGTGCTGTGCAAGGGCTTCGCCGTCAGCCAGAGCAGCGTGAACCGCAATCGCAACGGCAACTTCGTGTTCGACGTGCTGGGGTTCAGCAAGAGCACCCACATCACCGGCTGGAAGTTCCAGGGCCTGCTGCTGCTCAAGGAAGGCGTGGTGATCTACAAGCTCTCCGGCGGCACGCCTTCCATCGCCCAGGAGGAGGAAGCCAACAATCCCCTGGGCCCGGTCCAGTCGATCGGCCAGAAGCTGCTGGGCTTCTAGCGCCCGAGGTGGTGCGCCCCGGAGGGCGTCTGCGAAGGCTCCTCCTCGTGCCGCAGCGCGCCGCCCGAGGCGCGCTCGTGGATCATGCGGCGCGCCTTGATCGCCTGGTCGCGCATCAGCGCCCGGCGCCGGCGCCCCTGCACGGGATCCAGCAGATACATCGCTGCTGCGCCCAGCCCCAGCCAGAAAAGGGTTTTCATGCGCGCACCTCCTCGGGCCGGCGGCGCCCGCTCATCGCGCCCAGCACCGCGGCGAGCAGCGACAGCAGCAGCGCGCCGAAAGCAATCCACGCCGCGCGGGTGGCTCCGGGCTTCACTTCCTCGGCCTTCTGCTCGAGGGCGCCGCTCGACTTCGCCTTGTCCATGAGCTGCGCCATGCCGGCCTTGGCCTCGGCCGCCGCCTGCGAGGGATTGTCGCGATTGTTCTCCACCCGCTGCGCGGTCTCGCTCAGCGTGGCCTGCACCTCGCTTTGCGGTATGCCGGTCATGGAGGCGATCTGCTGCGCGGTCTTCGGGTCCTTCAGGCGCTGCACCATCTGGTCGACGCTGCCCGACACGTCGACGCCCTGCGCGCCGCCACCCTGCACCGTGCTGCTGATGGCCTGCGCCGCGCCGCCCACCATCTGGAACGCGCCGCCGGCGAGCATGCTCACGCCGCTGCTGGCGAAATACACCATCAGCAGGATGCTCACTACCCAGACCAGCGCGCCTTCGAAGAAGCCGGTCGCCCCGTCGGAGATGGCGCCGATGCGCGTCGACACCATGCCGCCGACGAACAGCGCCAGGAGCAGCGACACGCCGGCCCAGATGCCCGCGCCCATGCCGAGCGTGGCAGCCTCGGTCTCGCCGGGCTGCGCGGCCGAAATGCCGATCGCCACGCCGAGCGCCGCGAGCAGCAGCAGCAGCCCGAGGGCCACCAGCACGCCGCCGAAAATGCCGCCCCACGACACCTTGAGGCCTTCGGCGCGCGCGCCGGCGACGGGATAACCGGCGCGGCGTCTTTCGCTGACGCGCCGGTCCTGATAACTGGGATGGGTTGCAGTGGCCATGAAGGTCCTTTCTATTGAAGAAGCGTTGCGATGACGACCTGGACGCGGCGGTTCAGCTGGCGGCCGACCGGCGTGTCGTTGGACGCCACGGGATATGCGGGCCCGTAGCCGCGCGCCTGGATGCGCTGCGCGGCGACGCCGCGCTCGACCAGCGCGTCGCGCACGGCGAGGGCGCGCTGCTCGGACAGGCGCCGGTTGACTTCCGCCGGGCCGGTGCTGTCGGTAAAGCCTTCGATGATGATGCTCGGCTCGGGCTCCTTGCGCATGAAGTGCGCCAGGTTCTCGATCGCCTTCTCGCCGCCGGGCTTGAGCAGCGCCTCGCCGCTGTCGAACAGCAGGTCGCCGCTCAGCGTGAGCACCCAGCCGCGCTCGGTGGGCTGCGCCTTGAGCTCGCTCACCTCGGCTTGCAGGCGGTCCATTTCGGCGGCGAGCGCTTCGGCTTGCGGCGCGGCCGCGCGCTTCTGCGCCTCGAGCTCGCGCGTGCGCGCTTCGAGCAGCACGCGGTTGCGCTGCTCTGCGGAAGTCGCGACCTGCGCCTCGGCCTTGCGGTAATCGGCGCTCGCCATGGCGATGCGTGCGCGCTGGTCGGCAAGGTAGGCATGGTGCGCGACGCTCGCCGCGTCCGCGCCCTCGCGCCACAGGCGCTCGGCCTGCGCGAGCGAGCGCTCGGCCACCTGCAGCTCGACTGGGGCGCGCAGCGGCACCTCCGGATGGGCGGCCGCCTGGCCGTAGCTCGTGCGGGCGCTTTCGAGGGCGCGGTTCGCCGGCGGTGCCGAAGCGCAGGCGGCCGCCACGAGCAGCGGCGCAAGCCAGCCCAGCCGCGTCATTGGGTCCTCCGCTCGAGCTCCTGGCGCAACGTGCTGATCCCCTCGCTCACTTCGGCCGCCGCGCGCTGCGCGCGGGCATTCTGCGCGAGCGTCCAGGCGTACTTCGCATCGACTTCCGCCTGCTCGGCATAGATGCGCGCATTGGGGTAATCCTCGTGCTTCATCGCCTGCTCGGCGCGCGAGAGCTTGCTCTGCGCCGTGGCGAGCTCCATCGGCGCGTCGTTCGCCGCGACTTGCCGCGCCTGCGCCACCATGGCGCGCGCCGCGCCGAGCTGCTCATGCGGCGGCGGCGTGCTCGCGCAGGCGGTCAGCAGACACAGTGCAGCATTTACACCTGCGTATCTGACCTGCGGTAAAAGCGCGAAACGCATAAGCCTCCGGTTGACCGTCGTCCGGGTGGGGAGCAATCCACGCACCCGCCCCGGGTGCGAACATTGCAAGGCTTCGCCCCATGCGGGCGCTCGCTCTGGTCCTTCTCCTGGCGCTCGGCGCGTGCGACGCGCCTGAGGACCCGTTGCTGCTGGCGACCGTAGACGCCCAGGAAGGCCTGGGCATGAGCCTGCGGGAGCTGCCGCGGGCGACGCTGAGCTCGATCGGGCTGGGGTACGGGCTGGCGGTGATCCGGCTGGGCGCCGCGGCCGAGCAGGCGGGCCTGCGGCTAGGCGACGTGGTCTACGGGGTGAACCAGACGCGTATCCGCAGCCTGCAGGACTTCAGCCAAGCGCTGGCCAAGCCGGGCAACGGCCGCGTGGGGCTGCTGGTGCGGCGCGGGAAGACGGACCTTTACGTGCCGCTGGAAGTCGGCGGCCTGCGCTCACCCGAGGGCGCGCCCCGGGACGGCAGCCGCCTGCCGCTGCGCGCGCCTACAGATACGCTTCTGCGCACTTGATGATTTCGGTGTTGCTGTCCTTCTCGAGGCAGTGACGCGCATCCTGGTGGCGCTTGGGGGATGGTTTCTTCGCCAAAGGAGCCGGCTTCGCCTCTGCCACAGGGGCCGGCTTCGCCGCTTCCCTCGCCGGTTCCTTCTTCTGCTCTTGCGCCCAGGCCCCGGTGGCGAGCGCCAGGGCAGCCAGCAAAACGACGGTTCTCATGGTGACGCCCTCCAGGGGCGAAGGATATCCCGATTCCCTCAGCGGCGCAGGAGCGCCTTGCGCGGCAGCGCGGCGCCCGGGAACTTGGCGCGGAATTCCGCCGCCGCCCTGGCGTAGTCGTCGCGCACCTCGACCTTGGTCACTTCGTGGGACTCGTCGCGGTGCAGGCGCAGGGTGCCGATGTGAAGGGCGCGGTCCGCGGGGCGGATGTCGAGCTCCAGCGGCGCGGGAAACAGGAGCTCGGTCTGCTCGGTCACCGCCTGGCGGCGCGACACGGTGCGCAGCGCGAACGCCATGGTCACCGAGCCCTTCACCATGTAGCGCTTGGCGCGCGGGACCTTGAGGAAGTACGTCTCCTGCAGCGGCGGGTTGAGCGCGTCGCCGAGCGCCTGGTAGCTTTGCTCCTCGGGCTTGATCTTGCCCACCACCAGCACGGCATCCGAGCCGAGCTCGGCCAGGCTCTCCACGTTCTTCTCGCTGACCGACACGCAGCCTGCGAGGAACAACGCTGCGACCGCGAGCAGGCGCCTCATAGCTGCGACAGCCTGCGCCTGGCGAGCTCGAGCTGGCGCGTGTAGCCGGCGAGCTCCTTGTCGGTCTCGAGCTCCTTGATCAGGCGCTGCAGGAGCGCCTTTTCGCCCGGCGCCTTGGCCGCCTTCATCTCGACTTGTCCGCGGCGAAGAAGCCCTTGCCGGCATGGTTGACGTACTGGTACGCACCCAGGAAATAGACCCCCGGCCTGGCGATGCGCAGCGCCGTGCGGTTGCGGCCCTTGCTGCCGTAGTCGTACTCGAACTCGCGGCGCGTGAGCAGCGGCACGCCGCCCATGCCGCCGAACTTGGCCACCTGGTAGGACCCCGGCTCGATGCCAACGTGGAAGAACAGGCCGTCTTTCGCTTTCAGGTGGTACCAGCCGTCCTCCTTGGTGCCGTACTGCTTGAGCGACACCCAGTCCAGGCCCGAAGGCGCGTCCTTCATGTCGAAGTAGCCGTACACCAGCGAGAGGGTCTCGTCCTTCGGATCCACCGGCGTGGTGCTGGCGCATCCGCCGAGCGCGAATGCCGAGGGTAGCGCGAAGCGCCGCCGACCCCGTGTTGCGCAGTTCACATTCGGAGCATTTCCAGGTAGCGCCCGATGCGCCGCGCGTTAGCGCCGGCGTCGCCGCGGCCCACCCGCGAGCGCGAGCGCACGTCGATGCGGCTTTTCCCGTTCTGCCCGGAGACGCGCACCGTGACGTCGTCCTTGAAGCCGAACCACGGCGTGGTCGCCACCGCCTCGATGCGCCCGGCCGCGGGGTCGGCCGACACGACCTCCCACCCCATCTCGCGAGCCGCCTGCAGCGCTTTGGCGAAAGCCGCTTCGCTTCTCGTATCGAGCACCAAAGGCCGAATGTCCGGATACGCGCGGCGCTGCTGCGCGGCCATGGCGGGGGCCGTATCGCCGGCGGTGCTGATGTCGTTGATCGGCGGAACGGCGCGCGCGCGGCGCTGGAACTCCAGCGGAACGGCGGCGGTGGCCACGCCGAGCGCGAGGGCGCCCGCCAGCGCCATGCCGCGGGTGCGGGGAACGAGCAGGCCGACGAGGGCGAGCAGCGCCGCGGCCGCGCCCGCGTACACGGCGATGCGCATCAGGAAAAACCCGGTCTGCCAGGGCCACAGGCCCAGGCGCACGCCCGGTCCCGAAGCGAGCAGCAGCAGGAGCCCGGCGACGGCCAGGGCGAGGGTGGCGCGCTTCAGAACCAGCTCCACACCCAGCGCACGAGCAGCGTGCCGAGCACCAGGATTGCGAGGAACAGCGCCAACAGCGCCAGGGTCAGGCCGAGGAGAAAGCCGCGGCTCGCGCGCGTGGTGCGCGCCGGCTGGTCCAGGTAGGCGTTCAGCAGCCGCACGTTGCGCTGGTTCGCCTTGAACGCGGCATCGAACAGGTCCCCGGCGAAGGGAATCATGCCGACCAGTCCTTCCACGGCCACGTTTAGCGCCATGCGCGCGAGGATGCTCTTGGAGGCGCCGAGCGCCGCCGCCTCGCGCACGATGTAGCCCGACAGCAGCACCCCCGCAAGATCTCCCGCGAAGGGAATGAGCCCGATCAGCGCGTCCAGGCCGATGGAGAACGGCGTGCCGGGAATCGGGATCGAGCTGTCGAGCAGCCAGGCCAGGCGCGCCAGCCGCGCGCGCGCCTCGCTCATGCGCCCAGATGCTTCGCGATCACCTCGTTCACCAGGTCCGGGTGCGTCACCGGTCCCATGTGCCCGAGGCCGGCGAATTCCACCACCTGCACCGCCGGGAGCACGCCTTTCAGGAGATCGAACACGCCGCGCGAGGAGGCCGGCGAGCGCGTGCCGGCCATGTAGAGCACGGGAACCTCGAGCCCGGCGAACCGCGCGAGCGGCGTGGGCTCGGTCATGAGCGCGTGCGCCCAGTGGCGGATGGCGCGCATCGCGGGCGCCACCGCGGCGCGCCGCGCTTCGGGCATCGCCGCCCACGTCCCCGCGCCCATCCAGTAATCGATGAAGCGCTCGCCGGCCGCCTGCGAGTCGCCGCGCTCGATCGCCGCAGCGGCGTCGCTCGCCGCGTCGCGGATGCCTCGCACCGCCGGATGGTGCGGATCCTGCGCGAGCAGCAGCGCAAACAGCGTGGGCTCGTAGAGCGCCATCGAGGTGACGCGCCCGGGATCGCGCAGCGCCGCCTTGAGCGCGAGCGCCGCGCCGTACGAATGCCCGACCAGATGGAATTTCCCCTCGAGGGCGTCGAGCACCGGCTGCAGCAGCGCAAGCTCCTCGTCGAGCGTGCCGCGCGCCTCGGCCGGCCAGTCGGGGCTCTTGCCCGCGCCGTAGGCGTCCACCGCGAGCACGCGGAAGCGGCCGGACAGGCGCTCGCTCAGCGCGCGCCACTGGCCCGAGGTGCTGGCGTTCGAGTGCAGGCAGACCACGGCCGGCCCGGCACCCGCCTCGCGCACATGCGCCGTCATAGCGCGTCTACCGCCGCCCTGTAGACCGCCGGCGCCTCCTGCGGCGCGGCTACCGTGGTCTTCAGATCGCGCAGCAGGCCGTCCTGCAGGCCGTAGATCCAGCCGTGCACGTGCAACTCCTGGCCGCGCGCCCAGGCGTCCTGCACGATGGTCGTCTGGCAGACGTTCGAAACCTGCTCGATGACGTTCAGCTCGCACAAACGGCCTTCTCCGTCCTTCTCGGAGATCAATTTTCCTTCATGTTTTTGCCGCACGTCCTGCACGTGGCGCAGCCAGTTGTCGGCGAGCCCGTGGCGCTCGCCGCGCAGGGCGGCGCGCACGCCGCTGCAGCCGTAGTGGCCGCACACGATGACGTGGCGCACCTTGAGGAGGTCGATGGCGAACTGCATCACCGACAGGCAGTTCAGGTCGGTATGCACCACGAGGTTGGCGATATTGCGGTGCACGAACAGCTCGCCGGGGAGCAGGCCGACGATGTCGTTTGCGGGCACCCGGCTGTCGGAGCAGCCGATCCACAGGTAGTCCGGGTTCTGCTGCTGCGCGAGCCGCTGGAAGAAGTCCGGCTGCTGCTCGCGCACGCGGGCCGCCCAGGCGCGGTTGCTGGCGAAAAGATGGGTGAGGGATCGCACGGGTTTGGGTATTATCGGCCCTCCCCCAGCGATACCCCCACAGGAGATTGGCAATGGCGATCAAGGTCGGCGACAGGCTGCCCGACGGCAAGCTCATGGAATCCACCGAGTTCGACTCGGGCACGCAGTGCGCGATGCCGCCGAAGGAAGTGAGCGTCGGCGAGGCGGTCAAGGGCAAGAAAATCGCGATTTTCGGCCTGCCCGGCGCCTATACCCCGACCTGCTCGGCGAAGCACGTGCCCGGCTACCTGCAGAACCTGGACCCGCTCAAGGGCAAGGGCGTGAACGAGGTATGGTGCGTGGCCACGAACGACGCCTTCGTCATGGCCCACTGGGCGCGCGACCAGAAGGCGCTGGGCAAGATCCGCTTCCTGGCCGACGGCAGCGCGCAGTGGGCCAAGTCCCTCGGCCTGGACCTCGACCTGAACGCGCGCGGCATGGGCACGCGCATGAGCCGCTTTTCCATGCTGGTGGACAACGGCGTGGTGAAGCAGCTCAACGTGGAGGCGCCCGGCAAGTTCGAGGTGTCCGACGCGGCCACCATGCTGAAGCAGCTCTGAAGGAGCGCACCGAGGC
>CBDDSA010000140.1:0-5062 GCA_965233185.1 uncultured bacterium
GACGTCGGGCCGGCGGCCCAGCTCGTCGCGGAAGCGGTCGCATACCGCGTCCTTGATGCGCAGCGTGGCGAACTCCAGGCTCTTCAGCGGACTTTTCTGCGCGCTCACGTTGACCCGCAGCGTGCTCTCCACCTTGAAGTAGCGCCGCCAGTCGAGCGCCTTCACCGAAGCGTAGATGTCCTGCTCGCTCTTGTAATCGAATGCGCCGATGCGCCACAGCACGCGCGAGGCGATGCGCGACCAGAAATTCACCCGGTAGCAGCTCGTCCAGTCCCCGGCGAACAGCACGCCGCCCGGGACGGCGCTCGGGTCCCGGCCGCCCAGCGAAGCGATCTCCTTCAGGAGGAGCGGCTCGAGCCCGCGCGGCGCGGTGGCGAAGAACGATTCAGAAGGGCTTGAGGACAACCAGCAGCACCGTGGCGATCAGGAGGACGACCGGAACTTCGTTGAACCAGCGCAGCCAGACGTGGCTGCGGCGGTTGCGGCCGGCGGCGAACCGGCGCAGCAGCGCGCCGCACCAGAGGTGGTAGGCAATCAAGACCGCTACCAGCGCCAGCTTGGCGTGCAGCCAGCCCGAAGCGTCGCGGAACCAGCCCAGCCACAGCCACAGGCCGAAGCCCACCGCGAGCACCGCGCTGGGCGCCATGATGCCGCGGTAGAGCTTGCGCTCCATGAGCTTGAAGCGCTCCAGGGAGATTTCGTCCTGCGCCATCGCGTGGTAGACGAACAGGCGCGGCAGGTAGAAAAGGCCCGCGAACCAGGTGACCACGAAGATGAGGTGCAGCGCCTTGATCCAGAGCATGGGGCCTATGCGGCGAACCTCCTGCGCGCGAAGCGGATGGCGATGAGGTAGCCGGCCGCAGCATAGCCCAGGAGCACCGCCAGGTGCAGCGCGATGGCCTCGGGCGCGCGCCCGGCGATCAGCGGGCGCACCAGCTCCACCCCGTGATAGAGCGGCAGCGCCTGCGCCACCGCGAGCAGCGGCGCCGGCAGCCGCTCGGCGGGAAAGAACACGCCGGAGATCATCATCATCGGCGTCATGACGAGCGTCATGTAGAAGCTGAAGAAATCCCAGCCGCGCGCGAGCACCGTCATGATGAGTCCGACGGCCGAGAACGCCAGGCCGACCAGGAAGGCGACCGGCAGCGCGAGCAGGGCGAGCAGCGGCGACTCGGCCAGGCCGAACACCAGCACCACGCCGAGGATGGTGGAGCCGGTAAGCCAGGCCTTGCTCGCCGACCACATGATCTCGCCGGCCACGATGTCGTCGATCACCAGCGGCGCGTACAGGATGGCATCCCAGGTCTTCTGGCCGTGCATGCGCGAAAAGCCCGAGAACATCGACTCGAACGACGCCGTGAACATGGTGGCGGTGCACAGCTGCCCGGCGGCGAAGAACATGATGTAGGACATGCCCTCGATCGAGGGCATGAGCGCCCCCAGCCCGTAGCCCAGGCCGAACAGCATGATGAGCGGGTCGGCCAGGTTGGTGAGCACCGAGGCGGCGAACAGCTTGCGCCACACCAGCATGTTCCTGCGCCAGACCGAGACCCAGCGCATGTCAGTCGCGCAGGTCCCGGCCGGTCAGCTTGAGGAAGACGTCCTCCAGGCCGGCCTGCCGATGAAGATAGGACAGTCCGCGCTCCCCGGAAAGGCTTCTGAGAACCGGTTCGGCATCCTGGGCATAGACGAAAACCGTGTCGCCCGAGCGCTCGACGCGCGGGGCGAGCGCTCGGGCGCGCGCCATCCAGGCTTCGTAGCCGGCGCCGTGCACCTCCACCACCTGCGGCTCGATGTGCTCGGCGACCAGCGCGCGCGGCGAGCCCTGGGCGATGACGCGGCCGTGGTCCATGATGGCCAGGCGCTGGCACAGCCGCTCGGCCTCTTCCATGAAGTGGGTGGTCAGCACCAGCGTCTTGCCTTCCGCCGTCAGGCGGCGCAGCCGTTCCCAGATGAGGTGGCGCGCCTGCGGATCCAGTCCCGTGGTCGGCTCGTCCATGAAGACGATCTGCGGATCGTTGACCAGCGCGCGCGCCAGCGTCAGGCGGCGCTTCATGCCGCCCGAGAGCGTATTGATCTTGGCGTCGCCGCGGCGCTCGAGGCCGGCGAACTCGAGCAGCGAGGCAAGCCGCGAGCGCACCTCTCGCGCCCCCAGGCCGAAATAGCGCCCGAACACCAGCAGGTTCTCGGCGACCGTGAAATCGGGGTCGAGGTTGTCGAACTGCGGTACCACGCCGACGCGCACGCGCGCCTCGCGCGCGCGGCGCGGCACCGGCTCGTCGAGCAGCCGGATGTCGCCCGCGTCCGGCTCGATCAGCCCGAGGCACAGCTTGAGCGTGGTGGTCTTGCCTGCGCCATTGGGCCCGAGCAGGCCGAAGCATTCCCCGGGTGCCACCGTCAGGTCGACGCCGCACACCACCTCGCTCGCGCCGTAGGACTTGCGCAGCCCGCGCACCTGCAGCGCGTTCATTTCCAGTTCGACTGGACGAGGGTGCGCAGCACCTGCAGCTTGCGGTGGAAGAAGTGGTCGGCGCCCGGCACCAGCACCACGGGCAGGTCCTGGGGCCGCGCCCAGTCGAGCACGGCCGCGAGCGGCACCGTGTCGTCGTTCTCGCCGTGGATGACCAGCGTATCGGAGGCCACCTCGGGGACCGCCAGGCGCGTGACCCCGAGGCCGACGAGCACCATGCGCTCGGGCTTGACGCGCTGCGCGAGCTGCGCGACCACCGCGGCACCGAAGGAGAACCCGGCAAGCACCACTTTGGATGGGGAGAAACGACTCACGACGGCAGCGAGGTCTTCCAGCTCGCCGCGTCCCTCGTCGTGCTCGCCCTCGGTCTGGCCGACGCCGCGGAAGTTCGGCCGCCACGCTTCGTAGCCCAGGTCGACGAACGCGCGCGCCAGGGTCTGCACCACCTTGTTGTCGAGCGTGTCGCCGAACAGCGGATGCGGATGCGCGATCAGCGCATGCCCGCGAGCCGGGCCGTCGGGCGCATCCACCGCGCACTCGATGCGGCCGGCCGGGCCGGCGACGAACTCGCGACGCGTGCTGGCGCGCATTACATCCGAAGGCGCTCGACCACGCGACCGTGCTTGAGGTGCTCCTCGATGATCTCGTCTATGTCGGCCTGGTCCACGTAGGTGTACCAGACCGCATCCGGGTACACGACCACGCAAGGCCCCTCCTCGCAGCGGTCCAGGCACCCGGCCTGGTTCACCCGTACCTTGCCGGGCCCGGACAGGCCCAGGGCCTTGACGCGTCCCTTGGCGTAGTCGCGCATCGCGGCCGCCCCCTTGTCCGCGCAACACTCGCGGCCGCCGTCGCGCTGGTTGCAGCAGAAAAAGATGTGTCGCTCGTAGTAAGACATGAGGGCCGGGATTCTAAGGGTTCCGAGGCGGGTTCTAGGGAGCCAGGGGGCGCCGCGCGCCCAGGTAGGTCAGATACCCAAGCGCTGCGAAGGGCCATAGCGCGCTTACCAACCTTGTTAGACCGTTGAAGTTGAGGAAGTGCCCCTGCTGCCATACCTTCAGGGAAGCCGTCAGGTAAGGGTTCGGCGGCGCCAGGTTCACCAGCACGGTCGCCGCCATGATGAGCATGGCCGCGAGCGCGAACTGCGCGACGCGCGGCAACGCCACCGCCGCAAGGGCACAGACCAGGCCGGCGGCGAGCCCGAGCTGCGCGCCTGGAGTGAGCCAGGCGAGCACGTTCTCGGCCCGCATCACGATGGCGAAGGCGATGGTCTTGACCGCCAGCGCCGCGAGCAGCAGGGTCGCCAGCCGCGCTCGCACGCCGCCCTGCGTCGAGCTCAACGCCGAGAACAGCAGGCCGACTGCGGTCAGGTTGGCCGCGCCGACCAACGCCTCGATCAGGATGAAAAAGCGCGGCTGCTGGCCTCGCGCCTGGCTCACCTCCAGGTAATCGCGCAGGTCGCCGGCGCCGAACAGCAGCATGCCGGGATTGAGCTGCGTGAGCAGCCACAGCCCGATTAGCACGAGGCCGGCGTCGGCCGCCGTACCGGGCAGGAACACGCGGCGCCGGAAATGGCCGATCGGCCCTTCCACGAGCAGCCGCGGGACGAAGCGCAGGGCAAGCGCCGCGCCGAGCGCGGCGCCGGCGAGGTTGCACAACACGTCCAGGTTGGAGGCGAAGCGGGCCGGCAGGAAGCTTTGCAAGGCTTCCAGGCCGAGCGACAGCGCGAACGCCGCGCCGCTTGCCAAGGCGAACGCCGGGATGCCGCGCACGCGCGGATGCAGCGCCGCCACCGCGAGGAAGCCGAACGGCACGTAGCCAAGCACGTTGGCTGCCACGTCGAAGCGCGTGACATAGCGCGGCCAGGGCGCGCTGAGGTAGGTGAAGGCCGACACGCCGGCATCGCGCCAGCCTTCCATGGGATAGAGCGTGGCGTACCCGGTCAGCACTGCATAGACGGCGAGCAGGATGCGCGCCAAGCTACTTCCTGAACAGCAGCGAGCCGAACACCATGCCGAGGAAGGAGCAGGCCAGCCCGACCAGCTGCGGCGGAAGCAGCGCCTCCGGCGCGAGGAGCTCCATCAGCAGCCAGGAGCCCAGCCCCGCGGCGACCGCCACCAGCGCCCCGAAGGTCGTGGAGCGCCTCCAGTACAGGCCAAGCACCAGCGGGGCGAACGCCGACACCAGCGTCACCTTGTACGCGTTCTGCACCATCTGGTAGATGCTCGCCTTGCTCGCCAGCGCGAACACCATCACGCCCAGGCCGAAGATCACCAGCACCAGGCGCATCGTGAGCAGGAACTGCCGGTCGCTCATCTTGGGCGCGAAGGGCCGCAACACGTTCTCGGTGAACAGGGTGGTGGGCGCGAGCAGCGCCCCGGAGGCCGAGGACATGATGGCCGAGAGCAGCGCGCCGAAGAACATGACCTGCGCGAACAGCGGCGTATGGCCGGCGATGAGGTAAGGCAGGATCAGCTGGTTCTCGTTGCCTTGGCCGGCGAGCAGCGGCCCGACCATCTGCGGGTCGATGAGCAGCGCCGAGTACGCCAGGTAGATGGGGACGAATGCCATGCAGAAGTACAGCAGGCCGCC
>CBDDSA010000141.1:0-18103 GCA_965233185.1 uncultured bacterium
GCCGCGCGAGCGTGGAGGCGATGAGCCAGGCGCCGGCGAGCGACAGCGCGAGCAGGGCAAGGCCCCAGCCCAGCCACTGCAGGCCGAAGGCCCGCTCGAAGCGCTCCGAGGGCATCATCACCCAGAACTCGTCGCTGTCGATGTAGAAGCTCACCCAGAAGCCGTCCTCGCCGTCGCGCGCCGCGGCGAAGCGCGTAGCGCCGCCCAGGGCGCCGCGCACCCGCTCCTCGACCCGCTCGAGCAGCGGCTCGTCGGGCAGCGGCTCGAGCTGCTCGCTCGCCGTGGCCGGGTAGACGCGCAGGCCCTCGGTCTCGTTCAGCTCGATGAGCAGCTGGCGGCGCAGGAAGGGATCGGCGTTGATCAGCGCGGCGCGCGTCAGGTTGACCGTGCTCACGGTCTGCTGCGCGAGCTCCTGCGAGCGCGGCTCGCGCTCGTACAGGCGGTAGATCTGGAACGAGCTCAGGACCGCGGTGACGATCAGCAGCGCGATCAGCAGGAACGCGCGCGCGAACAGCGACACTAGGCCTGGTCCGGCACGAACACGTAGCCGAAGCCCCAGACCGTCTGGATGTGCTTCGGGCGCGCCGGGTCATCCTCGATCAGCTTCCTGAGCCGCGAGATCTGCACGTCGATGGAGCGGTCGAACACCTCGTACTCGCGGCCGCGCGCGAGCTCCATCAGCTTGTCGCGCGACAGCGGCTCGCGCGGGTGCTGCACGAGCACCTTGAGCACCGAGAACTCGCCGGTGGTGACCGGCACGCTTTTGCCTTCGCGCGTCAGGGTGCGCGTGGAAAGGTTCAGCGAGAACTTGCCGAACTTGAACACCTCGGTGGTGGCGCTGGGCGCGCCCGGGACGCCGGCAGGGGCGCGCCGGCGCAGCACCGCGTTGACGCGCGCCAGCAGCTCGCGCGGGTTGAACGGCTTGGGCAGGTAGTCGTCGGCGCCCATCTCCAGCCCGACGATGCGATCGACGTCGTCGCCCTTGGCGGTGAGCATGACGATGGCCGGCGCGCCGGGCTGGCCGCGCAGGCGCCGGCAGATCGCCAGCCCGTCCTCGCCCGGCAGCATGAGGTCGAGCACCACCAGGTCGTAGCGCTCGCGCGCGAGCTGCTTGTCCATGCCCTGCGCATCGGGCACCGCCTTCACTTCGAAGCCTTCGCCGCTCAGGTAGCGCACCAGCAGCTCGCGCAGGCGCTGGTCGTCGTCCACCACGAGGATGCGTGTTTTCAGTTCAGCCATGATTACCAATTGTTACACCGGGTGCGGCGCCGCGCCGTATCATGCGCCGATGAGGATTATCGCCCTTCTGTTCGTGCTCGCAATGACCGCCGGCACGGCGCTCGCCCAGCCCGCGTGGAAGCGCGACGGCCGCGACCGGCAGATGCGGCAGGAGGATCGCGAGCGCATGCGCGAGGACATCCGCGATGCGTACCGCGATCGCGAGCGGCGCGAGCGTCCGGAACGCGGCCGGCAGATGACGCCGGAAGAGCGCGACAAGCTGCGCCGCGACATCGACAACGCCAACCGCGACCTGCGCCGCCGCTAGCGGCTAGCCGATGCTTTCTTCGTCGGCCGCACGCAGGTCGTTGGCCGCGGCGCTGGCGATGAACAGGCGGTAGGCGTTCTTGCCCGCCTGCTTGGCCGCGTACATCGCGGTGTCGGCATGCTTCATGAGCGTGGCCGCGTCGCCCGCGTCGTCGGGGAACAGGCTGATGCCGATGCTCGCCGAGATGCGCGCCTGCCTGCCCTCGCCCAGGTCGTAAGGCTCGAGCAGCGCGGCGAGCAGCTTTTGCGCTACCCGCTCGGCCGGGGCGCTGCTTTGCAGGTCCTCCAGCACCACGAAGAACTCGTCGCCGCCCAGGCGCGCCACCGGGTCGCCCGAGCGCAGCGCGCCGCGCAGCCGCTGCGCGGTTTCCACCAGCAGCCGGTCTCCGGCATCGTGGCCGTGCAGGTCGTTGATCTGCTTGAAGCCGTCGAGGTCGAGGAACACCCCGGCGAGCAGCGTGCCGCGCCTGCGCGTGCGCTCCACTGCCTGCTCCAGCGCCGGCGCGAGGCTGGCGCGGTTGGCCAGCCCGGTGAGCGGGTCGTGGTAGGCAAGGGAGGCGATGCGCTCGCGCGCCAGCACCACCTCGGTGATGTCGCGGCCGACGCCGCGATAGCCGAGGAAGCGGCCGTCGGCGGCGAAGCGCGGCTCGCCGCTGACCGAAAAGTAGCGTACCGCGCCGTCGCTGCGCGCACGGCCGAACTCGAAGTCGCGGAACGGCCGGTGCTGGTCGACCCGGGCGCGCAGCGCCGCCCAGCCCGCTTCGTCGGGATGCGTGGAGGGCACGTCCCAGGCCGTCTTGCCCAGGGCGCTGTCCATTTTCCCCTGGAAGCTGCGGCCATACACCATGTCGGCGAGCCGGTGCTGCGCGTCGGTCTCCCAGAAGAAGTCGGAGGACATTTCCGTGAGGGAGCGAAAGCGCGCCTCGCTCTCGCGCAACGCTTCCTCCGCGGCGATGCGCTCGCGTATGTCGCGCGCGATCGCCACCACGATGGGATGCTCGCCGGATCGAAGCACGCGCCGGGTCGACTCGAAGGGCAGCTGAGAGCCGTCTTTGCAGCGGTAGTAGCTGTGCATGCTGCCGATGGTGGCCGGCGACGCGATCAGCGCCTCGTAGGAGCGCGCCAGCTCCTCGCGGCTTGCCGGCAGCACGTCCTGCGGCCCCATCGCGAGCAGCTCCTCGCGTGTGTAGCCGAGCAGGCTGCAGGCGGCGCTGTTGACGTCGACGAAGCGCATGGTCGCCACGTCGATCAGCAGGATCATGTCGGCCGAGCTGTCCATGGCCAGCCGGAAGCGGCGCAGGTTCTCCTCGGCGCGCATGCGCTGCAGGAACTCGCCGATCTGCGTGCCCAGGACGCGCGTCGCCTGCAGCAGGCGCTCGCCGGGCTCGCGCACCCGATCGCTGATGAAGGAGCACACGCCGAGCACGCGCCCCGCCAGCATCACCGGGAACACGAACACCCCGTGCAGCCCGGTAATTTTCGGCCCCTGGGCGATGGAGCGCGGATCGTTCGCGGCGTCGGCCGCCCAGACGGCCTCGCCGCGCGCCCAGGCATGGCCGATCAGGCCCTGTCCGCGGGCGAGGCGCATGTTGTGCGAAGCGGCGAGAAATGCGTCGATGTCCGGGCCCTCCACGCCCCAGGCGACCTCGAAGCACATCTCCTCGCGCTCCGCGTCGAGCCTGAAGAAGCGCCCGCAGGACCAGTGCTCCTCCGCGCACACGGCCTGCAGGACCGCCTTCAGCCCGCCGGCTTCGTCCTGCGCCTCGGACAGCGCGCGCAGTACCAGGTGCTCCAGGCGCAGCAGGCGCTCGCCGAGCTTCTCGGCGGTCACGTCGCGCCCTACGCCGCGATAGCCGGCGAAGCTGCCGTCGGCCGCGAACATCGGCTCGCCGCTCACGGAGTTGTAGCGCCGGTTGCCGTCGGCCAGGGTGCGCCACATCAGCACGCCGTGGAACGGCTTGCGCGCCTCGAGCAGCGCGCGGTGCGCATCCCAGCCGCCCTCCACCTCCAGCCCGCTGTCCCAGCGGCGCTTTCCCATCAGCCGCTTGGGCATCGCGTCTTCGGCGCCGTCCAGGCTGCGGCCTTCCAGCCGCGTGAAGCGGTAATCCGCGTCCTGCTCCCAGAACCAGTCGGACGACAGCTCGGTCAGGCTGCGAAAGCGCGCCTCGCTCTCCTGCACCGCTAGCTCCGCCGCCTTGCGGGCGCTGATGTCGTCGTACACCGCGATTTCGTAGCGCGGGTTGCCCGCGGCGTCGCGCTCGATGGCCAGGGTGTACGCCACCCAGACGACCGAGCCATCCTTGCGCAGATAGCGCTTCTCGCCGCGCACCGCGTCTATCTTTCCGGCGTAAAGGTCGGGACGCAGCGCGTTCATCGCATCCAGATCCTCGGGGTGCGAGATATCGCGCCCGGTGCGGCCGATCAGCTCGGCTTCCGGATAGCCCAGGATCTCGCAGAAACGCCGGTTGACGCGCTGGAAGCTGCGATCGGGCCCGATAAGCGCTACGCCCACCCCGGCCAGCTCGAAGGTATTGCGAAAGCGCGCCTCGCTGTCGCGCAAGGCGTATTCCGCCGCCTTGCGGGCGCTGATGTCGTCGAGCACCGAGATTTCATAGAGCGGCGTGCCCGCCGGATCGCGCTCCAGCGCGAGCGACATGTTGACCCAGAGCGTCGAGCCGTCCTTGCGCAGGTAGCGCTTCTCGAAGCGCGCCACGTCGCACTCGCCCCGATACATGCGCGCGCGCTCGGCGTCGGTGAGGTCGCGGTCCTCCGGGTGCGAGAACTCCTTAGCCGGGCGCCCGACCAGCTCGCTCTCGTCGTAGCCGAACATTTCGCACAATCGCCGGTTGACACGCAGGTAGCAGCCGTCGACGTCGATATGCGCCACGCCGGATCCCGCCAGCTCGAAGGTGCGCCGGAACCGCTCTTCGCTCTCGCGCATGGACGCCTCGGCGGCCTTGCGCGCCGTGATGTCGTCGTATACGGCGATTTCGTACTGCGGCTTGCCGTCGGCATCGCGTTCCAGCGCCAGGGTCAAGGCCGCCCATACCACGCGGCCGTCCTTGCGCCGATAGCGCTTCTCCATGCTGACCGAGTCGGTCTCGCCCGCGTACAGGCGCTCGCGCTGCGCATTGGTGCGATCGACGTCCATCGGGTGCGACACCTCGAGCACCGAGCGATCGATCAGCTCGCTCTCCCGGTACCCCAGGATGTCGCACAGCTTGCGGTTTACGCGGAGGAAACGCCGGTCGAGACCGAGGTGCGCCACGCCCGAGCCGGCCAGCTCGAAGGTACGGCGAAAGCGCTCCTCGCTATGGCGCAGGGCCGCCTCGGTGTCGGCGCGCCGCAGATACAGGGCGAGCTGGGTGGCGATGGCCGTCAGGGCCTCCAGCAGCGCCTCGTCGGGCGGGCGGATCTTGCGGCAGTCGAAGCCCAGCACGCCGACGACGCTGCCGTCGATCTGGATCGGGCACAGCAGGCTGGCGCGCAGCCCGGTTTCTTCGGCGAGCGCCTTGCGCCGGGCGCGCGCATCCATCGTCGAGTCCGGAATCCAGATGGGTTGCGCCGACTGCCAGGCCGCGCCCACCAGGCCAGCGCCCGGCGCGAAGTCCACGTCGCGCAAGGCATCGGCAAATCGGCGCGCTGCCGTTACCCCGGGCCTCGCCCAGTGGGCAAAGCGACGCATGACCTGCGCCCCCGGATCGAGGCGCCAGAAGTGGCCGATGTCCCAGCTTTCGGTCTCGCAGACGGCGCGCAGCGCGCCTTCGGTGGCCTGCACTGCGTCCGCGGCTTCGGCCAGCCTGTGGATGACGGTGTGCTGCAGCCGCAGCAGCAGCTCGCCGCGCTTTTGCCGCGTGATGTCGCGGCCCACGCCGCGATAGCCGGCGAAGCGGCCGCGGGCATCGAACCTGGGCTCGCCGCTCACGCTGACGTAGCGCCGGCTGCCGTCGTCGAGGTCGCGCCACATCAGCGCTTCTCGAAACGGCGCGCGTTTTTTCAGCAGCGCGCGGTGGACGTCCCAGCCGCCTTCGACGGCGATGCCGGTTTCCCACGGCCGGCGGCCCAGGCTCTTCGACGCGAGCTCCTGCTCTCCGGGCGTGCCGGCCTGAACCTGCACGCGCACGAAGCGCAGCGACGCGTCCTGCTCCCAGTACCAGTCCGAGGACAGGCCCGTCAAAAGCGGGCGCGCGCGCTTGCGGCGAATCGCCATTTCCCTCCCTTTCCCCTATGCCGAAATCTACTGGAGCCTTATCGCTTCGTCCAGTCACTTCACCGCATTAGGCGCGGGCGCGCTCGCGCCCGAACAGATACAGGCCGCTCGCGATGACGATGGCCGCGCCGACCCATACCCCGGCGCCGGGGACGTCGCCGAACACCAGGTAGCCGAACAGCGCCATGTAGATTACCTGCTGGTACAGGAACGGCGCGATGACGGTGGCGGGCGCATAGCGGTGCGCGAGGGCGAGCAGGTAATGCCCCGTGCCGCCGAGCACGCCGAGCAGGCAAAGGACGGCCCATTCCAGCCCGGTGGCCGGCGACTGCCAGCCGGCAATGGCGAAGGGCGCAAGCAGGATCGAGGCGACCACCGCGGGCAGGTACTGGATGGTTTCGGGCGGGTCGTAGGCGGCGAGGTGGCGCGTGGTGAGGTTGAACAGCGCGTAGAGCGCCGCGTTCACCAGCGACAGAATCATCGCCGGATGGAACTCGGCGCTGCCCGGGCGCACGATCACCAGCACGCCGGCGAAGCCGGCGAGGATCGCCATCCAGCGCCCGGCGTCGAGCTTCTCGCCCAGCAGCGGCGCGGCCATCAGGGCGATGAGGATCGGCACGATGAAGAAGATCGCCGAGGTCACCGCGAGCTGCAGGAACTGCAGCGCCCAGAAGTTGATGCCGGTCATGGCGCAGAACATCGCGCCGCGCACCAGGTGCCAGCGCAAGTGCCGGGTTTTCACCAACGAAACACCGCGAAGGGGGAAGAGAAGGATGGAAGCAAACACCGCGTGGGTGAGGAAGCGCAGCCACACCACCACGATGACCGGGACGCTGCCGACCAGCCACTTGGCGCTGCCGTCGAGCAGCGTGAAGATCACATAGGTGAGCGAGACGAGCGCGATGCCGGTGAGGCGGTTGCTTTTGCTATCCGCCTGCAGCATTGCCCAGGCCGGCGAGGTAGGCGTCGACCGGGAACTCGCTGCCGTCGGCGCTGCGCAGCGCCGCGCCCTCCTGCTTCAGCTGCCCCAGCAGCTTGAGCACCAGCGAGCAGGCGAGCCAGGTGGCGTGGAAAGCGTCCACGCCGCGCACGATCGTGGGCTGCGCGTACACCGGCGCGAGCTCCACCGGGCAGGCCCAGCCCTCTTCATGCGGCGAGGCGCGGCCGATGCGCACCGTGATTTCGACTTCCTTCGCCTGCGCGAAGACGGCCACGACCTCTAGAGTCACTATGGCGTCCTTCATCGCGGGGTCATCTCGCGGTCCTGAAAGTGATGGAGTAGCGCAGCGCCTTGGTGGGCGACACGCTATGTTGCCAGCGCCAGCGGATTTCGTCGCGCAGCACGTACACCGAGCGCGGCTCGAGCTCCAGGACGAACACCTTGGCGCCTTTGGCCGGCGGATACGGGCGAAAGCGCATGCGGCAGGCGCCGGCGAGCGACACGCCGACGACCAGCTCGAACTCCGGCACGTCGCGGTGCCAGCCGAGCGGCGTGCCCGGCCGGTACTCGTTGATCAAGGCATGCGCGAAGGCGTCCGCGGAAACCCCGATGAGCTTCGCCGCCTTTTGCCTCAGGAGCTGCAGGAACGCGGGAAGCGGGGGAGCCGGGCCGAGCTCGTAAGTCTCGAAGTCGTAGGCCGAGCCGAATACCGCGATGCGCCGCCTGGCGGTGTACGCCTTGTACCTGGCTTCCTGCAGCGGCAGCCGGCCGATGTGCGCCAGCAGCTCGGCTTCCTCTTCAGGGCTGATGAAGTCGCGCTCGTACAGCAGCCCCTCGGGCATCTAGAGCGCGGCGAGCACCGCCTCCGTCACCTCGCGCGTGCGCGCGCGCCCGCCGAGGTCGGGCGTGAACACCTTCTTCGCCGTGACGGCCTCCACCGCCTTCATGAGGCGTGCGGCCGCCGTGGCTTCGCCCAGGTGCTCGAGCATCATCGAGGCGGTCCAGAAGGTCGCGATCGGATTGGCCACGCCCTTGCCGGTGATGTCGAACGCCGAGCCGTGGATCGGCTCGAACATCGAGGGGAACCTGCGCTCCGGATTCAGGTTGGCGGTCGGCGCGATGCCCAGCGACCCGGACAGCGCCGCCGCGAGGTCCGAGAGGATGTCGGCGTGCAGGTTGGACGCCACCATGACGTCGATCGCCGCGGGCTTGAGCACCATGCGCGTGGTCGCCGCGTCGACCAGGATCCGGTCGGTCTTCACGTCGGGAAACGATGAAGCTACCTCATAGAAGATCTCGTCCCACAGCACCATGCCGTGGCGCTGGGCGTTCGACTTGGTGACCAGCGTGAGGTGCCGGCGCGGCCGCTTGCGCGCGAGCTCGAAGGCGAACCGGTGCACGCGCTCCACGCCGCTTCGCGTGAAGGTCGAGACTTCCACTGCGACTTCGTTCGGCAGGCCGGGATGGACGCGGCCGCCGGCGCCCGAGTACTCGCCCTCGGTGTTCTCGCGCACGATGACCCAGTCGATCTCGGCCGCGTTCTTCATGGGGCTCTGGATCCCCGAGAGCAGGCGCGAGGGCCGCACGTTGGCATACTGGTCGAAGCCCTGGCAGATGGGCAGGCGCAGGCCCCAGAGCGATACGTGGTCCGGCACGTCGGGCGCGCCCACCGCGCCGAAGAAGATGGCGTCGAAGCCTTGCAGCTTCTCCAGCCCGCCCGCGGGAATGTAGGCGCCGGTCTCCTTGTAGCGTGCCGAGGACCAGTCGAAGGTTTCGAATTCCATGCGAAACCCGTCCTGCAGGGCGTGCAGCACCTCGATGCCGGCGGGAATCACCTCGTTGCCGATCCCGTCGCCGGGGATCGACGCGATGCGATACGTCTTCAAGCGGCGATTTTTGACTGGCTGCGGATCGCCTCGGCGACGGCGGCGCCCACTTCCGAGGTGCTCGCCTTGCCCTTCATGTCGGGCGTGTGCGGGCCCTCGACGATGACGCGCTCGATGGCGCGCACCACGTCGGCCGCGGCCTCGGCGTGGCCGAGGTGCTCGAGCATCAGCGCGCCCGACCAGATGGCGCCGATCGGGTTGGCGATGCGCTTTCCGGCGATGTCGGGCGCCGAGCCGTGCACCGGCTCGAAGATGGAAGGCGCGGTGCGCTCGGGGTTGATGTTCCCGGAAGGCGCGTTGCCGATGGTGCCGGCGGTGGCCGGGCCCAGGTCCGACAGGATGTCGCCGAACAGGTTGGAGGCGACGATCACGTCGAAGCGCTCGGGATTGAGCACCATCTGGATCGACAGGCCGTCGACGTGATACTGGTCGGTCCTCACGTCGGGGAACTGCTTGCGCACCTCGGCGAAACGCTCGTCCCAGTACGGCATGGTGATCGAGATGCCGTTGGACTTGGTGCAGCTGGTGAGGTGCTTCTTGCGCGTGCGGGCGAGCTCGAAGGCGTATTTCATGATGCGGTCCACGCCGCGGCGCGAGAAGATCGCCTGCTGCATCACGATTTCGTTGGGCGTGCCTTCGTAGACGCGGCCGCCGACCCCGCCGTACTCGCCCTCGGTGTTCTCGCGGATCACGTAGTAGTCGATGTCGCCGGGCTTGCGTCCGGCGAGCGGGCAGGGCAGGCCTTCGAACAGGCGCACCGGCCGCAGGTTGACGTACAGGTCGAACCAGCGGCGAAAGTTGATGAGCAGCCCCCAGGCCGAGACGTGGTCGGGCACGATCGCCGGATTGCCCACGGCGCCGAAGTACACGGCGTCGAACTTGCGCAGGATGTCGGGCGCGTCCTGCGGGCACATGCGCCCGTGCGCCTTGTACCAGTCGCAGCTCCACGGGAATTCCTTCCACGTGAAGCGCAGCCCGTGCCTCGCGCCGGCCGCCTCCAGGACGCGCACGCCTTCCGGGATGACTTCGCGTCCGATACCGTCCCCGGGGATTACCGCGATGAGGTGCTCTTTCATGGCCGGCAGTATATAGAATTCGCCATGCGCTTCGCGGCCGTGGAGACCTCGACGGAGTGGTGCAGCGTGGCGCTCTACTGCGACGGTGAGATTGCGTGCGTCGAGCGCCGGGCCGCCCACCGGCATTCCGAGCTGGTATTGCCGTTCCTGCAGCAGCTCCTGGGCGAGGCCCGCCTGGGCACCGGCCAGCTCGAGGCCATCGCGTTCGGCGCGGGTCCGGGCTCCTTCACCGGCCTGCGAATTGCGTGCGGCATCGCGCAGGGCCTGGCCTTCGCCCGCGGGCTGCCGGTGCTGGGCGTCTCGACGCTGGAGGCGATGGCCGAGGAAAGCGGCGCGCCGCGCGTAGTCGCCTGCCTCGATGCGCGGATGCGCGAAGTGTATTATGCGGCGCTCGAAAAGCGCGCCGGCCGCTGGCACGAGGTGGTGGCGGCGCAATGCGTGGCCCCTGAACGCATGACCCCTCATACAACGCCTCTGGAGGCCGACTGGGTCGGCTGCGGCAACGGCTTTGCGGTGTACGGAAATCTCGGCATGGCGCGCGTGATGCCGCAGCTGCATCCGACTGCGGTCGCAGTCGCGCGCCTCGCCGCGCCGCGCTTTGCGGCGGGCGAGGGCGTGGACGCCGCGCAAGCCGTGCCGGTGTACGTACGCGAGAAAGTCGCCTTTACCCGGGCGGAGCTCGATGAGCGCCGTCCTTAAGGAGCCGCCGCGCCTCGAGGCGATGCGCCCGGCCGACCTGGACGAGGTGCTCGCCGTGGAAGGCGCCATCTACAGCCATCCCTGGACGCGCGGCAACTTCGTCGATTCGCTGCGCGCGGGCTACGACTGCCGCACCTGGCGCCTGGAGGGCGAGCTGGTCGGCTATTTCATCCTCATGGCGGCCGCCGGCGAGGCGCATCTGCTCAACCTGTCCATCGCCGCGCGCCACCAGCGCAGCGGCCACGGCCGCGCCCTGCTGCGAGAAGCCGCGGACCTCGCGCGCCGGCGCGGCGCGGCGAGCCTGTTCCTCGAAGTGCGTCCGAGCAACCTCGCCGCCAAGGCGCTGTACACGCGCTTCGGCTTCCGGCAGGTCGCGCTGCGCAAAGGCTACTACCCCGCGCTCGCCGGGCGCGAGGACGCGCTGGTGTTCAGCCTTAAGCTGCCGTGAGCCGCCGCGACGAAGTGCTGGCGGAGATGGGCCTCGCGCCCCTCTGGCGGCTTAGAAACAAGCCGTTGCGGGACCCTTCCCCTGAGGGAAAGCCTTCCATCGGCTGGCTCGAGCTCAAGCAGGTGGTGTCCGGCTGCACGCAGTGCGCGCTGCATCAGAGCCGCACGCAGACCGTGTTCGGCGTGGGCGACGAGAATGCAGAGTGGATGCTGATCGGCGAGGCGCCGGGTGCGGAGGAGGACCGGCTGGGCGATCCGTTCGTCGGCCAGGCCGGGCGGCTGCTGGACAACATGCTCGCCGCCATCGACCTGCAGCGCGGGCGCAACGTGTACATCGCCAACGTGCTCAAGTGCCGGCCGCCGGGCAACCGCAACCCGCAGCCCGAGGAGGTGGCGAAGTGCACGCCGCACCTGCTGCGCCAGATCGAGCTGGTGAAGCCCCGGCTGATCCTCGCCATGGGGCGCTTCGCGGCGCAGACGCTGCTTAACACGGACGCGAGCATCACCAGCCTGCGCGGCAAGGTGCACCGCTACGCCGGCGTGCCGCTCATCGTCACCTACCACCCGGCCTACCTGCTGCGTACCTTGCCCGATAAGGCCAAGGCATGGGCGGACCTGGTTTTCGCCAAGAAAACCATTTCTTCGCTGTAAAACTGCCCTATTTTTGGTGCGGGTCTTCGGCGCGTGCGAAGGCGAGCAGGCGCTCGACTTCCTCGCGGTGCGCGCGCCGGTTGTGCAGGTACCAGCCCTGCACCAGCGTCATGGTACCGGCGACGAACAGGCCGAAAGCCGCGATCACGAAGTAGATCGAAAAGCCGACGTGCAGCAGCAGCGAGTACAGCGCGATCATCACCAGGATGGAGCTGTTCTCGTTGAAGTTCTGCACCGCGATGGAGCGCCCGGCGCCCACCAGGTGGTGGCCGCGGTGCTGCAGCAGCGCGTTCATGGGCACTACGAAGAACCCGGCGAGTCCGCCGATCAGCACCATGAGCACGATGGCGAGCCAGATCTGGCTGACGAAATTCATCGAGATGACCACCAGCCCCATCAGGATGCCCAGCGGAATCACGCGCACCGAGCGGTCGAGCGCCACGGTCACCGAGGCGAGCACCGCGCCCACCGCGATGCCGAAGGCGGTGACGCCCTGCAAAATGGCCGCCTTGGACAGGTCGAAATCCAGGGTGGCGCGCGCCCATTCGATGACGATGAACTGCAGCGTCGCGCCGGCGCCCCAGAAGAGCGTGGTGACGGCAAGCGAGATCTGCCCCAGCCGGTCCTTCCACAGGTGCGCGACGCAGCGGCTGAAGTCGCGCAGCGTGGCGAGCGGGTGGCGCGGCAAGGGCTTGAGGCTGACGCCGGTGCGCGGGATCTGCAGGTTGAACAGCGCGGCAATCGCGTACACCACGACGATGACCGCGATGGCGGCCTGGGAGGCCGACTCGAGGTAGGGCAGGTCCAGCCCGAGCACCATGCCCGACACGCGCGCGTGCACCAGCACGCCGCCGAGCATCGTGCCCAGGATGATGGAGGCGACCGTGAGGCCCTCGATCCAGCCGTTGGCGATCACCAGCTTGCGGTGCGGCAGGTACTCCGTGAGGATGCCGTACTTCGCCGGCGAATAGGCGGCGGCGCCCAGGCCCACCACCGCGTAGGCGAGCAGCGGGTCGGCGCCCGACAGCATCATCACGCAGCCGACGATCTTGATGCTGTTGGCGATGAACATCACGTGGCCCTTGGGCAGGCGGTCGGCGAAGGCGCCGACATAAGGCGCCAGCACCACGTACGAGACCACGAAAAAGAACTTCAGGTAGGGCGTGAGCCAGGTCGGCGCTTCGGCCTGGATCAGCACCGCGATGGCGGCGACGAGCAAGGCATTGTCGGCGAGCGAGGAGAAAAACTGCGCCGCCATGATGATGTAGAAACCGGAATTCAAGCGGCGCTTTATAGCACAATAGGACAAAATGCCACGGCCCATCCGCGCCACCATCTCCGCAGGCGCGCTCGCGCGAAATCTGGCGATCGCAAGGTCGCGCGCCGGCGGCTCCAGGATCTGGGCGGTGCTCAAGGCGAACGCCTACGGCCATGGCCTGGAGCGCGCCGCGCGCGCGCTGCACGCGGCCGACGGCTTCGCGGTGCTGGACTTCCAGGAGGCCGCGCGCCTGCGCGTGGCCGGGGTGGCGCAGCCGATCCTCATGCTCGAGGGCTTCTTCAAGCCCGCCGACCTGCCGCTGCTCGCCAAGTACTCGCTCACGCCGGTGATCCACAACGCCGAGCAGGTCGAGATGCTCAGGCTGGCCGAGCTCGCCGGCGAGATCGACGTGTACCTCAAGGTGAACAGCGGCATGAACCGCCTGGGCTTCGGCGTGGAGGGGCTGCGCCCGGCGTACAACGCGCTGCGCATGCATCCGCAGGTGCGCAGCGTGACGCTCATGACGCACTTTGCCGATGCCGACGGCGCGGCCGGCGTGAAAGGCCAGCTCGACTGGTTCAACCAGATCACCCAGGGCTTCGAGGCGCCGCGCTCGCTCGCCAATTCGGCCGCGCTGCTGCGCTTTCCGAAGGAGTCGCGCGCCGACTGGGTGCGTCCCGGCATCATGCTGTACGGCTGTTCTCCTTTCGGAGCAACCCGCGGTCCTGAGAGCGCCTCGTCGCTGGGCCTGCAGCCGGCAATGACGCTGTCGAGCGAGCTCATCGCCACCCAGCACCTGCAGCCGGGGGAGAAGATCGGCTACGGATTCACCTACGAGGCGGCCGGCGAGCTGGCGGTGGGCGTGGTTGCCTGCGGCTACGCCGACGGCTATCCGCGCCACGCGCCCAGCGGCACGCCGGTGCTGGTCAACGGCACCCGCACGCGGACCGTTGGACGGGTATCGATGGACATGATCTGCGTCGACATCACCGGCATCCCCGGGGCCTACATCGGCTCGCCGGTGACGCTGTGGGGCGAGGGGCTGTCCGCCGACGAGGTGGCGCACGCCGCCGGGACGCTGAGCTATGAGCTGCTGTGCGCGCTTGCCGCGCGCGTGCCGGTGAGCGAGGCGCCATGAAAGCCAAGACCGCCTACGTGTGCGCCGAGTGCGGCGCGAGCGCCCTGCAGTGGTTCGGCACCTGCCCGTCGTGCGGCGCGGCCGGCACGCTGAGCGAGGCGGCGGCGGAGCGCCGGGGGGGCAGGGTGGCCGGCGTGGCCTCGCGCGCCATCGCCGACATCGACGCCAAGGACCTCGAGCGCATCCCCACCGGCGTGGAGGAGCTCGACCGGGCGCTGGGCGGCGGGCTGGTCGGCGGGCAGGTGATCCTGCTCGGCGGCGATCCGGGCATCGGCAAGTCCACCCTGCTGTTGCAGACCCTCACCGCCATCCCGCAAGCCGTCCTCTACATCACCGGGGAAGAGTCCGCCGAGCAGGTGGCGCTGCGCGCGCGGCGCCTGGCGCTGGATGCCGGCGGGGTGCGCCTGGCCGCGGAAACGCAGCTCGAGCGGGTGCTCGGCGCGCTGGAGTCGGCGCGGCCTCGGGTGGCCGTGGTGGATTCCATCCAGACGCTGTGGTCCGAGGCGCTGCAGTCGGCGCCCGGCTCGGTGGCGCAGGTGCGCGAATGCGCGGCGCAGCTCACGCGCCATGCCAAGCGCGCCGGCATCGCCCTGTTCCTGATCGGCCATGTCACCAAGGAAGGCGCCATCGCCGGGCCGAGGGTGCTCGAGCACATCGTCGACACGGTGCTGTATTTCGAAGGCGACCCGCATTCCACCTTTCGCCTGGTGCGCGCGGTGAAGAACCGCTTCGGCGCGGTGAACGAGCTCGGGGTGTTCGCCATGACCGAGAAGGGGCTGAAGGGCGTGAGCAATCCTTCGCGCCTGTTCCTGAGCAACCACGAGAAGCCCGTGCCGGGCGCCTGCGTGCTCGCCACGCTGGAGGGCACCCGGCCGCTGCTGGTCGAGATCCAGGCGCTGGTGGACGCCTCGCATGCGCCCAATCCGCGGCGCCTGTCGGTGGGCCTGGAGCAGAACCGGCTGGCGATGCTGCTCGCGGTGCTGCATCGGCACGCCGGCATCGCCACCTGGGAGCAGGACGTGTTCGTCAATGCCGTGGGCGGCGTGCGCATCGGCGAGCCGGCGGCCGACCTGGCCGTGTGCCTCGCGGTGGTCTCTTCCTTTAGCGACCGGCCGATGGCGGCCAAGGTGGCGGTGTTCGGCGAGATCGGGCTCGCCGGCGAGGTGCGGCCGGCGCCGCGCGGGCTGGATCGCCTGCGCGAGGCGGCCAAGCTGGGATTCGAGAAAGCCGTGGTGCCGCGCGCCAACCTGCCCAAGGCGAAGATTGCCAACCTGGAAGTGCTGCCGGTCGAGCGCGTCGACCAGGCGGTGCAGCTATTGAGGAACCTTTAGCAGCACGCTTTCCGCGGCGCGCACCCCGCTGCGCACGGCGGCTTCCAGGGTGGGCGGATATTCCGGGTCGGTATAGTCGCCGGCGAGAACAGCACCGTCGATCTGCGAAGGGGGTCGCGGCAGGCCGGGGGTGCATGCAATCGTGGCGCGTTTCTCGGCGATCACCCGGCTCCATTGCGGCACGGGCAGCGCGGCCAGCACCTGTGCCAGCTCGCGGTGGCAGGCGGCGGCGAGCTCGTCCTGCGTCATCTCCTGGTGGTCGCCTTGCGCGCTGATCACGCAGGCCAGGCGGCCTTTCTCGCCGAGCAGCGCGCCGCGGTCGAACACCCACTGCACCAGCCCCTGCGCCATGCCGAGCATGGGCAGGGGCAGGCGCACCCCGGCGTCGTACTGCAGGTAGCAGGTGTAGATCGGCTGGTAGCCGAACGTCACCGGAAAATCTCCAAGGAGGCTTTTCAGCTGGTGGGGCCCGACCGCGACGATCGTCGCGCCGTAGCCCTTCAGCGCTTGGAGGCTCGAGATCGGCGAGCGCAGGCGCACTTCGCCGCCTTTGCGCCGGACGTAGTCCGCCGCGGGCTCGGGGAAAAGCCTGGAGAGGTCGACCCGAGGCAGCAGCAGGTCGCTCGCGCCCGCGTCGGCGGCGAGCGTGTCGCGCAGCACGGCGAGGAACACGCGCGCCGAGGCCTGCTCGACCGGCGTGTTGAGCGCCGACACGCACAGCGGCCCCCAGAGGTAGCGGCCGATGTGCCCGTCCTGGCCGTGCGCCTGCAGCAGCTCGCGCACGGTGATGTCGCGCGAAAGGCGGAACGCCTGCTTGCGCAGCGAGTGCATGAAGCGCACGGCCGCCAAGCGCTCGCGCAGGGGGATGCCGCGCGCGAGCAGCAGCCCGCCAAGCAAGCCGAGCGCTCCGGGCAGCCGCAGCGCACGAAAGGCGAAGCGCCGCGTGTAAACCACTTCCAGCGGCAGGCGCAGCAGCGCATCGCCAGGCACGGCGACTTCGCGCATGAGGCGAAACAGCGTCGCATACGCGCCGATCAGGATGTGCTGGCCGTTGTCGAGCTCGCGACCCTGCGCGACGATGCGGCGCGCGCGCCCGCCGGGCAGCGGGCCGGCCTCGAACACCGTCACCGGCACGCCGCGCTGCGCCAGCGTGACCGCGGCCGCCATGCCGGCGTAGCCCGCCCCAACGATGGCGACCCGCGTGGCGACGCGCGCGGCTAGCCCGCGATCCAGGTTTTCCACGCGATGTAGAACTTGCGCAACGGCGTAAGGGCGGTCTTCTGTGTCAGCACGCGGAAATCGTCGCGCTCGATTTCTTCCAGCAGGCTGCGATAGATCGCGGCCATGATGAGGCCGGAGCGCTGGGCGCGGCGGTCCTCGGGCGGCAGCGCCTGCATCGCCTTATCGTATTGGCCGCGCGCGCGCGACGCCTGGAAGGCCATGAGCGCCTTGAATCCCGCGCTTTCGCGGTACTGCAGGATGTCCGAGGCCGGCACCTTGAACCGTTGCAGGTCCTCCATCGGCAGGTAGATCCGGTTCTTGCGCGCATCCTCGCCGACGTCGCGGATCACGTTGGTGAGCTGAAATGCGATGCCCAGGTCGCGCGCGTAATCCAGCGTGCGCGGGTTGCGGTAGCCGAAAATGCCGGCGGCGAGCACGCCCACCACCCCGGCCACCAGGTAGCAGTAGCGCTCGAGCGCCGGCCAGTCGAGGTAGCGCGTCTGCGTGAGGTCCATCTCCATGCCGTCGATGATCTCGTTCAGCCGCTCGGCCTTCAGCGAGAACGTTTCCTTGAACGGCGCGAGCGCGCGGGTGACCGGGTGCTGCGGGCTGCCGGCGTAGAGGTTGGCGAGCTCTGCGCGCCACCAGGCGAGCTTCGCCGCCGCGACCTGCAGCTCCGCGGCGTCGTCGACCGCGTCGTCCACTTCCCGGCAGAAGGCATACAGCGCCGTGATGGCGCGGCGGCGCTCAGCGGGCAGGAACAGGAACGCGTAGTAGAAGCTCGAGCCGCTCGCGGCGGCTTTTTGCTGACAGTACTCGTCCGGCGTCATGGCCGAATTGTCATACGACTTTCAGAAGCAGGCTTTCCAAAGCAGCACCGGCCAGTCGAAAGCCTCGAGCACCGGACGGCCTCGGAACACGTCGTAACCGGCGGCCTCGATCTTGTCGAGGATGCGCAACCCGCCCTGCACGGTGGCGCGAATCTCCAGGCCGATGCGGCCCGGAAGGCGCCGGCCGAGATCCTTTCCGGAAAGCATCAGGGCTCGCGTGCGCGCTACCTGGAAGGCGAGCAGGCTGCGCCACGCGTCGTCGCAGATTTTCTGCGCGAGATGGCGTTCGGTGACGCCGTGGTGCGCCATTTCATCCCGTGGGAGGTAGACGCGCCCGTCCTTGGCGTAATCCAGGTCGATGTCCTGCCAGAAGTTGATGAGCTGCAGGGCGGTGCAGATGGCGTCGGACTGCGCGAAGTCTAAGTCAGTCGTTCGTTTGAATAGATGCAGCAGAAGCCGTCCGACGGGATTCGCGGAGCGCCGGCAGTAATCGAGCAGCTCGGCGTAGCCGGCATAGCGCTTCTTGACTACGTCCTGGCCGAACGCGTCTAGCAGATCGTGGAACAAAGCGACCGGAAGGGCATGGTCCTGAATGGTTTTTTCAAGATCCCGGAACAGCGGCGAGCGGGCGGGCCGGGCCTGCTCGATGCGTGCGAGCTCGGCCCGGTAGCCGTTTAACCTGGCCAGCCGTATATCGGGTGGGTCGCTGCCTTCGTCGGCGAGATCATCGGCGCTGCGCGCGAAGCGGTAGATCGCCTCGACGGGCTCGCGCAGCGGCGCGGGAAGAAGCAGCGACGCGACCGGGAAGTTTTCGTAATGGCCGACCGCCACGCTGGTTATAATACGTTGATTTTTCGACAAAGGTGGCCGC
>CBDDSA010000142.1:0-34908 GCA_965233185.1 uncultured bacterium
GCAGCCATCAAGGAGTACATCGGCTTGCACAACCAAAACCCCAAGGCCTTCGTCTGGACGGCGAAGGCCAACGACATCCTTGCCAAAGTCATTCGCGCCAATCGCAGGTTAAGTTCCAAACAGAACGAAGCACTACACTAGGCGGCGCTACGCTCCAGGTGCTTGCCCTGGAAGTGCGGGGCGATCTCCTGCATGAAGCGCTGCATCTGCTCCTTGACCAGGGCGTGGGGCTTGTTGCCCACGTTGAAATAGAGGATCACCTCCTCTACCCCGGCCTTTTCGACCTTCTTCAGGGTCTCGATGATCTGCTCGGGCCGGCCGAGCAGGATGTCGACGATCTTCATGAAGTACTGCATGGTCGGCGGCGCGTCTTCCGGCTTCTGCGGGAAGGCGGGCAGCACGCAGTGCTTGAAGTAATCGAGCTGGGTCTGCCGGCCGTAGTCCTCACCCTTAGCGTCGTCGGCGATGAAGACGAAGTAGCTGCACATCGCGCGCCCGGGCTTCTTGCCTGCTTTCACGCAGGCTTCGCGGTACGTGTCCACCGCCTTAGTCCAGGCCGCCGAGCACCATGCCGGCAGCGAACGGCGCGTAGATGATGTTCAGCCCGCGCCGGGCGGCGATATCGACGCTGGTCTTGGAGAACGAGGCGACGTAGAACGGCAGCGGCTGCTGCAGCGGCCGCGGCGTGATGCTCATTTCCGGAATGTCGTAGTGCCTGCCCTTGTGCGACCATCGGCCGGGCGAGTTCCAGGCCTTGAGCAGGACGTCGATGCCCTCCTCGAAAATCTCCGCCGACGCCATGTAGTCCGCGCCAAAGGGCGCGTACTCCTTGCGGTCGTAGCCGCGGCCGGTGGCAAAGTCGACGCGCCCCCGGAAAGCAGATCCAGCGGCGCCCACACTTCGGCGACGTGCACCGGATGGTGTAGCGGCAGCACGGTCACCGCGGGCGCGAGCCGGACGTTCTTGGTGACCGGGATGATGCTGGCGAGCAGCAGGTCCGGGCGCGAGTTCACGCCGAGCGAGTCGAAGTGGTGCTCGCCGATCCAGCAGGAATGCATGCCGAGGCGGTCGGCGAGGATTGCCTGCTCGCGGATCTCCAGCACGAACTGATTGGCGCTGCGCGGATTGTCCGGATAGTGGTTGTCGCTTAGGGTGAAGTAGCCGAATTCCATCGTCTTGACCTCAGAGCTTTTTCAGCGCGGGCATGACGTCGCGCGCAAAGAGCTCCATGTTCCTGCGCGCCAGGTCGGCGGGCAGGGTGCCGAACTGGCACATCACCAGCAGGTTGCCGAAGCGCATGTCGCCCCAGAACTTCTCGAACGCGGCGCGCACCGTGGCGCCGCTGCCGCACACGAACAGGCCGAGCTCGATCGCCTGCTCGATGCTCACGTCGCCGAACATCTGCGCCTTCGCCTTCATCACGTTTTTCAGCGACTCGCGCGAGGTATAGCCCGGCGGCAGCAGCATCTCGAGCGGCATCCTGACGAATACGTTGCGGAACGCCTCGAAGTGCGCTCTCGCCTCGTCGCGGGCTTTCTGATCCGTGTCGGCGACATAGACGGGCACCGCCCAGCCCAGCTGGCTGTCCTTCGCCTCGTAGCCGTAGCCCTTGCACGTGTCGCGGTACAGCTTCAGGTAGCGCTCCACCACTTTGGCCGGACTGAAGGTCTGCAGGTAGGTATAGCGCCGCTCGGGATGGGACGCCCAGTCGATGGTTTCCTTGCTGCCCTGCGACGGGATCCAGATGGGCGGGTGCGGCTTCTGGTACGGGCGCGGCCACAGGTTCACGTAGCTCACGTTGTAGTGGCGCCAGGCGCCCGCCGCTGATGACGTCGATCATCGCGTGCTCCTCGGCCACGGCGAGCGGGTGCGAGCGCAGCGGCAGCGCGCTGCCCAGGATGCAGATCTTCCTTCTTCGTGCGGCGCGCAAGGGCCGACGCCGTGACGATCGGCGAAGGCATCAGCCCGTACGCCGTCTGGTGGTGCTCGTTTACCGATACCGCGTCGAAGCCGAGCGCCTCGCCGTACTCCAGCTCGTCGAGGTACCGGTTGTAGAGCCGGTGGCCCTTTTCCGGGTCGAAATGCCGGTTGGGCAGGTTCACCCAGACCGTGCCGTTCTTTCGCCCGGCTTCGAGGTCGAGGTCGGCGTACGGCATGAGGTGGAACAGGACTATCTGCATACGATGGCGACGAACTCGTCCGCCTTCTCGGCGTGCGGCAGGTGGCCGGCCCCCTCGATGACGTGGACTTCCGCCTGCGGCATCCGCTTCCTGAATTGCTCGAGGAACTGCACCGGCAGAATCCGGTCCTCCCTGCCCCAGACGATTTTCACGGGCACATCGATGCGGTGCAGCCATTTCGGCAGGAAGGGATCGTGCAGGCGGGGCTCCCACGCCAGGCGCGCGGTGGTGTGCTTGTTCTTCAGCGCGATGTCGACGGCCTCGGGCGTCACCGGCGCCGCCAGGCGCGCCTGCGCGAGGTTCTGGTCGTGGAACAGGCTCCTGACGAGCTGCTCATCCGGCATGAGGAAGATGTCCGCCGGCTGCACCCCCGGGGCGCTGATGCCGGCCGGGCTCACCAGCACCACGGCTTTCAGGCGCGAGGTGTCGCGCACGGCGATCTCCATCGCCATCCAGCCGCCCATGGAGTTGCCGACCAGGGTGACCCCGCGCAGAGCGAGCTGCTTCAGGAAATCCAGGTAGAAGTAGGCGACGTCGTGGATGTTCTCGAGCCATTGCGGCTCGTCGGACTGCCCGTAGCCGGGATGCTCGGGCACCAGCACATCGAAGCGCTCGGCGAGCTTTTCCATGAACGGCAGAATCACGGGGGCGCCGCTGGCCCCGTGCAGGAAAAGGAGCGGCGGGCCGCTGCCGCCTCGGCGCAGGTGGATCCTGCAGCCGTCCACTTCGATGAAGCTCTGGCTGAATTTCATGCGCTGCGCTCGAATTTCATGGGCTGCGCTTTCGCCGCGTGACGCCCGAGTCCTCGATGGTGGCCGGAATCTCGGCGAAGCTCATCGGCGCCATGACGTGTGCGCCCGCAACCCCCGGCGTGTCGGCGAGCTCCTGCAGCACCTCGATGCAGATCCTGCGCCCTTCGCGCTTGGGATCGGTCGCCTTTTCCAGGCGCTCGACGATGGCGTCGGGAATATTCGTGCCGAACAGCTTCTCGCGCATCCAGCGCGCGGAGCGCGCCGACGGGATGGGCGCCACGCCGATCAGGACGGGGATGCGCAGGCCGAGCTCGCGCAGGCGCGCGGCATAGCGCCGCACGACGCCCACGTCCATGCAGAACTGCGTCTGCACGAAATCCGCCCCCGCCGCCGCCTTGCCCTTGAGCCCCTTGGCGTCCCAGTCGGCCGGCGGGTCCACCGGCACGTCGGCCGCGCCGAGCACGAGATCCACCCTCCCCGCGATGGCGGTGCCGCTGGGCAGCTTGTGGTCGGCCCGCATCCCGTGGGCCATGGCGAGCAGCCCGCGGCTGTCCAGGTCGAACACCGGCTTCGCGTCGGGCTGGTCGCCCGCCTTGGGGTCGTCGCCGGCGAGGATCAGCACGTTGCGGATGCCCAGGGACACCGCGCCGAGGATGTCCCCCTGCAAGGCGAGGCGGTTGCGGTCGCGGCAGGTCATCTGGAAGATGGGCTCGATGCCATTCTGGACCAGGAAATGCGCCGCGGCGAGGCTTGAGAGGTGCACCTTGGCGCCGGCCCCGTCGGTAACGTTCACCGCCGTGGCCAGCCCTTTGAGCGGCAGGGCGCGGGCGAGGAACTGCGCCGGGTCGGTCGACACCGGCGGCGTGATCTCCGCCGTGACGACGAAATCGCCCGCGTTCAGCCTCGCCTGAAGGTTGCTCGACATCTATGATGGGGTTTGCCCGAACTTCCCGATCTTACTGTTTACGTCGAAAGCCTGGCGGCGCGGATTGCGAACCGGCGCCTGCTGCGGGTCCGGGTGCTCAATGCGTTCGTGCTGCGCACCGCGGTCCCGCCGCTGTCCGCCGTGGAGGGAAAGAGAGTCCTCGGCCTGGGCAGGATGGGCAAGCGCATCGTCATTGCCCTCGATGACGAGCTTTACCTGGTGGTGCACCTGATGGTGGCCGGCCGCCTGCGGTGGGAGGAAAAGACGCCCAAGCGCCTCGCGCTTGCGCATTTCGAGTTTGAAAGCGGCACCCTCGCCTTCACCGAAGCCGGCACCAAGCGGCGCGCCTCGCTTCATCTCCTCCAGGGCAAGGCGGCGCTCGACGCGATGGATCCGGGCGGCCTGGAGGTGCTCGAAGCGGACCCGACGTCCTTCGCCGGCCGGCTGGCGGCCGAGAACCACACGCTGAAAAGGGCCCTCACCGACCCGCGGCTGTTCGCCGGCATCGGCAACGCCTATTCCGACGAGATCCTGCACCGCGCGAGGCTCTCGCCCTTCGCCATGACCCGCTTGCTGGCCGCCGACGAGGTGGCACGCCTGTATGCCGCGGCCCGGGAGGTGCTGGGCGAATGGACCGGCCGCCTGCGGCGCCAGGCGGGCGAGGCGTTTCCCGGCAAGGTGACGGCTTTTCGCGAGGAAATGGCGGTGCACGGGAAATATGGCAAGCCCTGCCCCGTCTGCGGCTCGCCGGTGCAGCGCATCGTCTACGCGGAGAACGAGACCAACTACTGCGCGCGCTGCCAGACCGGCGGCCGGGTCCTCGCCGACCGGGCGCTGTCGCGCTTGCTGAAGAAAAGCTGGCCGCGGTCCATCGACGAGCTCGGCTAGGGCGTAAGGGCGTGTAAGGGCATCGCCCTGCTCCCTTCGGCTTAGCGCCCCCCAGCCGTGGTTCTCCGTTTGTCGGGAAAACTATACGGGCCATGCATAACATCGTGCGCCTGGATGAATACCGAAAGCAGCGCAAGGGGGCCGCGGGCAAGCTCCAGGCGCCTGATGCGCCGCGCTATTTCTGCCTGAGCTGCGACACCGACCACTTCAAGCTGTACGCTTCGGGCGCGGTTCACTGCGCCGCGTGCGGCTCCCTGATCCGGAACGTTCAAATCTTCGGCACCCCCGAGCGGTAACGTAAAATGGAGGCTTGAAGCAGGAACAAGTCTCCGGCGACGCGATCGTCATCCGCGGCGCCCGCCAGAACAACCTCAAGAACCTGAGCCTCGCCATCCCCACCGGAGAGCTGGTGGTGGTGACCGGCGTGTCGGGCTCGGGGAAGTCCTCGCTCGTCTTCGACACGCTCTACGCCGAGGGCCAGCGGCGCTACGTGGAGACGTTCAGCCCGTACGCGCGCCAGTTCCTCGACCGCATGGACAAGCCGCAGGTGGACGCGGTCGAGGGCATCCCGCCGGCCATCGCCATCGACCAGACCAACCCGGTGCGCACCTCGCGCTCCACGGTGGGCACGATGACCGAGCTGAACGACCACCTGAAGCTGCTGTTCGCGCGCGGCGCGAGGCTGCATTGCCGCGGGTGCGGCAAGCCGGTGGTGCGCGATACGGCCTCGTCGATCTACGAGTCCTTGAAAGACAAGGGCGAAGCGCGGCTCGTCATCACCTTTCCCGTTCCCATCCCGAAGAACTTCTCGGAAAGCGAGATCGAGGAGCTGCTGCAGCGACAGGGCTATACCCGCCTGCATTCCCGCTCGAAGAGCCTGCTGGAAGTCGTGCAGGACCGCATCCGCATGCCCGCCGAGCGGGCGCGGGTGACCGAGGCGCTGGAGGCGGCCCTGCGCTTCGGGCAGGGAAAAGTGAATATCTATTCGGGCTCTGACCCCGATTTCGAATGCTGGCGCTATTCGGCCGACCTGCATTGCCCGGACTGCGACATCCACTACGCCGAGCCCTCGCCGGCGATGTTCTCGTTCAACTCGCCGCTCGGCGCCTGCCAAGCCTGCCGGGGCTTCGGCCGCGTGATCGGCGTGGATTTCGGCCTGGTAGTGCCCGACGAGACGCGCAGCCTGCGCGAGGGCGCAGTGCGCACCTGGCAGACCGCGAGCTTCAAGGAATGCCAGGACGACCTCGCCAAGTACGCGAAGAAACGGGGTATTCCGCTCGATGTGCCCTGGCATGAATTGCAGGAAAAGGAAAAGCGCTGGGTTCTCGAAGGCGAAACCGAATGGGTGAGCTGGCGCAAATCCTGGCCGGGGGTCTGGTACGGCGTGCGCCGCTTCTTCAAGTGGCTCGAGAGCAAGGCCTACAAGATGCACATCCGGGTCCTGCTGTCGAAGTACCGGGCATATACCGAGTGCCTGGAGTGCCTCGGCACGCGCCTCAAGCCCGACGCCATGCTATGGAAGCTCGGCGGGCGCTCGATCCACGACCTCATGCTGCTGCCGATCGCCACCACGCGGCAGTTCTTCGAGACGCTGGACTTCACCGACGAAGCGACCGACCTCCTGCTGAAGGAAATCCGCACGCGGCTTGCCTTCCTGTGCGACGTAGGGCTGGGCTATCTCACGCTCGACCGGCAATCGCGCACCTTGTCCGGCGGCGAAGTGCAGCGCATCAACCTCACCACTGCGCTGGGCACCTCGCTGGTCAATACCCTGTTCGTGCTGGACGAGCCCTCGATCGGCCTGCATCCGCGCGACATGGGCCGCGTCATCGGCGTCATGAAGCGGCTGCGCGACGCAGGCAACACGCTGGTCGTGGTGGAGCACGACCCGCAGATCATGTTCGCCGCGGACCGCATCCTCGACATGGGCCCCGGGCCCGGCGAGCGCGGCGGCGAAATCGTGTTCTTCGGCGCACCGGAGAAGCTGAAGTCGGAAGCCTCCTTGACCGGCGACTACCTGGCCGGGCGAAAAAAGGCTGTGGAGCCCCGGCCGGCGCGCCCGCCCGAGGACTGGCTGGAGCTGCTGGGCGCGGCCGAGCACAACCTCAAGGGGCTCGACGTGCGGCTGCCGCTGCAGCGCCTGGTGGTGGTCACCGGGGTCTCGGGCTCGGGCAAGTCGACCCTCGTCCAGGACGTGCTCTACCCGGCGATGCGCAAGGCGAAAGGCAAGCCCAGCGAGGCGCCCGGCGCGCATCGCGCGCTGCACGGCGCCGACCAGGTGAGCGAAGCGGTGCTGGTCGACCAGTCGCCCATCGGCAAGACCACCCGCTCCAACCCGGCGAGCTACGTCGGCGCCTTCGATCAGATCCGGCTGCTGTTTTTCAAGGCCGACGCCGCGCGCGAGCGCGGCTACACCGCGGGCACCTTCAGCTTCAACTCGGGCAACGGCCGCTGCCCCGCCTGCGGGGGCAACGGCTTCGAGCACGTCGAGATGCAGTTCCTCTCCGACGTCTACCTGCGCTGCCCCGACTGCGACGGCCGGCGCTACCGTGCCGAGGTCCTCGAAGTGCAGGTGCGCGGCAAGTCGATCGCCGACGTGCTGGACATGACGGTCGCGGAAGCCGCGGCGTTTTTCAGGGCCTCCGGCGAAGTCCTGCGGCGGCTGCAGCCGCTCGTGGACGTCGGACTGGAGTACCTGCGCCTGGGCCAGCCGGTGCCCACGCTCTCCGGCGGCGAGGCGCAGCGGCTCAAGCTCGCCGGGCACCTGGTGAAAAGCGGCGGCGGCGAGCGCAAGCTGTTCCTGTTCGACGAGCCGACCACCGGCCTGCACTTCGACGACGTGGCGAAGCTGCTGCGCGCCTTTCGCCAGCTGCTCGGCGCCGGGCATTCCCTGGTGGTGATCGAGCACAACCTGGACGTGATCCGCGCCGCCGACTGGATCCTCGACCTCGGGCCGGAAGGCGGCGACGCGGGCGGCGAGCTCGTTTTCGAGGGTACGCCTCAGAATATGGTGGGCGACGAGCGGTCGCACACGGGTAAAGCGCTCAGGGAGTACGAGCATGCCTTCACGCAGCCGATCGCCGCGCACGAGCCGCCCGGCCGCTACCTGGGCAACGCGATCCGCATCCACAAGGCGCGCGAGCACAACCTGAAGAACATCGACGTCGAGATCCCGCGCGGGCGCTTCACCGTGCTCTCCGGGGTCTCCGGGTCGGGCAAGTCCACCCTCGCCTTCGACATCCTGTTCAGCGAGGGCCAGCGGCGCTATCTGGAGTCGCTGAACGCGTACGCGCGCCAGTTCGTGCAGGCGGCCTCGCGGCCCGATGTCGACGCCATCTTCGGCATCCCGCCCACGGTGGCGATCGAGCAGCGCACCAGCCGCGGGGGGCGCAAGTCCACGGTCGGCACGCTGACCGAGGTGCATCATTTCCTGCGCCTGCTGTTCGTCAAGCTCGGCACGCAGCACTGTCCGGACTGCGACGTGCCGATCGAGCCGCAGAGCGAGGAGACCATCGCCGCGCGGCTGATGCGCGACTACCGCGGCGAGACCGTCGTGCTGCTTGCGCCGCTGGTGGTCAACCGCAAGGGCCTTTATACCGACCTTGCCAAGTGGGCCGCGGGCAAGGGCTACCGCCAGCTGCGTGTCGACGGCAAGCTGCTGCCGGTAAGGCCGTTCCCGCGCCTGGACCGTTTCGTCGAGCACACCATCGAGCTGCCGGTGGGCTACGTGAGCATCGCGCCGCGCAGCGAAAAGGAGCTGCGCGAGCGGCTCGCCAAGGCCCTGGAGTTCGGCAAGGGCGTGGTCCATGTCCAGACGGGCAAGAACATCCAGGCGTTCTCCACCAAGCGCGCCTGCCGCTCCTGCGGGCGCAGCTTCGCCGAGCTCGATCCGCGCCTTTTCTCGTACAACTCCAAGCACGGCTGGTGCGCCAAGTGCTACGGCACGGGGCTCAACATCGACGAAGTGGAGTGGTCCGAGGAGCGCGCGCGCACCGGCGCGGAGGACAACGTGCTCGATTCGTGGATCGAATGGCTGGAAGTCGACCAGGCCTGCGAGGTTTGCGACGGCGCGCGGCTCAATCCCGAGGCGCTGGCGGTGCGCTGGCGCAACGAGAATATCGCCGCGTACGCGGGCCGGCCCATCGAGTGGCTGCGCACGCTGTTCGAAAAAATGGTGCTGAAGGGCCGCGAGGGCGAAATCGCCCGCGACATCCTCGCCGAGCTGAGGTCGCGCCTGGGCTTCCTCGAGGAAGTCGGCCTGGGCTACCTTACGCTGGACCGCTCCGCGCCCACGCTGTCGGGCGGCGAGGCGCAGCGCATCCGGCTCGCTGCACAGCTCGGCTCGAACCTGCGCGGCGTGTGCTACATCCTCGACGAGCCGACCATCGGGCTGCACCACCGCGACAACCGCATCCTGCTCGACGTGCTGGAGAAGCTCGAGGCCAAGGGCAACTCGCTCGTGGTGGTCGAGCACGACGAGGACACCATCCGGCGCGCCCACCATGTCATCGACCTGGGGCCGGGCGCGGGCAAGCTCGGCGGCCGGGTCATCGCGAGCGGCGACGCCGAGGACCTGATGGCGCAGCCCGAGTCCCTGACCGGCCGGTTCCTGCGCGAGCCGCTGAAGCATCCGCTGCAGCCGCGCCGGCCGGTGCCGCGCTCGGGCGAGTGCCTGCAGGTGCACAAGGCGAAGCTCCACAACCTGAAGGACGTGGATGCGCGCATTCCGCTCGGCCGCCTCACCGTGGTGACCGGCGTCTCGGGCTCGGGCAAGTCCACCCTCGCCCGCGATGTGCTCTACGAATCGATGGTCAACAAGGCGCCCGTGGGCTGCCGGGAAGTCAAAGGCATGAAGCCCGTAGAGCGCGTGCTCGAGGTGGACCAGACGCCCATCGGCAAGACGCCGCGCTCCTGCCCCGCCACCTACGTGGGGTTCTGGGACAACATCCGGCGATTGTTCGCCGACACCAGCGAAGCGCGCATGCGCGGCTGGAGCGCGAGCCGCTTTTCGTTCAATACCGCCGGCGGGCGCTGCGAAGCCTGCGAGGGACAGGGCATCAAGAAGATCGAGATGTCGTTCCTGCCGGACGTGAAGGTGACTTGCGAGGGCTGCGGCGGCGCGCGCTTCAACCCCGAGACGCTGCAGGTGCGCCTGCGCGACAAGACGGTGGGCGAGGTGCTGGCCATGAGCGTGGACGAAGCCCTCGAGTTCTTCGCCGCGCATGCGCCGATCCAACGCTGCCTGCAGCTGCTGCAGGACGTGGGATTGGGCTACCTCACCCTCGGCCAGCAGAGCCCGACCCTGTCCGGCGGCGAAGCACAGCGCATCAAGCTGGTCTACGAGCTGGCGAAAACCAACGCCGTCAAGACTTTGTATGTGCTCGACGAGCCGACCGTCGGGCTGCACATGGCGGACGTCGAGAAGCTCATCCGGGTGCTGCATCGCCTGGTCGACGCCGGCAACACCGCGGTGGTCATCGAGCACAACCTCGACGTGATCGCCGAGGCCGACTGGATCGTCGACCTGGGTCCGGAAGGCGGCTCGGGCGGCGGCCGGATCGTCTACCAGGGCGCCCCGGAAGGACTGCGCAAGGGCCATACCGCGGAGGCGCTGGCGCCATTTCTCGAGCAAAGGCGGTAATCCTCATGGTGGTCGCGCCGGTGCTGTGGAGCAGCGCCGGGGTGGTCACGCGCCACATCGAGCGCGCCGAGCCCTTCGAGCAGGTGTTCTGGCGCAGCCTTTTCGCCTTTGGATTCGTCCTGGTCACCATCCTTGCCGGCAGGAAGGGGGTTCTCAAGTCACTTCGATCGGCGGGCTGGGCGGGCGTGTTCTCGGGCCTCATGTGGGCCACCATGTTCACGGCCTTCGTCATCGCGCTGTCGCTCACCACCATCGCCAACACGCTGGTGACCATGAGCATCAGCCCGCTGCTCACGGTGCTTTTCGCGCGCATGGCGCTCAGGGATCCGGTGCCGCTGCGCACCGGGGTGGCGGCGGCGGCGGCCGGCATCGGCATCCTGTGGATGTTCGGCACGTCGATGGACGACTCCGGCCACGTGGCCGGCATGCTGGTGGCGTTCATCGTGCCGCTGGCGGCCGCTCTTAACGTGGTGGTGCTGCGGGCGAGCGCCGCGAGGGTGGACCTCGTCCCGGCGGTGATGCTGGGCGGCGCGCTTTCCTGTCTGATCGCCTTGCCGCTTGCCCTGCCTTTCCATGCCACGCCGAGCGACGTCGCCCTGCTCGCGCTGCTGGGCGTCTTCCAGCTCGGGTTGCCGTGCATGTTGCTGGTGGTCGCGAGCCGCGCGCTGCTCGCCCCTGAGCTCGCGCTGCTGGGGCTGCTGGAGGTGGTGCTCGGGCCGCTGTGGGCGTGGCTGGGCGCGGGGGAAGTCCCGGCGCGCGCCACCCTGCTGGGCGGCGCCGTGGTCCTCGCCGCCCTTGCAGGCAACGAGCTCGCCGCTTTTCGGCGTATAATGCGCGGCAAGCTTTCTGTTACGCGCATTTCCGGTTAGCGTTTCAGTCCGTTGTGGGTCCATCCTGGGCCGAATAACAAGCTAGAACGGCACCTGCCTGAACCGGTCGAAGGTCTCCCCTTCCCAGGCCGTGCTCAGGAGAAACTCATCAGTACCAGCTTCGAAGGCCTCGGCCTCAATTCCGAGCTTGCACGCGCCGTAGCCGACCAGGGCTACACCGTCCCCACCCCCATCCAGGCGCAGGCCATTCCCGTGGTCCTCGCCGGCCGCGACCTTCTCGGTGCCGCGCAGACCGGCACGGGCAAGACCGCCGGCTTCACGCTTCCGCTGCTGCAGCGCCTGTCGATGAAGGCCAATGCCAGCCATTCGCCCGCCCGGCACCCGGTGCGCGCGCTCATCGTCACCCCGACGCGCGAGCTCGCCATCCAGGTCGAGGAAAGCGTGCGCACCTACGGCAAGTACATTTCCCTCAAGTCGTCCCTGGTCTACGGCGGCGTCGGCATGCAACCGCAGGTCGATGCGCTGCGCCGCGGCGTCGACATCGTCGTCGCCACGCCCGGTCGCCTGCTGGACCACGTGCAGCAGAAAACCGTGGACCTGCGCCAGGTCGAGATCCTGGTGCTGGACGAGGCCGATCGCATGCTGGACATGGGATTCATCCACGACATCCGCAAGATCCTCGCCCTGCTGCCCTCGGCGCGGCAGAACCTGCTGTTCTCGGCCACCTTTCCGGAGGAGATCCGCACGCTCGCCTCCTCCTTCATGAAGGACCCGGTGACCGTTGAAGTCGCGCGCCGCAATACGCCGGCCGAGCTGGTCGCGCAAGTCGCGCACCCGGTCGCCGCCGACCGCAAGCGCGAGCTGCTCGCGCACCTGGTGAAATCGAACGACTGGAAGCAGGTGCTGGTGTTCTGCAAGACCAAGCACGGCGCCAACCGGCTGGCGCAGCAGCTGTCGCGCGAAGGCGTGAATGCCGACGCGATCCACGGCAACAAGAGCCAGAATGCCCGGGTGCGCGCCCTCGAGCAGTTCAAGGAGGGCCAGGTGCGGGTGCTGGTCGCCACCGACATTGCCGCGCGGGGCCTGGACATCGAGGCGCTGCCGCACGTGGTGAACTACGACCTGCCGCACGTCGCCGAAGACTACGTGCACCGGATCGGCCGCACCGGCCGCGCCGGCGCGGAAGGCGAGGCGGTATCGCTCGTCGGCCCGGAAGACCGCCCGCTGCTCGCAGCGATCGAGCGGCTCATGAACCGGCCGGTCGAGCAGCGCGTGATACCCGGGTTCGAGCCCGGCACGGCGTCCCAGCAGCCGCGCCAGCCGCAGCCGCCTCGCCGCGAGCAGCAACCGCGACGAGAGCAGCAACCGCGCCGGGAGCAGCAGCCGCGGCACCAGCAGCATCGGCGCGCGCAGCAGCAACAGCAGCCCCGGCGGGCGCAGCAACCGCAGCAACCCAAGCGAAGCAGCCCGCCGCAGCCGCGGCGCAACGGCAAGCAGCATCCGCGCTTCGCGCGCCGCGGCGGCGGCGGCGGATACGTCAGCCCCGAGATGCAGGCGCAGGTCGAAGAAGGCCGCAAGCTCGCCCGCCTGGACGCGAAGGAAAATCCGATGGAGCGCGTCGAGCGCACACCGGCTGCCGAGCCGGCACCGCGCGCCGCCCCCACCGTGACCCATCGCACTTCGCGCATCCGGCGCGCGTTCGGCGCGCTCCTGGGCAAGAAAGACGAATCGGGCACATAGCTTGCTGTACTCCTTTCATTTCGGGCGAAAGGAGGCAGCACATGCAGCACCAGCTGAGAAGAATCACGGATCGCGTCGTCCAGACCGGCGCGAGCGCCGCCGAGCAGGCGGGCAGGAGCCTTACCCAGGCCGGCAAGAAGGGCAACGAAGCCGCGCGCAGCGCTTATGGCTACGCCGTGAACCATCCCAAGACGACCGTCGCGGTGGTCCTGGGGACAGGCGTCGCCGCGGCGCTGCTTTGGATGCTTCAGCGTAACGGCAGCTACGCCGCCACGCGCCGCAAGGTTCTGAAGCGCGTGCGCAGCACCGCTCGCGCGTCCACTTAAAATAGGAGGATGCGAGAGCCCCAAGCGAAAGCGATTCACCTCAAGGACTACACCCCGCCGCCATTCCGCGTCGAAGCCGTCGAGCTCGACGTGGACATTCGCGATGACCACGCCCTGGTCAAGGCGAAGCTGCAGATCGTGCGCAACGCGCCCGGTCCGCTGGTGCTGGACGGCGAGGAGCTGCAGCTCGTCTCCGTATTGTTGAACGGCCAGCCGGTCGAGCACCGGGTGACGGAGGACACCCTCACGGTTGCCCACGTCCCGGATGCGTTCACGCTGGAGACGGTCAGCCGCATCGTCCCGCAGCAGAACACCAAGCTGGAAGGCCTGTACGCGACCAAGCACGGGTACGTCACGCAGTGCGAGGCGCAGGGCTTCCGCCGCATCACCTGGTTCCTCGACCGCCCCGACGTGATGGCACGCTACACCACCACGGTGCGCGCGAAGCACCCGGTGCTGCTTTCCAACGGCAACCTCGTGGACTCCGGGCCGGGGTGGGCGCGCTTCGAGGATCCATTCCCGAAACCGTCCTATCTTTTCGCCCTGGTGGCGGCGGACCTGGAAGTGCTGGAGGAGCACGACCAGGGCAAGAAGCTGTTCGTCTACGTCGAGCCCGGCAAGCTTGACCAGGCAGGCTGGGCCATGGATTGCCTGAAGCGCGCCATCGCCTGGGACGAGAAGCGCTTCGGCCTGGCGCTGGACCTCGACCACTACAAGATCGTGGCCGTGGGCGACTTCAACTCCGGCGCCATGGAGAACAAGGGCCTCAACATCTTCAATACCAAGTACGTGCTGGCGCGCGCGGATGTGGCCACGGACGTGGACTACTTCAACATCGACCGGGTGGTCGCCCACGAGTACTTCCACAACTGGACCGGCAACCGCGTCACCTGCCGCGACTGGTTCCAGCTGTCCCTGAAGGAAGGGCTGACCGTGTTCCGCGACCAGGAGTACGGCGCCGACACCTACTCGCGCGCCCTTACGCGCATCCAGGAGGTGCGCGCCCTGCGCGCCGGACAGTTCTCCGAAGACGCCGGGCCGATGCGCCACCCGGTGCGGCCGCAGTCCTACCAGGAGATCCGCAACTTCTACACCATGACGGTGTACGAGAAAGGCGCGGAAGTCGTGCGCATGCAGCACACGCTGCTCGGCGAGGAGAAATTCCAGGCCGGGATGCGCCTTTACTTCCAGCGCCACGACGGCCAGGCGGTGACTTGCGACGACTTCGTGCAGGCCATGCAGGACGCCTCGGGCGTCGACCTCGCCCAGTTCAAGCGCTGGTACGACATTCCCGGCACGCCGGTGGTGGACGCTTCGGGCAGCTACCGGGACGGCACCTTCACGTTGAAGCTCAAGCAGTCGATGAGCCCGCCCTTCCACATCCCGTTCGCGGTGAAGATCGGCGAGCACGAGCAGGTGCTTTCCCTCAAGAAGCCCGAGGAGACGTTCGTCTTCCCGGTAAGGCAGAAGCCAGTCCCCTCGCTTCTGCGCGGCTTCTCAGCCCCGGTGATCCTGAAATATCCCTACACCGAGGACGAGCTGCTGCACCTCATGGCGCACGATGACGATCCCTTCAACCGCTGGGAAGCGGCGCAGCGGCTCGCCACCGCGACCATCCTGGAGGCGCAGGGCCGCCCCTCGGCCGCGTTCCTGGCTGCCGCCGGGAACGTGCTCGGCGACCCGGACCCGGCCTTCGCGGCCGAGGCGCTCAACCTGCCGTCCGAAAGCTTTCTCGCCGAGCAGCTCGACCGCGTGGATCCGGATGCGCTGCACGAGGCGCGCAACCGCCTGCGGCGCGAGCTGGCGCGTGCGCTGAGAGACGAGCTGCAAAGGATGTACGGATTTCTCACGGTGAAGGCGCCGTACTCTCCCGACGCCGTGTCGGCGGGCCGGCGCGCGCTGCGCAACCTGTGCCTGGGCTACCTGGTGGAGACCGGCGAGACGCCGCTTGCGTACGAGCAATTCCGCAGCGCCGACAACATGACCGACGCCCTGGCGGCCCTGGCCGCGCTTGCCAGCGTCGATTGCCCGGAGCGCCAGCCGGCGCTGGATGCCTTCTACGCGAAGTGGCAACACGAGCCGCTGGTGGTGGACAAGTGGCTCGCGGTGCAGGCGACCTCGCGGCTGCCCGGCACGCTCGCGCGCGTGCACGAGCTCTTGTCGCACCCGGCCTTCGACATCAAAGTGCCGAACAAGGTATACGCGCTGATCCGCGCTTTTGCCGCGAACCACGTGCGCTTCCATGCTCCCGACGGCGCCGGCTATGCCTTCCTCGCCGACCAGGTGATTGCGCTGAACGCGCTCAATCCTCAGGTTGCGGCGCGCATGGCGCGCGGCTTCGACCGCTGGAAGCGCTTCGACGAGCGCAGGAAGGCCGCGGCAAAGGCCGCGCTCGAGCGCATCCGGGACAGCAAGGGCCTTACGCGCGATGTCGCGGAAATAGTCACGAAAGCGCTCGGCTAGCGCCGCGACTGAGCAATCCGTCATTGCAGTTCATGACACTCGCCGGCAAAGTGCCCGGGCGTCGTGACTTCGCCCGACATAACGAACCGGCTTGCCAATACCGGACAGCTGCTGGTCCGTTCCGGCATTGAAATCGACCGTATCCTGAGCTCCATCGCGCAGGCCGGCGATACCGTCAGCGCGAACCTGCCCTCCAAGACCATGTTCCTTTCCCGGCTGGTCTGCGTGGAGCCGGTGAAGCAGTTCGTCCTCCTGTCCTACTCGGACCACAAGCCCGCCAACACGGAAATTCTCGCCGCGCGCTCGGTCACCTTCAAGTGCAACCACCGCGGCGCCCAGTTCGCGTTCTCCTGCAATTCGCCCCGGCAAGCGATCCACGCCCGCCAGCCCGCCATCCAGCTCGGCATGCCGACCACCATGCTGGCGCTGCTGCACCGGCGCGCCCTGCAGCGGGTGCAGGCGCCGGCGCAGGCGAACGTCGACTGCGTGCTGCGCATGGGCGTGCTCTCGTTCGAGGCGCGGCTCGTGGACGTGAGTCTGGACGGCATGGGCTTCCTGCTGGGGGAAGATGCAATCCCGCTGTGCGCCGGGACCCGCCTGGAGGGCGCGCGCATCCGCCACCCGGAGCGCGAGCCTCTCGTCGTGGACATCGAAGTGCGGCATGTGGCCCGGGTTGTCCTTGCCGACGGCAAGCGCGCCACCCGCATCGGCTGCCGCATCCTCGCAGCGCCCGCCGACCTGGAAGAGCTGATCCGGCTGTTCATCATCGATCTGCAATAAGATCGGGCAATGGGAAGCCTGGTCGCCGCCACGGCGGCATTCCTCGCCACGCACTTCGTGAGCAGCACGCCCTTGCGCGCCCGGCTCGTCGGCGCGCTGGGCGAGTGGCCGTACCGCGGCATTTATTCGGCGGTTGCCTTCGCCACGCTGGGCTGGATGGTGTGGGCCTACGCCACGGCCCCGCATGACCACCTGTGGCAGGGCCCGCGGCTGCCGCCCTACGTTCTGATGCCGCTCGCCTTCGTGCTGCTCGCCTGCGGCTACTGGCGCAACCCGACCATCGTCGGCGCCGAGAAGCTGCTGCGCAGCGAGGACCCGGCGCGCGGCATCATCCGCATCACGCGCCACCCGATCATGTGGGCGCTCATGCTGTGGGCCGCCTCGCACATCTGGTCGCGCGGGGACCTGAAGGCGCTGGTGTTTTTCGGCGGCTTCTTCGTGATGGCCGCGCTCGGCACGGTGCTGATGGACTCGCGCAAGAAATCCAACCCGGACTGGCCGCGCTTCGCCGCCCTGACCTCCAACATTCCTTTCGTCGCCGTCCTGCAGGGACGCAACCGGATCGCCTGGCGCGAGATCGGCTGGCTGCGGCCGGCGATCGGCATCGCCGCTTACTTCGCCGTCCTCGCTATCCACCCGTCCTGAGCTTGCGCTGGACCCGCTCGTCGAATTTCGCGACGTTGACGATGACGCGCTCGTGCGTGCCGTGGCCGATGAGCTCCTTCTCATCATGAGCCTCTACGCGAAACGAAACCGTTCTCCCGGAAAAAGCCTCTACGACTGCAGAAGCGCGTATGCGCATCCCCACGGGGGTGGCCGCGATGTGGTGCACGTCGAGGTGCGTGCCCAGGCTCTGGTAGCCCGCCGGCAGCAGGTGCTCCACCGCGGCGAGCGCGGCCGCCTCGATGAGGTTGATCATCACCGGCGTGGCGAGCACGTGCACCTTGCCGCTGCCGATGCGCGGCGCGGTGTGCTCCTCGCCCACGACGAGCTCGGCGGACCCGGCGAGGCCGGCAGCGATCTGCATCCGCCGATCATACGGCCAGAACGACCTCGAGGTATTCCGCTGGCGCGACGAAGGTCTCGTCGCCGGAGCGGTTGAAGCGCTGCGCGAGCGCAATGAGATCGGCGGCGAAGGCCGCCTGCTCCCCGGCGCCCAGCCGCTCGAAAGTCTGGCGCGTCGGCCCGAAGTTGCGGCGGAAGTAGTCGAGCCAGTGCTGCGCCGAGCGGTAGCGCAGGACGTATTGTCGCGTCGCAACGGTCATCTCTCGACCGAGCAGCTCGCGCAGGCCCGCCTCCGTGCCCCAGCGCAGCGGCGGTTTCATCCCGGCGGGCGGCGGCGCATGGCGCGCCGTGAGCTGGAACCACTGGCCAACGAAGCCTTCCGGGGTCCAGTTCGCCAGGCCGATGCGGCCGCCGGGACGGCACACGCGCAGCAGCTCGGCCGCTGCCCGTTCCTGGTCAGGCGCGAACATCACGCCGAACGTGGACAGCACGGCATCGAACCGGCCCTGCGCGTATGGCAGGGTCTCGGCATCGCCTTCTTCGAAGCGGATCTCCAGGCGCTCGGCCGCGGCACGCTCGCGGGCCCGCGCCAGCAGGGCAGGAACGTAATCCAGCCCGGTCACCTCGCAGCCCCGCCGCGCGGCGCCGAGCGCGGTGTTTCCGCTGCCGGTCGCAACGTCGAGCACCCTGCTGCCGGCGCGCAGGTCGGCCGCCTCGCACAGGAGCTCGGACACGATGAGAAGCGGCGTCGCCACCGCCGCGTAGTCGCCGGCGGCCCACATCTCGCGCTGCCGGCCCTTGATCATGGATAGGTCGCTCATGGCCGGCAGCTTGCACGCCGGCCACGCGTGCCTCCAGTTCAACATCTGAACTAAACTGGGATTATGGGCAAGCGCTACGGCCAGTTCTGCCCGGTCGCGATGGCCGCTGAAGTGCTTTGCGAGCGCTGGGTCCCGTTGGTGCTGCGCGAGGTGATGTACGGCTCGACACGCTTCAACGAGATCGCACGCGGCGTGCCGTTGATGTCGCGCGGCCTGCTTACGCAGCGGCTGCGCGAGCTGGAAGCCGCCAATCTCCTCGCGAGAACCGCCAGCGGCTACCGGCTCACGGACGCCGGCGAGGCCCTGCGGCCCGTCATCGAGGGCATGGGCCTGTGGGCGCAGCATTGGCTCAGGCGCGGCCTGGACGAGCAGGACCTCGACGACAAGCTGCTCATGTGGAGCCTGCGCCGCTCGCTGCGCCTGCCGCAGGACATCGGACGGCGGGTGGTGCTGCGCTTCGACTTCTATGGCCTGCCGCGCGGCGAAAGGGTCGCGCGGCGAAGCTGGTGGCTGCTCGCCAACCAGCCCGACGACATCGAAATCTGCGTCAAGGATCCCGGCTACGAGACCGACATCATCGTCGCCGCGGACCTGCGTGCCTTTACCGAGGTGGTGCTCGGCCGCCGCGCGCTCGCGGGGGCGCTGCGCGAGGGGTGCGTCAAGCTCCAGGGACAGCCGGCGCTCGTGCGCGCGCTGCCGGGGTGGCTGCCGCTCAACGGCGAGGCAATGCGCTCCATGGGCATCGCGAGATGACGCCGCGCGTCCTGATCCTCGGCTGCGGCTTCGGCGGCCTGTGGGCGGCGCAGGCGCTGCGCAAGGCGCCGGTCGAGGTCACGGTGATCGACCGCACCAACCATCACCTGTTCTCGCCGCTGCTCTACCAGGTGGCGACCGCAGGCCTGTCGGCGCCGGCGATCGCCGCGCCCATCCGCCATGTGCTCGCCAACCAGCGCAACACCACGGTGCTGATGGGTGAAGCTCGACACATTGGTGTGAAAGAAAAGCAGGTAGTGCTGGAGGACGGGGCGCGCCTGGACTATGACTACCTCATCGTTGCCACCGGCGCGATGCACAGCTATTTCGGCAACGACGCCTGGGCGCCGTTCGCGCCCGGCCTGAAGACGCTGGAGGACGCGTTCGAGATCCGCAGCCGCATCCTGCTCGCCTTCGAGCGTGCCGAGCGCGAGAGCGACCCGGCAAAGCGCGCGGCCTGGCTCACTTTCGTGGTGGTGGGCGCAGGTGCCACGGGCGTGGAGCTTGCCGGCACCCTCGCGGAGATCGCCCGCCATACGCTCAAGGGAGAGTTCCGCCGCTTCGATCCGCGCAACGCGCGCGTGCTCCTGGTGGAGGCGAGCAGCCGGGTGCTGCCGCCCTACCCCGCGTCGCTCTCGGACAAGGCGCGCTTGCAGCTCGAGCGCCTCGGCGTCACGGTGTTTCTCGAAAAGCGCATCACCGGCGTCGACGCCGAGGGCGTGTCGATGGGCGAGGAGCGCATCGCCGCGAAGACCGTGCTATGGGCCGCGGGCGTGGCGAGCTCGCCGCTGGGGCGCGCGCTCGGCGCGCCGCTCGACCGCGCCGGGCGCGTGCAGGTCGAGCCCGACCTGTCGGTACCGGGGCATCCGGAAATCTTCGTCGTCGGCGACCTTGCCGCGGTGCCGAGCGTCCCCGGCATTGCGCCCGCCGCCAAGCAGATGGGGCGTCACGCGGCTCTGAATGTGATCAATACACTGAAAGGACGCGAAAGGATTCCTTTTCGTTATCGCGACTACGGCCAGCTCGCCACCATCGGGCGCAACTCCGCGGTGGCCTACTTCGGCCGGGTGAAGCTCTCGGGGTACCCGGCCTGGCTGGTGTGGCTCCTCGCGCACATCTACTTCCTGATCAACTTCCGCAACCGCATCGTGGTGATGCTCGACTGGGCGTGGGCGTACTGGACCTTCAACCGCTACGCCCGGGTGATCACCAAAGACATCAGCTGACCAGCACTGAACAAACAGGGACAGACCACCTTTTCTGCCGAGAACCGGCGGCGAAGAAACGTGGTCTGTCCCTGAGTTCTGATGGCTTATTTGACCTCGATGACGCCTTTCATCGAGGGGTGCAAGCCGCAGATATAGCTGTATTCCCCGGCCTTGTCGAAAGTCAGCGAGGCTTTTTGGCCGCGCAGGAAAACCGCGGTCCGCGGGCCGTTCGCCACGCTGATCTGGTGCGGCGTGTCGTCGCCGTTGAAGAAAGTCAGCGCCTTGCCGACGCTCGCGCTGATCTTGGCCGGCAGGAAGGCGAAGCTCGCGATGTTGACGTCGCCCTTCGCGCCCTTCACCAGTGTTTGCGCGCCGGGGAAGGTGTTGTTGAGCTTGGCGAGCGAAATGACGAAGTCCTGCTTGGCGTGCGGCAGGTGGCAAGTGAAGCAGGCCTTGGCGTTGGCGTTGGCCTTCTCGTTGGGCCGGCCGTCGGCGGTGAAGGCGGCGTATTCCCACTCGCCGTTGCGCATTTCCGGCGGATACTCGGCGCCCCAGCCGGCGCGCTTTTCCATCACGGTGTGGCCGATGATGTCCTTCTTGATGAAGCGACCGCTCGCGTCCTTGAGCGGCACGCCCTTGTCGTCCTGCTGCACGCTCCACTGCACCAGCGTGATGACGGCGCCGTGCGGGATGGGCTGACCCTTGCGCACCGCTTCCACCACCTCGGCTTGGGTGTAGAGCTCGCGGTACTGCTTGCTGTCCGGTCGGTCGAGCGTCTGGTACAGCACGCCTTTCAGGTAATCGCTCGGAAACTTGATGTTATCGGGACCGGCATGCGCCTGTGCTGCGACGCAAACGCCGGCAAGTAGCGCCAGGATTTGGTATTTCATGATTTCTCCCTGTTGTCCCACAGCCATGCCGCACCGCGTACGCCGCTTGCGTCGCCGTGGGTGGGGCGCGCGAGCCGGGTCGCCACGTGGTCCGAGAAGACATGCCGGCGCCACAGGCGGGGTACTTCGGTGTACAGCCGAGCCACGTTGGACATTCCACCGCCCAGCACGATGACCTCGGGGTCGAGCACATTGATTACCGATGCGAGCGCGCGGGCAAGCCGCTCCTCATAGCGCCTCAGCGCTTCGCCTTGCAGCGCAGCGACCTCGGCAGCCGCGAGGCGCTGGCCTGTAAGCAAGGCATGGTCGCGCGACAGTCCGGGACCTGACAAATAGGTTTCGATGCACCCCTGGCGCCCGCAATAGCACTCGGGCAGCGGCAGGTCCTCCGGTCGCGGCGCCGGGAGCGGGTTATGGCCCCACTCCCCCGCGATCGCGTTGGCGCCGGCAATGATCTTTCCTCGAACGGCGATGCCACCACCCACCCCGGTGCCCAGGATCACGCCGAAGACAACGCTCGCCCCCTGGCCCGCGCCATCGGTGGTCTCGGACAGCACGAAGCAGTTGGCGTCGTTCTCGATGCGCACTTCCCGGCCCAGAATCTTCTCCAAATCCTGCTTCAAGGGTTTGCCGATGAGCCAGGTGGAATTCGCATTCCTGACCAGGCCCGTGCGGCCGGAAATCGACCCGGGGATGCCGATACCGACGCTCCCTTCCCCGGCCTGCGCCACGAGCCCGTGAACGGCAGCGAGAGTGGCGGCGTAGTCGCCCCGGGGCGAGGCGATGCGCTTTCGAAACACCGCCTGCGCGCCATCCAGCGCGATTGCCTCGATCTTTGTGCCGCCCAGGTCGATGCCGATGCGCCGCGCCATGATTTCTCGTATTCTCCCCCGCTTCCATTGGAGAACGACGCATGGCCAAAGGCTATTGGATTTCCTGCTACCGCTCCATTTCCAACCCGGAGGCGCTGGCCGCGTACGCCAAGCTCGCCGGCCCGGCCATCCAGGCCGCCGGCGGCCGCTTCGTAGTGCGCGGCACGCCGGCGAAGACCTACGAGCAAGGGCTGAACCAGCGCACCGTGGTGGTGGAGTTCGAAAGCGTCGCCAAGGCGATCGAGGTGCACGACGGCCCCGCCTACCAGGCCGCGCTCAAGGGGCTCGGCAACGCCGTGGAGCGCGACTTCCGGGTCGTCGAGGGCGCTGGTTAGGCGGTTTCCCGGATCGCTTGCCGCCTCGAGCTGCGTTTTAAAGCATCGTCGGCGGAAGGCGGCGGGGCGGCTCGGCGTACAGGCCGACCCACCACTTCCAGAAGCTCGCCTTGAAGCCGGCAAGGTCCAGCCCCCGGTACACCGTTGCCGCCACCATTTGATATGCGCTCATGACTACCTCCTTATGAACGCATGGTGGCCCTCGGCGCACCGCGGCGCTTGAGACCGGTGTCCCGGGAGGGGCGAAAAACTGCTAGGAATCCCGGGACTGCTGTCCCAGGCCGCGCTCGCGGGCGCGCACGATCGCCTGCGGGCGGTTCTCCACCGCCAGCTTGTCGAAGATGCGGGTGATATGGTTGCGCACCGTCTTTTCCGACATGCCGAGGTGCGCGGCGATCTGAGCATTGTCCAGGCCCTGCGCGATGCGCTCAAGGATCTCCGCTTCACGCACTGTGAGGTTTTCGAAAGCCGCCGGGCGCTGTCCGGGCGAGCGCGGCACGAAGGCGCGGAGCTCGTCGAAAAACTGGCGGAACGCGGCTTCCTGCTCCAGCAGCACGTGGTTGCGGGTTTCGAGCGGCACCAGACGCGCTCCGGGTATCGCCGCCGCCACGCCGCGGCCTTCCTCGAACGGCGCGCGCACGTCCTGGCGCGCATGCAGTACGAGCGTTGGACAGCGCACGCGGGGAGCGGTCTCGCTTACGTCGATGCCGTAGAACATGCGGATGAGCCGCATCCCGGTGGGCGCGTCGACCGCCACCCGCTGCAGCTCGGCCATGGAGCGCAGCTGCTCCAGGTTTCCGTCCGGCATGAACTGGATGGCGAACATCTGGCGATAGGCAGGGTCGTCGCGCCCCCATCCGGCTTCGATCAGCTTGAGCGTAGCCTCGAGCTCCTGTATGCGCTCCAGCGGAAGCCCTCGCCTCAGCCAGCCCTTCAGGTAGGTCCCCAGGAGCACGAGATGGCTCACGCGCTCCGGGTGGCGCGCGGCATACTCCATGGCGACGGCGCCGCCTTGGGAGTGGCCCAGCAGCGCGAAGCGCTCGAAGCTGGCTGCATCGACTACCGCTTCCAGGTCCCGCACGCAGGCCTCGAACGAAAGGTCGTCGGAATGCCGGTCGGACAGCCCGTTGCCGCGCTGGTCCATGCGCAGGAAGCGGTGCTCGCGAGACAGGGCCGAGATCCACGGCCGCCAGATCGGGCTTTGCCACTCGTACTCGAGGTGCGTCATCCAGTGGGGCGCCTTCACCAGTGGTGGTCCTTCACCGGTGATCGCGTAGGCGATCCGCGTCCCGTCGAAGCTTTTGCAGAAGCGGATCTGCTGGTTCATCGCATTCGGGCTCTGACCCCGATTACTGGACGGCCTCGAACTTGAGGCGCTTCACCCGATCCATGTTCATGCCTTCGATGCGGATGAGCTGCGTGGGGCCGCGGCGGCGAGGCGAGTGCAGGTCGCCTTCGTTGTAAAGGTAGGCGGTGCCGGGGGTGAGCTTGTAGGTGCGCAGCGCCCGCGCCTTGCCGGGCTTTTCGCGGCTGGCGGGCTCGACCAGGGCGTAATCGGTCATCTCGGTCTCGCCGGCAGCCTGGCCGTAGATTGCCCAGGAGGGACCGTGGTCATGCGGCGGCGATTCCTTGGCGGCCTTGTAGTTGTGCGCGAGCACGCAGAAGCCGAGGTCGGGGTCTTCGTACAACACCTGCCGCTCAGAAGTGTTTTCTTCCAGGTTTTCCTTGAGGAAACCCGGGTCGCGCAGGAGCTGTTCCAGGCGCATGCAGATCTGGCGCCGGCCCGAGGGGCCGGGCTCCGAGCGCAGGATGGTCTGGCACTCGCGGGCGAATTGCTGGAGGGTGGTAGGCATGTCATTACAATACCTCCAAAGGGGCGGGCATTGCAGCAGCTGGAGGGCTACGACTACGTGATCGTCGGCGCGGGAAGCGCCGGCTGCCTGCTCGCCAATCGCCTGTCGCGCGACCCCGGCCACCGGGTGCTGCTCCTCGAGGCCGGCGGCAAGGACGATTACTTCTGGATCGACATCCCGGTCGGCTACCTCTACACCATCGCCAACCCGCGCACCGACTGGTGCTACCAAACGCAAGCCGACGAGCACCTGGCCGGCCGCTCGATCCACTACGCGCGCGGGCGGGTGCTGGGCGGCTGCTCTTCGATCAACGCCATGATCTACATGCGCGGGCAGAAAGAGGATTGGGATTACTGGGCTTCCCTGGGCAACCGCGGCTGGTCCTGGGAGGAGGTGCTGCCGGTGTTCAAGTCCCTGGAGGACTACGAGCACGGCGCGACCGACGGCTACGGCGCCGGCGGCGAGGTGCGCATCGAGGACCCCCGGGTGCGCTGGGACATCATCGATGCCTGGCGCGAGGCCGCCGCCGAGTGCGGCATCCCGCCGATCAAGGTGTTCAACAACGGCGACAACTTCGGCTGCGCCTATTTCCAGATGAACCAGAAGCGCGGCCGCCGCTGGAGCGCCACCAACGCCTTCCTGCGCCCGGCGCTGCACCGTCCCAACCTCGTGGTGATGACCGGCGCCCATGTGGAAAAAGTCAGGCTCGAGGGGCGTGCGGCGCAGGGAATCGAGTTCGTGCATCGCGGCCAGCGCTTCTTCGCGCCGGCAAGGAAAGAGACCCTCCTCGCCGCCGGCGCCATCGGCTCGCCGCAGCTCCTGCAGCTTTCGGGCGTCGGCCCCGGCGCTCTCCTTGCGAAGCACGGCATTCAAGTCGTGCACGAGCTGCCTGGCGTGGGCGAGAACCTGCACGACCACCTGCAGATCCGCATGCAGTACAAGGTGAACGGCGCCCGGACGCTGAACGGCATCGCCAACAGCCTGCTCGGCAAGGCGGCGATGACGCTCGAGTACTTCGCCTTTCGCACCGGCCCGCTCACCATGCCGCCGTCGCAGGCCGGCGCCTTCGCGCGCAGCGACCCGGCACAGCCGACGCCGAACATCGAGTGGCACGTGCAGCCGCTTTCGCTGGACAAGTTCGGCGACCCGCTGCATTCGTTCCCCGCCATCACGCCCAGCGTGTGCAACCTGCGGCCGGCCTCGCGCGGCTGGGTTCGCCTGCGCTCGCCCGACCCCTCCGCGCACCCCGAAATCCGCCTGAACTACCTGCAGGCCGAAGAAGACCGCCGGGTGGCAGTCGAGGGCATGCGCTTCACGCGGCGCATCATGGCCGCGAAAGCGCTGGCCAAGTACCGGCCGGAGGAATATCGGCCGGGAGCCGAAATACAAGACGACGATTCCCTCGCAAGGGCGGCGGGAGAGCTGGGCACGACCATTTTCCACCCGGTCGGCACCTGCAAGATGGGCCGCGATCCACTGGCGGTGGTGGACGCCGAGCTGCGCGTGCACGGCCTCGACCGGCTGCGGGTCATCGATGCCTCCATCTTCCCCAGGATCACCTCAGGCAACACCAACGCCCCGACCTACGTCATCGCCGAAAAGGGCGCGCGCTCCATCTTGAAACTTGCGGCTCGGTCCCAAATCTAAGCGACGTATAAAGGAGAAAAAGCCCCCCATGAAGCGCATCGTGCTGTTCCTGGTGACCAACATCGCAGTTCTGCTGGTCCTTTCGATCGTCATGCAGGTGTTCGGCCTCGGGCAGTTCCTGACGGCCGAGGGCATCGACCCGGTTTCGCTGCTGGTGTTCTCCGCGGTGATCGGCTTCGGCGGCTCCATCATCTCGCTGCTCATCTCCAAGTGGATGGCGAAGATGTCGACCGGCGCGCGGGTGATCGACGGCACCGAGGGCACGACCGAATTCTGGCTGGTTTCCACGGTGAAGAAGCTCGCCGACAAGGCCGGCATCGGCATGCCGGAAGTGGCGATCTTCGAGGGCGCGCCCAACGCTTTCGCCACCGGCGCCTTCAAGAACTCGGCGCTGGTCGCCGTCTCCACCGGCCTGCTGCAGAGCATGAGCCGCGACGAGGTCGAGGCGGTGCTCGGCCACGAGGTGGCGCACGTGGCCAACGGCGACATGGTCACGCTCACCCTGATCCAGGGCGTGGTCAACACCTTCGTCATCTTCCTGTCGCGCATCATCGGCTTCCTGGTCGACAAGATGGTGTTCCGCACCGAGCGCGGCGTCGGCCCGGGGTTCTTCATCGCCTCGCTGGTCGCGCAGGTCGTGCTCGGCATCCTCGCCTCGATGATCGTCGCCTGGTTCTCGCGCCGGCGCGAGTTCCGCGCCGACGCCGGCTCGGCGCAGCTGTTGGGCGACCGGCGGCCCATGATCAACGCGCTCGCCCGGCTGGGCGGCGTGCAGGCGGGCGAAATGCCGCAGGCCTTCGAGGCGCACGGCATCCAGCAGAGCCGCTCGCGCTTCCTGGGCCTGTTCGCCAGCCACCCGCCCATCGAGGAGCGCATCGCCGCCCTCCAAGCGCGCGCTTGAGCCGCCCCGCCTAGCAGGCGCCCAGCCGCAGCGCCGCCGCGTGCAGGATCTCGCGGCGGCGCTGCTCGTTCGCCAGCTCAAAGGGGCCAGAACAACTTATTCGTGATGGCGATCGTCTATTTCGTCGTCCTGAACGCGCTGGGCCACCTGGCCTTCGTCGGTGCGCGCATGACCACCTCGCTGTTCGCGCTGGAGCTCGGCGCCACCGAGTTCACCGTCGGGCTGCTGATGGCGTTGTTCGCGCTGCTGCCGATGCTGCTTTCGGTGAGCGCCGGGCGGCTGATCGACCGCGCCGGGCCGCGCCGCCCGCTGCTGGCGGCGTTCGCGGTGCTCGCGGCCGGCACCGCCCTGCCCTTCGCGGCTCCGAGCGTCATCACCCTTTACTTCGCCTGCACGCTCATCGGCACTTCCTTCATGTACGTGCACATCGCCATGAACAGCGTGTTCGGCGCGCACGGCACGCCCGAGCAGCGCGCGATGAACTTCTCCTGGCTCGCGCTGGGATTTTCGATCTCGAACTCCATCGGGCCGCTGGTGGCCGGCTATGCCATCGAGGGCCTGGGGCACGCGAACGCGTTCCTGGTGCTGGGGGTGTTCCCCCTGGCTGCCTTCGCACTACTTCTCTTCAGGAAGCAGGCGTTGCCGCGTCCGGAGGGCGGCGCCGCAGGCAAACGCAGCGGCGTGCTCGACCTGCTGCGCATCCGGGGCCTGCGCAACACCTTCATCGTCAGCCTGCTGCTCGCCATGGGCTGGGACCTCTACACGTTCCTGATACCCCTGTACGGCGCGCGCATCGGTCTTGCCGCCGGCACCATCGGCGCCATCATGTCCACCTTCGCCTTCGCGACCTTCACGGTGCGCCTGCTGATGCCGCTGCTGGTCCGCCGCATCCGCCAGTGGGTACTGATCGCGAGCGCCATGGCGGTCGCGGGGATCGCGTACCTGATGTTCCCCCTGGTGGAGACCGTGCCGCTGCTGGTCGCGTTGTCGTTCCTGCTGGGCCTGGGCCTGGGCAGCGCCCAGCCGATCATCATGTCGCTGCTCTACGAGGCCTCGCCGCGCGGGCGGCAGGGCGAGGCGGTCGGCCTGCGCACCTCGCTTTTGAACGGCAGCCACACCCTCATCCCGCTCGCTTCGGGCGCCCTTTCGGTGGCCTTCGGCATGGCGCCGGTGTTCTGGCTGGTGGCCGCGTTTCTCCTGGGCGGGGCATGGTTCGCCCGCCTCAGAATAAAATGAGCCCATGCGACGCATAACCCTCAGCCAGTTCCTCCTTTCCCGGCAGCGGGACAAGAACCTCATCAACCCGGACCTGCGCCTGCTGATCGAGACCATCGCGCGCGCCTGCAAAGGCATCAGCACGCGGGTCAACAAGGGAGCCTTGGCCGACGGGCTGGGCTCGGCGGCGACCCGGAACGTGCACGGCGAGGCGCAGAAGACGCTCGACGTGCTGTCCAACGAGATCCTGCTGGAAGCCAACGAATGGGGCGGCAACCTGGCGGCGCTGGCCTCGGAGGAGATGGAGGATCCGCGCCCCATCCCGACCCACTATCCGCGCGGCGAGTACCTGCTGCTGTTCGATCCGCTGGACGGCTCGTCCAACATCGACGTGAACATTTCGACCGGCACCATTTTCTCGGTGCTGCGCTGCCCGAAAACCGACCACGGCGCCTATTGCGACCCGGACGAGAAGGCGTTCCTGCAGCCGGGGCGCCGGCAGGTGGCTGCCGGCTTCGCGGTCTACGGCCCCACCACCGTGTTCGTCATCACCGTCGGCGACGGCGTATACGGCTTTACGCTGGACCGCGAGACCTACACCTTCGTGATGACGCACGACAATATCCGCATCCCCGAGGACACCCAGGAGTTCGCCATCAACGCGTCGAACGCGCGGCGCTGGGAAGCGCCGGTGAAGCGCTACATCGACGAGTGCCTGGCCGGCAAGGACGGCCCGCGCGGCAAGGATTTCAACATGCGCTGGGTGGCCTCGATGGTGGCAGACGTGTTCCGGGTGCTGTCGCGCGGCGGCATCTTCATGTACCCGCGCGACTCGAAGAACCGCGACGGCCGCCTGCGCCTCATGTACGAGGCGAATCCCATGTCCTTCATCATCGAGCAGGCCGGCGGCGCCGCCACCGACGGCAAGACGCGCATCCTGGACGTGCAGCCGGTGGGCCTGCACCAGCGTTGCGCGGTGATCCTCGGATCAAAGAACGAAGTCGACCGCGTCAGCTCGTACCACCAATAGAAAAGGCCCCTTTGGGGGGCCTTCTCGATGCTGTCTCCCTGGGTGTCTGGGTTCGCGCAGCGCGGGTCTTGCCGCCCGGATCGTGCAGCGTTATTTCAGGTGCTTGCTGACCAGCTTGGTCATCTCGAACATCGAAACCTGCGACTTGCCGCCGAACACCGGCTTCAGCTTCTCGTCCGAGTTGATCATGCGCCTGTTTTTCTTGTCCTGGAGCCCGTTGCGCTTGATGTAGCCCCAGATCTTCTTGGTGACCTCGGTGCGCGGCATGGCGCTCGAGCCGATCACCGCCGCGAGCGTGCTGCTCGGGGTCATTGCCTTCATGAAGGCTGCATTTGGCTTGCGCTTCTTGCCGCCGCTCTTCTTCGCCTTCTTTTTCGCCATCTGGACTCTCCTCTGAACGGATATGCGGTTCGTATTCGACCGGTTTTCTGCCGCTCTCGTGCTAGCGGTGACGAGAAGATGCACGAAGTCGCGCACCGGTGTCAACGCTTTTCAGAGGGAGAACGTGCTTCTTTCCCTCTGGCGTTTGAATCCCGCAACGTGCTCAGACATCCTTGGCGAGCCGGATGCCGCTGAACTGCCAGCGCGCGGCGGCGGGAAAGAAGTTGCGATAGGTATGGCGGATGTGCGAGGCCGGCGTGGCGCAGGACCCGCCGCGCAGCACGTACTGATTGACCATGAACTTGCCGTTGTACTCGCCCACGGCGCCCTCGGCGGCGTGGAATCCGGGATACGGACCATAGGTGCTGGTAGTCCATTCCCACGCGTCGCCGAAGAGCTGCGGCGCGCCGGGGGCCGGGTGCAGGCGGCCGCTCTCCAGGAAATTGCCCTCGCGCGGCGCGCCCTCCGCGGCAACCTCCCATTCGGCCTCCCCGGGCAGGCGCGAGCCCGCCCAGCGCGCGTACGCTTCTGCCTCGTAGAAGCTGACATGCGTGACGGGTTCGTCGAGGTCGATCGGACGCAGCCCCTGCAGGGTGAAATGGCCGTCGCTGCTCCAGTAAAGCGGCGCGCTCCATCCCTGCGCCCGGCGCACGTCCCAGCCTTCCGAGAGCCACAGCTCGGGCCGCTCGTAGCCCCGGTCGGCGATGAACGCCTGGTACTCGCGATTGGTGACCAGGCGGTCGGCGACGGCGTAGCCGCGCAGGTAGACGCGATGGCGGGGCGTTTCATTGTCGAAGGCAAAGCCCTCGCCCTCGTGCCCGATCTGGCGCACGCCCTCGGGGAACGCCGTGAAACGCAGCTCGCCCGCCTTTCCCGAGGAGGTTTGCGTTGTCGAGGCGTACGCGGGCTGCAGGGGATTGCGCGACAGCAGATGCTTCACGTCGGTAAGGATGAGCTCCTGATGCTGCTGCTCGTGCTGCAGGCCGAGCTCGAGGAGGTGCGCCACGCGGCCGTCCTCGAGGACGTGTTGCATGCGCTCGTCCACGCTCGCGCGGTAGGCGAGCACCTCGTCGAGGGAAGGACGCGACAGCAGCCCGCGCTCGGGTCGCGGGTGGCGCGGGCCGACGCCCACGTAGTAGGAATTGAACAGGCTGCGGAATTCCGCGCGATACGGCGCGAATCCCGGCAGCGCCCGCTCGAGGACGAAGGTTTCGAAAAACCAGGTGGTGTGGCCGAGGTGCCACTTCACCGGACTCGCGTCGGGCATGGATTGCAGCGCGCAATCCTCGACGGACAGCGGCGCCGCAAGGGCCTCGGTCCGGGCGCGGATGGCGGCGTAGCGCGCCGCTGCCCCGGCTCGCACGGCAGGTAGAATCGCTGGCATGAATGTCTCCGACCTGCGCCAAGAATACATGCGGGCCGGGCTACTTGAAACGCAAGCCGACCCCGACCCGCTGCGCCAGTTCGATATATGGCTGCGCGAAGCGGTGCAGGCGGGGCTGCCGCTGCCCAATGCCATGATCCTCGCCACGGTGGATGCGGCCGGCGCGCCCGACGCGCGCACCGTGCTGCTGAAGGGCCTGGAGCACGGCGGTTTTGCTTTCTATACCAATTACCGCAGCCGCAAGGGGCGCGAGCTGGAGGCCCGCCCGGCCGCCTGCCTGGTGTTCCAGTGGTCGCAGCTCGAGCGCCAGGTGCGCATCGAAGGCGCGGTCGAGAAGGTGAGCGCCGCAGAATCCGATGCGTATTACCTTTCTCGTCCGCTGGGCGCACGCCTGTCGGCATGGGCTTCGGCGCAAAGCGAGACGGTATCCTCGAGGAAAGTCCTGGAAGCCGCGATGAGCGAGGCGGGCAAACGCTTTGGCGACGCGCCCCCCCGCCCACCGCATTGGGGCGGCTACCGCGTCGCCCCGCGGCAGATCGAGTTCTGGCAGGGCCGCGCCGACCGGCTGCACGACCGGCTGCGCTATACGCGTGCCGGGGCCGCCTGGAGAATCGAGCGCCTTGCTCCCTAGCGCGCCTGCGCGCGCGGCGATCCTGCTTCTTGCGCTCGCCGCCCTCAATGCGGGAATTTCGTTGCGCTGCGTCGAGCCCATGCTGCCGAAGCTGGCGGGCGAGTTCGACGCTTCGCTCGCCTGCGCCTTCGCCTGGAGCCTGGAATCGCTGGCCGCACTGCGCCTGGTCACCGGCATCTTCGCCTCCTCGGCGGTGGCGCTGGGCATGGCGTACATCGGCGACGTCGTGCCGATCGCCGAGCGCCAGACCACCATCGCGCACTTCATCGCCGGCTGGGCCGGCTGGCGCGTTTCGTTCGTGGTGCTCGGGGTGATCTTCGTCGCCGTCGCTGCGGTACTGTGGGGCAGGACCGCCGCCGCGTGGCCCGCCATCGCGCCGGGCAGGTTCCGGCCGCTCGCGGTGCACCGCAGCCTGCTGCGCCGGCCGCCGATGCGCTTCCTGGTGGCGGTGGGCGTGGCCGAGACCTTTTTCTTTTTTGGCGCCTACGCCTTCCTGGGCGCTTTCCTGCAGGAGCGCTTCGGCCTGTCGTTCACCGCCATCGGCCTGATCCTCGCCGGCTACGGCGTGGGCGGCCTGCTCTACTCGGGAATGGCGCGCGCGCTCATCCGCACGCTGGGCGAGCGCGGCCTGGTGAGCGCCGGCGGCCTGATCGGCTTCACGCTTTTCTCGCTGTTCGTGGTGCTGCCGCATTGGGCGCTTGCGATCCCCTGCACCGTGCTGCTCGGCCTCGCGTTCTACCTCATCCACAACACCGTGCAGACGCGCGCCACCGAAGCGGCGCCCGACGCGCGCGGCGCCGCGGTGTCGCTTTATGCTTCGGCCTGGGCGCTGGGCCAGGCGGGCGGCGTGGCGGCGATGGGCTTGCTCATCGCCTCGGCCGGCTACGCGCCGGCCATCATGGCCTCGGGCGTGGGCTTCGGCCTGCTCGGGCTATGGTTGCGCGCGAACATGCACCGGCTCAAGCCTTGACGAACGACATCGCAGAGCTCCTGCGCCGCCACGGCCTGTGCGCCGAGGGCGAAGCGCCGCACGCCGAAGCGCTGGCCGGCGGCGTGTCGTCCGACATCTGGCGCGTCGAGCTCGCCAGCGGACCGATCTGCGTAAAGCGCGCGCTGCCCCGGCTGCGGGTCTCGCAGCTTTGGGAGGCGCCGGTGGCGCGCAACCGCTACGAGTACGAATGGTTCCGCGTCGCGCGCGAGGCCGCGCCGCACGCGGTGCCCAGGGTGCTGTTTTGCGACGACGACGCCTTCGCCATGGAATACCTCGACCCTGCCGCGCACCCGGTGTGGAAATCGCGGCTGCGGGAGGGGCATGCCGAGCCGGCGTTCGCCGCGCGCGTCGGCCGCACGCTGGCGGCGATCCACGCCGCAACCGCCGGCCGCGAAGACCTCGCGCGGCGCTTCCCGACGGATGCGATTTTCCACGCCATCCGCCTGGAGCCTTACCTGGCGGCTACGGGGCGGGTGCACCCGGATCTTGCACAAAGGCTGGATTTCCTGTTGAGGAAGACTGCAGACACGAAAGCCTGCCTGGTGCACGGCGACGTCAGCCCGAAGAACATCCTGTGCGGGCCGCACGGACCGGTGTTCCTGGATGCGGAATGCGCCTGGTACGGCGACCCGGCATTCGATCTCGCCTTCTGCCTGAACCACCTCCTGCTGAAGTGCCTGTGGGTGCCGCGTGCGCGCGCCGCGTTGCTGGAATGCTTCGAGCAGCTGTCCGAAAGCTACCTTGCCAACGTGAGATTCGAAGACGTCGAAAGCCGCACCGCGGCGCTGCTGCCCGCGCTGCTGCTCGCCCGGGTGGACGGCAAGTCGCCGGTGGAATACCTCAGCGCGGCATCGGACAAGGAAACCGTGCGGCGGGCAGCGCGGCCGCTTATCGCGCGCCCGGTGCAGCGCCTTGCGCAGGTCAGGACAGCATGGCAAGAATCATCGACGTAAGGGGCCGCAAGGTCTGGGATTCGCGCGGCCGCGCCACCGTAGAGGCCGAGGTGGTGGTGGGCCGCGGCAGCACGCCGCTCGCCACCGGGCGCGCCATCGCCCCGGCCGGCGCCTCGACCGGCGCCGGCGAGGCGAAAAGCGTGGACGCGGCGCAGGCGGTGCATGCGGTCAACACGCGCATCGGCGACGCGCTGCGCGCGCTCAGCATCAAGGACCAGGAAGCGCTGGACCGCCGGCTGATCGAGCTCGACGGCACGCCGGATCGCAGCCGCCTGGGCGCCAACGCCATGGTCGCCGTGTCGCTCGCCTGCGCGCAGGCCGGCGCGGCCGCGGAAAAGCTGCCCTTGTGGCGCAAGCTCGCCGGCGAGCGGCGCGTGGCGCTGCCGGTGCCGCAGATCCAGATCTTCGGCGGAGGCGCCCACGCAGGCGCACGCGTCGACGTGCAGGACTACATGGTGATCTGCACCGGCGCCGGCAGCTTCTCCGAGGCGCTCGAGTGGACCGCGCAGATCTACGCCGCGGCCGGCGCGCGGCTGAAAAAGCGCGGCATGCTGCAGGGCGTGGCCGACGAGGGCGGCTACTGGCCGGCGTTCAGGTCGAACGAGGAAGGCCTGGTCGAGCTGGTCGGCGCGATCTGCGACGCGGGACTCGAGCCGGGAGCGGACGTGGGCATCGCGCTGGATATTGCCGCGAGCCAGCTCCACCAGTCGGGTCTTTATCACCTTGCACTGGAAAAGCGCGTGCTGACCCCCGAGCAGCTGCACGCCATGCTGCTGCGCTGGATCGAGCGCTACCCGATCGTCTCGGTCGAGGACCCTTTCGCCGAGCACGATGCGCAGGCGATGCGCGCGTTCACCCGCGCGGCGGGCATCCAGGTGGTCGGCGATGATTTTTTCGTGACCGACGAGAAGCGCGTGCGCGAGGCGAACGGCGCATGCAACGCGGTGCTGCTCAAGCCCAACCAGGTGGGCACCGTCACCGAGACCCTCGCCTGCTGGAACGCCGCGCGCGAAGCCGGCTATCGCGGCATCGTTTCGGCGCGCTCGGGAGAATCCGAGGACGTCTCCATCGTCCACCTCGCGGTAGGCTGGGGCGTGGCGCAGCTCAAGGTGGGCAGCTTCGCCCGCTCCGAGCGCATGGCGAAGTGGAACGAGGCGCTGCGCATAGAGGAAGCTCTCGGCGGCAAAGCCCTCCTCTACCCCGCTCGCAGGCTCTTCAAACCCGCCGGGTGAACTTCTGCGCCTGGCCGGCGTCTTATCCGCCCCCCCACCGGTTTACGGCTTGAAAAAACGTCGTGGCGGGCCCCACACCGAAAAAACCGGGCGCGGGATTGCCGTGGCTGAACCGCCTCGCTTAGAATTTGTAAGGAAAACCATTACATCGTGGGAAAGCCTGAAACTCTGCCTTCCCGAGCCCGGCCGCCGGCGCGCGACACGCTGCCGAAAGCGCCGACCGGGATTTCGGGACTCGACGAGATCACGTTGGGCGGCCTGCCGCGCGGCAGACCGACTTT
>CBDDSA010000143.1:0-10174 GCA_965233185.1 uncultured bacterium
GGGGTCAGAGCCCGAATTCGAAATCGGGGTCAGAGCCCGAATGAAATCAGATCGGAGCCACCTATGAACGAGAAAGCGCATTTCCTCGATCGAGTCAGCCGGGAGATGCAGGAGGACTTTCAACCCGTAGCGCTGCCTGCGCGAGAGGCGCTCGCCAGCGCGTGCCGCATCCTCGCCAGCGAAGGCCACGAGTCCGGCCTGGCCGGACAGGTCACGGCGCGGGGTGATCAGGCGGACTCCTGGTGGACGCTGCAGTTCGGCTACGGCTTCGAGGAAGCGACCCCGGAGCGCATGGTGCTGGTGGACGGGGATCTGAATCCCCTGGAGGGCGGGCGGCCGAATCCCGGAACGCGCTTTCACGTCTGGATCTACCGCAAGCGCCCGGACATCAACGCCATCATCCACACCCATGCGCCCTATGCCTCGGCGCTCGCGGCGACCGGGCAGCCGCTGAAGACCATTCACATGGACAGCGCGATGCTGCACGGCACCGCGCATCTCGCCGAGTGGCCCGGCGTCCCCGTAGCGGACGACGAAGGTCGCATCATTTCAGCTGCGCTCGGTAGCGCAAAGACCATTCTGCTCGCCAATCACGGCCTGCTTGCGGCGGGGGCAAGCGTCGAAGAGGCGGCTTACCTTGCGGTGTTCTTCGAGCGCGCCGCGCGCATGCAGCTTCGGGCGATGGCGGCCGGCGGCTTCAAGGAAGTAAAACCCGAGCTCGCGGAGGAGGCGTGCCGCTTCCTCCTGCAGCCCTCGATCGTCGGCGCGACGTTCCGCTACTGGCAAAGGACGAAAGCCATCGGGCTCTGACCCCGATTCCGGATTCGGGCTCTGACCCCGATTCGGAATTCGGGCTCTGACCCCGATTAGCGCATCAGGCTGGGCAGGTAGAGCGAGAGGGCGGGGAAGGCGATGAGGATCGCCATGCGGATGACGTCGGCGAGCATGAACGGCATCACGCCGCGGAACACGGTGCCCTGGCTCACGCCGGGGATCAGCGTCTTCAGCACGAACAGGTTCATGCCCACCGGCGGGCTGATGAGGCCGATCTCGACCACGCAGACGATGAGGATGCCGAACCAGATCGGGTCGAAGCCCAGCTGCAGGATCACCGGCAGGAACACCGGGATGGTGAGCAGCACCATGGACAGCTCCTCCATCGCGGTGCCCAGCAGCACGTAGATGATGCAGATCGCGGCCACCACGGCGACCGGATGGATCTCGAACTGCTTGACGAACGCCACCAGGTCGTTCGGCATGGTGGTGATGTTGATGAACTCGGCGAACATCAGCGCGCCGATCAGGATCATGAACAGCATCGAGGTGGTGCGCGCGCTTTCCACCAGCGCCTGGTAGAGCGACTTCCAGGTGAGCACGCGACGCCACAGCGCGAACACCATGGCGCCGAACGCCCCCATGCCGGCCCCCTCGGTGGCGGTGAAGAAGCCGCCGTAGATGCCGCCGATGACGAAGACGAAAAGGGCCGCCACCGCCCAGACGTCGCGCGTGGCCGCCCAGCGCTCCTTCCAGTCGGAGCGCTCGCCGCGCGGGCCGGCCTTCGGGTCGCGCCAGGTCACGTACTGCACCGTCAGGCACAGCAGGACCGCGCCGAGCAGGCCGGGCAGGATGCCGGCGGCGAACAGCATGCCGATGTTGGTCTCGGTGAACACGCCGTAGATCACCAGCAGCGTGCTGGGCGGGATCATGATGCCCAGCGTGCCGCCCGAGGCGATCGCCCCGGTGGCCAGGGTGTCGGAATAACCGAAGCGCTTCATCGACGGATAGGCCACCTTCGACATGGTGGCCGCCGTGGCGATGGACGAGCCGCAGATGGCGCCGAAGCCGGCGCAGGCGAGGATCGTCGCCATGGCGAGCCCGCCGCGCAGGTGGCCGATGAAGGCGTTGGCCGCGCGGAACAGCTCCTGCGACATGCCGGCGCGCGTGACGAAGTTGCCCATCAGGATGAAAAGCGGCACCACCGACAGGGTGTAGTTGCGCCCGGTCTCGTACAGCCGGGTCTGCAGGCTGGCGAAGGCCGGCGCCCAGTTCCAGTCGCGCATGTAGGCGTAGCCGACCACCCCGACCACCGCCATCGACAATGCAATCGGGATGCGCATGAACGACAGCAGCAGCATCGCCAGCAGCCCGATGACCGCCTCGGTCATCGCTGGAATGTCTTGTAGACGTGGATCAAGCCGGCGAGCGCGATCATCGCCGCCGAAAAGTACACGAACGGCCCGTACTCGATGCGCAGCACGTCGGTGGCGTCGCCGTACGACGAGATGCGCGCGGCCTTGATGGTGACCTGCCATGCCATGAAGAACATCATGGCCGCCACCAGCATGTGCACGGCGCGCTTGAGCCACGCGCGCCCGCGCGCGCCGAGCAGCCGGTCGATGAAATCCATGGTGACGTGCTCATCGGCGTGCGACACGAGGGGCAGGCCGGCGAAGATCAGCACCAGCAGCAGCAGCTCGGTGACCTCGAAGCCGCCGCGCAGCGGGCGGTTGAAGCCGTAGCGCGCCACCACGTCGACGAACGTGAGGCACATCATGCCCATCAGGATGGCCGAGGCGGCGACGCCGAGCACGGCGTCGGCCCGCCTCTCCCACTCGTGCTCCGGCGCCTTCATCGAAAGGCGCGCGGCGCTTACTTCTTCACTTCGCCGGCGACCTTCTTCAGCTCGGCGCGGAACTCCTCCAGCGCGGCCTTGGCGTTGACGCCCTTGGCGCTCGCCTTCTTCACCCAGTCGCCGATGATGGGCGCCGAGCGCTTCTGCACCTCGGCCAGCAGCTTCGGATCGGCCTTGACGATCTTGACGCCCGCCTTCTGCAGGCCCTCCAGGCCCTTCTGGTCCGCGGCGTCCCAGGACTTGCCGTTGCTGCGCGCCGCGTACTCGTAGGACAGTTTCTCGATGGCCGCCTGGTCCTGCTTGGCAAGCTTGTTCCACTTGTCCTCGTTCATGAAGAAGCCGAACGCCGAGCTGTACATGCCGCCGGGAAACAGCGTCGCCTGCTCCAGCACCGTGTCGAGCTTGAACGAGACGATCGACTCCAGCGGGAAGAACACGCCGTCGGCCACGCCCGACTTCAGCAGCTCGTACGATTCGGGTGCCGGCTTGACGAACGCCGAGGCGCCCAGCGCATTGGCCACCGCCTCGGCGACGCCGCCGCCGGTGCGGATCTTGAGGCCCTGGATGTCGGCGATGCCGTTCACCGTCTTCTTGGTGAACATCTGCCCCGGGCCGTGGGTCCACACCGCCAGCAGCTTCACGCCCTTGTACTCGCCCGCCTTGTGGAAGTGCTTCCAGTGGATGCGCGAGTAGGCGATCGAGTTGATCTCGGCGGTGTCGCCGGCGCCGGGCAGCTCGGCCATCAGCGGCAGGATGTGCCGCGACGGCGTGTAGCTCGCGGTGACGTACGAAAGGTCGACCAGGCCGTCGCGCACGGCGTCGAACGTTCCGGGCGGCGCGGCCGGCGCCTTGGGCAGCGAGTTGAACTTCACGCGCCCGCCGGTGGCCTTCTCCACTTCCTTGGTCCAGTTGGCCTGCCAGATCGTCAGATGGTGCGTCGGCGGCACCCAAGACGAGTAGGTGAGCGTGGTCTGCGCCTGCGCAGGGCACGCAATGGCGCCGGCAACCACGCCGGCGATCGCGAGATGTCGCATGTTCATGAGGTCCTCCTCCTTAGAACCGCAATCATAATTGTTTTTCGAATTCGATTTGGATACGATGCTTGCGCTTGCCGGCCGCGAGCAAGCGCGAAAAAGGGAGATCACATGCCACACGTGGTAACCAAGTCGGACCTGGTCCAGGCTGCGGCAAAGGCCAGCAACCTCAGCAAGGCGGCGGCGGGCGAGGCGGTCAACGCGGTGTTCGAAGCCATCGTCGCGAACGTCGCCAAAGGCAAGCGCGTCACGGTAGTGGGCTTCGGCACGTTCCTGCCGCGCAAACGCAAGGCGCGCGCCGGACGCAGCCCGGTCAACGGCAAGGAAATCAAGATCACCGCCAAGACCATCCCGGCGTTCGCCGCCGGGCAGGGCTTCCGCGAGGCGGTAGACAAGAATTAGCTTCCGGGCGCAGTGCCTTGTTTTGGCGGGCATTGCAAACCCTGTGCGGGCTTGGCAGAATGCTTCGCAAGCATGAACTCTGCCAATGGATAAGCCGCTCATCCTGTCGCTTGACAGCCACGGTGTCCCGCACCGCTGGATCAGCTGGCAGCAGGCGTGCTTTTATTACGCCAAGAACCTGGTCGCCTGGACCCTGGGGGACGCGACCTTCACGTACTACGGGGGCATCTCGCGCATTACCGGCGAGCGCTCCAGCATCACGGCGCACTCGATCGTCGCCATCAAGGGCAAGGCGCTCGCCGCCAAGGGCTTCAACCAGGTGCCGCCGCTCAACAACCGGGAGCTGTTCCGGCGCGACCGGCACATGTGCGCCTACTGCGGCGGCGAGTTCAGCTACTTTCGCCTGACGCGCGACCACATCACGCCGCTGTCGCGGGGCGGTCGCGACACCTGGATGAACGTGGTGACCGCGTGCAGGCACTGCAACGGCCACAAGCGCAACCGTCTGCCGCAGGAATGCGGCCTGGAGCTGCTGTACGCGCCCTACGTGCCGAACAAGGCCGAGTACCTGATCCTCACCAACCGCCGCATCCTGGCCGACCAGATGGAGTTCCTCAAGCAGCACGTGGCGAGCCACTCGCGGTTGGTCCTGACCCCTGCCTGATTTCTGGCGCAATAGCGGCTTTCACCTCCTAGAGCGCGACCCGGCCGGCAGGCTGCGGGTCACGCACGATTTCCTGCGCGCCTATTACCTGCGCCCCGAGATCCATCCGGTAGAGGAATCGGGCGAAGGTGAGCTCGCGCTGCACTCTTCCCTAATGAGCGATCCGGGGAGGGAAGTGACTGAAGAACACCTGCAAGGCATCGAAGACGAGGACGCGCGCCACAACTACCGCGTCCTGATGCGCTTTCGCGACCGGCTGCTCCAGGCGGGCACGGTGGAAGGCGCGTACATGAACCTCTTCAAGGGCGCGATCGACGTGCCGCCGATGTTCGTCGACCAGCTCGCCCATGTCATCCTGCGCAACCTGCTGGACGCTGCCGACGACCCGCTGCGCCTGCGCGCCGCCGAGCTGTTCTTCCGCGAGCAGAAGGCCACCATCAAGGACGGCCATGTGCTGCTCGCCGACCTGGAGACGGTGGAGATGCATGCCGCCGGCAGCCGCTACGGCAGCATCGGGCGCCTCATCGTCGAGGCGCAGGGCGAGCTGGGCAGCGTGGACCTCGATGTGCTGGACCGCGCCAACGCCGGGCTTTACTGGTCGCGCGAGTCGAAGCACGACACCGTCATCAGCCTTACCTACGGCCGTCCCGCGCTTGAAGCTTTCGCGCAAGTTCTGGAGCTTTGGGTTGCGCACTTTTTCTCCATCAGGATTTTTGTAAAGCCCGTTCGCAAGATCGAGGAGCCGCGCTGGGCCTGGCACATCGGCCTGGACGCGGAGTCCACCGCCATCCTGAACGAGCTGTGGGCGGGCAACGAGGTGGAGGCGGGCCGCATGCGCAACATCCTCGCGCTGTTCGCGCTCACCTTCGAGGACCCTGCCGCCATGCGCCAAGACATCGCGGGACGGACGATCTATCTTGCGCTCTCGGCGCAGGAGGGTGTCGTGAAGATGAAGCCGCAGAACCTGGTCACGAACCTCCCCTTAAGTGAAGCCTGAATATTGGGATCGCGCGAAGCGTGCGCTGGCGAAGCGCGACCCGGTGATGGCGGACATCATGCGCGGTCACCCCAAGGTATTCATGATGCGCCGCGGCGAGCCGTTCATGACGCTCGCGCGCGTGATCGTCGGCCAGCAGATCTCGGTGAAGGCCGCGCAGAGCGTGTGGGATCGCTTCGCGGCGTGCGTCGGCGAAGTCACCCCCCAGAAAGTTCTGCTCAAGGAAAGGCCGGTGCTGCGGGCCTGCGGCCTGTCGGACCGCAAGACCGAGTACATCGCCGACCTGGCCCAGCACTTCGCCGACGGCAAGATCCACGTGCAGCGCTGGCCGCAGATGAGCGACGAGCAGATCATCGCCGAGCTGGTCGAGGTGCGCGGCATCGGCCGCTGGACCGCCGAGATGTTCCTCATGTTCAACCTGCTGCGCCCGGACGTGTTTCCGCTCGATGACCTGGGCCTGCAGAAGGGCATCTGCCTCGCGTACTACAAAAGGAGAAAAGTCTCGCTTCGCACCATGCGGCGCCTGGGGGAGACCTGGCGTCCGTGGCGCTCGGTGGCCACCTGGTACCTGTGGCGCTCGCTCGACCCGTTGCCGGTAGAATACTGACCCCGAAATGAAGACCACGTTCCTCGAGTTCGAGCAGCCGATCGCGGAGCTGGAAACGCGCATCGAAGAGCTGCGCTACGTTCAGGACGACTCGGCGGTGGACATCTCGGAGGAGATCCAGCGCCTCACCAAGCGCAGCCAGACGCTCACCAAGGACATCTACGGCAAGCTCACGCCGTGGCAGGTGGCGCAGGTGGCGCGCCACCCGCAGCGGCCCTACACCCTCGATTACGTGCAGATGCTGTTCACGCATTTCGAGGAGCTGCACGGCGACCGGCACTTCGCCGACGACCCGTCGATCGTCGGCGGGCTCGCGCGCTTCGGCAACGAGCCGTGCATGGTGATCGGGCACCAGAAGGGCCGCGACACGAAGGAGAAGATCCTGCGCAACTTCGGCATGCCCAAGCCCGAGGGCTACCGCAAGGCGCTGCGCCTGATGCAGCTCGCGGAAAAATTCCAGCTGCCGGTGTTCACCTTCGTCGACACGCCCGGCGCCTATCCGGGCATCGACGCCGAGGAGCGCGGCCAGTCCGAGGCGATCGGGCGCAACCTGTTCGAGATGGCGCGCCTGCGCGTGCCGGTGATCGTCACGGTGATCGGCGAAGGCGGCTCGGGCGGGGCGCTCGCCATCGCGGTGGGCGACTTGATCCTCATGCTGCAGTACGCCACCTACTCGGTGATCTCGCCCGAGGGCTGCGCCTCGATCCTGTGGCGCAGCGCCGAGATGGCGCCGGAGGCGGCCGAGGCGCTCGGCATCACGGCGAGCCGCCTGAAGACGCTGGGCCTCATCGACAAGATCGTGCCCGAGCCTCTGGGCGGGGCGCATCGCGACCCGCAGGTAACCGCCCAGTCGCTGCGCAAGGCGCTGACCGAGGCGCTCAGGCAGCTCTCCGAGAAAAAGCCCCGCGAGCTCGTCGAGGAGCGCCTCGAAAGGCTGATGGGCTATGGCAAGTTCAAGGAAGCCGCGGACCGGTAAGCGCATCGCCGTCGCCCTTTCGGGCGGCGTGGACTCGGTCGCCCTGCTTCACCGCCTGAAGGAGCGGCCCGGCATCAGCGCGGTGCACGTGCACCATGGCTTGAGCCCCAATGCCGACGCCTGGGCGGCGTTCTGCAGGAAGTTGTGCCGGCGCTGGCGCATCCCGCTTTCGATCCATAAGGTCAAGGTGCAGAAGTCGGGCGAGGGCCTGGAGGCCGCGGCGCGCGCCGCGCGCTACGCCGTGTTCAAGCAGGAAAAGGCCGACGTCATCGCGCTCGCCCACAACCTCGACGACCAGGCCGAAACGGTGCTCATGAACCTGCTGCGCGGCGCCGGGCCGCGCGGGGCGAGCGGCATGCAGCCGCTTGCGCGCCTCGGCGACAAGCAGCTCGCGCGCCCGCTGCTCGGCGTCTCTCGCCGCGAGATCCTCGCATACGCGAAGCGCCACGGCCTGGAGTGGATCGAGGACGAAAGCAACGCCGACGAGTCGCTCACGCGCAACTTCGTGCGCCGGCGGCTCGGTCCGCTCATCGAAACGCGGTTTCCGCAGTGGCAGCGCTCGCTCGCCCGGGCCGCCAGGCTGTTTGCGCGCAAGGAGTCGCATGCCGAAACCCTGCTCAGGAATTATCTGAAGGCCCAGGGATTGCGGGCGCCGAGCGAAGCGAAGCTGGTGGAGATGCTGAAGCAGCTCACTTCCGGTGGCGCGCGCACCCGCATCGAGCACGATGGCCTCACGCTGCGGGTCTACCGGGGAAAGGTGCTCGAGGAGCCCGCCACCCGGCCTTTCGCGCCGCGCCCGTGGCGCGGCGAGCGCCGCCTGTCGATTCCCGAGCTGGGCGGCGAGCTGCGCTTCACGCCCGGGGAGGGAATCGACGCCTCATGGGTGAAAGAGACCCGCTTCGAAGTTCGGCTGCGTTCCGGCGGGGAGCGGCTGCAGCTGCACCCGCGCCGTCCGCGGCGCACGCTTAAAAATCTTTTCCAGGAGGCCGGGGTTCCCTCCTGGGCGCGCGAGCGCCTGCCGCTGCTTTACTGCGGCGAGGAGCTGGTGTGGGCGCCGGGGCTGGGCGTCGATGTGCGCTACCGCGGCCGCGGGCTGGTGCCGGAATGGCACACCTGACTTTTCTGCGGGGAAAACGTGGTCTGTCCCTGATTAGCTTTTTCGGCGTTTGAGCGCGGCTTCGCGCGCGGCGCGCGATTCCGCGCTGGCCGCGGCGAGCTCGAGCTGGTCGTGCGCCATGTAGCTCACCGCGTGGGCGCCGATTCCGGCGTAGGCGTTGACCGCTTCCTTGGTCATGCGCACCGAGTGTCGCGGCTTCTCGAGCGCCGAGTCCGCCAGCCTGCGGGCAACTTCGATGGCCATCCCCGTGTCGCATATTTCGTCCACCAGTCCCATCGCCAGCGCGGCCTCGGCGCCGATACGCTCGCACAGGATGGACAGGCGCTTGGCCTTGGCGGGGCGAGTCCCCCGCCCACGGCGTAGCCCTCGATTGCCGCGATGGTGACCTGCGGCAGCTCTTCCCAGGCGCGCGCCATGCGATGGCCGAGGCCGGCGATCTCGCGCTGCACGAGCAGCGGCGCACCGCCGGCCCAGCGGCTGGCGTCCTTCAAATCCGCGCCCGCGGAGAAGCAGCCCGCCGCCCCGGTCACCAGCACCGCGTCGATGTCGTCGCGCGAGTGCAGCTCGCCCGCGCACGCGATCATCTGGCGCATGAGCTCGGCGGAAAAGGCGTTGCGCCGCTCGGGGCGCTCGAGGGTAACCGTGGCAATGCGGCCGGAATATTCGCTGCGGAGCGGTGGAACCATGCTAACCCTTTGCTAAAATGGCGAAATTTTTCCGAGGACCGAGGCAATGGCGCTCGAGCGCACGCTTTCCATCATCAAGCCCGACGCGGTCAAGAAAAACGTCATAGGGCAGATTCTCGCGCGCTTCGAGGCCGCCGGGCTGCGCGTCGTGGCCGCGCGCATGATGCACCTCTCGCGTGCAGAAGCCGAGGGCTTCTACGCGGTGCACCGCGGGCGGCCTTTCTTCAACGACCTGGTGGAGTTCATGACCTCCGGGCCGGTGCTGGTGCAGGTGCTCGAGGGCGACGCCGCCATCGCCAGAAACCGCGAGCTGATGGGCGCCACGGACCCGCGCAAGGCGGCGAAGGGCACGATCCGCGCCGACTTCGCCGACTCCATCGATGCGAACGCGGTGCACGGGTCGGATGCGCCCGACACCGCGAAAACCGAGATCGGCTATTTCTTTGCGGCATCCGAGGTGTTCTCCCGGTAATGAAGGAAAACCTGCTCGGTCTGGACGCCGACGGCCTCGCCCGGTTCTTCGCCGCGCTGGGCGAGAAGCCGTTCCGCGCGCGCCAGGTGCTGCGCTGGATCCACCAGCTCGGCGAGAGCGACTTCGCCGCCATGAGCGACCTGTCCAAGGCGCTGCGCGACAAGCTCGAGCACTCGGCGTGCGTCGCCGCGCCACAGATCGTCGGCGACACGCCGGCGGAGGACGGCACGCGCAAATGGCTGGTGAAGGTCGACGGCGCCAACGCCGTCGAGTCGGTGTTCATTCCGGAGACCGGCCGCGCCACGCTGTGCGTGTCCAGCCAGGCCGGCTGCGTGCTCGACTGCTCGTTCTGCGCCACCGGCAAGCAGGGCTTCAACCGCAACCTCACCACGGCAGAGATCGTGGGGCAGCTGTGGTTCGCAAACAAATTGCTGGGGGTAGAGCGAAGGGCGGACCGCGTTATCTCCAACGTCGTGTTCATGGGCATGGGCGAGCCGCTGCTCAATCTCGACCAGGTGATCCCGGCGCTGCGCCTGATGCTCGACGATAACGCCTACGGCCTGTCGCGCCGGCGCGTGACCGTGTCG
>CBDDSA010000144.1:0-4290 GCA_965233185.1 uncultured bacterium
GTGTCGCGCGCCCGGGTGCTGGCGGCCAGCAACCGCGACCTGCGCCAGGCCATCAGGCAGGGCAGCTTCCGGCCGGACCTGTACCACCGCCTCTCGGTGCTCGCGCTGCAGGTGCCCGCGCTGCGCGAGCTGGACGGCGACAAGCTCGCCCTGCTGGAGCACTTCCGCCGCTTCTATGCGCAACAGTCGGGCGTGCAACCCTTCAGCCTCGACCCGCAGGCCGAGGCGCGCTGGCTGCGCTATGCGTTCCCGGGCAACGTGCGCGAGCTGCGCAACATCGTCATCCGGCTCACCACCAAGTACGCGGGCCAGCGGCTGTCGGCGGCGGAGCTCGAGCCCGAGCTCGACCTCGAGGCGCCGCAGCCGGCGCCCGCCGCCGGCGCTGCGATCGCCGAGCTCGCGCAGCGCCAGCTCGAGCGCGCCGGCAGCTTCAACCTGGACGAGACCCTCAAGGCCTGGGAGCGCGGCTATATCGCGGCGGCGCTCAAGCTGACGCACGGCAACATGAGCCAGGCCGCCAGGCTGCTCGGCGTGAACCGGACAACCCTTTACAGCAGAATGGAATCCAACGGGGAAAAATAGCCCATGGCCCTGTACCTCGAGCATTTCGGTCTGAGCGAGCCGCCTTTTCGCATCACGCCGCATACCGACTTCTTCTTCGACGGCGCCGACCGCGGCGCCACGCTCGAGGCCCTGGTCTACGCGATCCTGCACGACGAGGGCATCGTCAAGGTATCGGGCGAGGTGGGTAGCGGCAAGACCATGCTGTGCCGCGTGCTGATGGAACGCCTGCCGGCGCACGTGGAGACCATCTACGTCGCCACGCCTTCGCTGGGGCGCGACGAGGTGCTGCAGGCGATTGCGGACGATCTGAAGCTCGAGGTCGGCGGCGAGCGCACCGCGGTGGCGCTGCGCACGCTGCAGGAGCACCTGATCAGCCTGTACGGGGCAGGGCGCCGCGTGGTGATCCTGATCGACGAAGCGCACGTCATCCCGGACGAGTCGCTCGAGCAGGTGCGGCTGCTGTCGAACCTGGAATCCAACCGCCACAAGCTGCTGCAGATCGTGCTGTTCGGTCAGCCCGAGCTCGACGCGACCCTCGCCAAGAACTCGCTGCGCCAGCTGCGCGACCGAATCACGCACAGCTTCCGCATGCGGCCGCTCGCGTTGCCCGAGGTGGGCAAGTACCTGTCCTTTCGCATGCGCGCTGCCGGCTATCGCGGGCCGGACGTATTCACGGCGCGCGCCGTAGCGCGCATTGCCCGCGCCGCCGGCGGGCTTACCCGGCGCATCAACATCCTGGCCGACAAGGCGCTGCTGTGCGCCTACACCGAGAACACGCATGCCGTGACCGAGCGGCACGTGCATGCGGCGATCCGCGACTCGGAGTTCGCCGTGATCGCCCGGCCGGCGCGCGCCGCCGTGTACGCGGGGGCGGCCGCGCTGCTCGCCGGCGTAGCCATCGGCAGCGCTATCCAATGGAGCCTGACCCGCGCCCCGACGGAGCTGCCGGTGGCGCAGCCGGTCCAGCCGGTTCAAGCAAAGGCGGTGGAAGCCCGTCCTGCTCCACCGCCGCCCCCCCTCCTCGAGCCCGACCAGGTGCGCCGCCTGGGGGGCTATTCTCCCGGGCCCCAGCGGCTGCTGGCCGAGCGCATCGCCGCGACCCGCCAGGTGATGCAGACCTCCCCCGACGGGCACTATGCCCTGGAGCTGTTCGTGACCGAGAACACCGACCCGGCGCGCATGGAGCGCTTCCTTTTGCGGGCCCGCGACATGGTGCCGCTCGAGGACGTGTTCGTGATCCCGATGGCCGAGGGCAAGAAGTATCGATTGCGCGTCATATTGGGTGATTTTCCCAGCCTGGACGAAGCTTTAGAGGCGGAAAAGCGCCTGCCGCCCAAGTACCAGGACGCCTTCCGGATGGAGCCGCGCAGCTACGCCGAGCTGCGCAGTCAAATTTAGTCAAAAACTACAATGCAACAGATGTTTAGCGGAGATTCCTAAGACCGCTTCCGTGATATCCTCCGCCGCAAGGGAGCGGGTGGCTATGACGCTGGGAAGAACCGTGGGAACGGGGTTGGGCGTGTTGCTGCTGGCCGCGTGCAGCCAGCAGCCCCTCAAGCCTTCGCAAGCGCACCTGAAAAGCGGCGAGCCCGCCCCGGCGGGCGCGATCCCGCCACCGGTGCAAATGGCACCGATCCTTCCCCCGCCGCAGCCGACGGCGCGCCCGGAAACCTACAGCGTGGTGGTGAACAACGTACGGCTGCAGGAGCTGCTGTTCGCGCTGGCGCGCGATGCGCGCATCAACGTGGACATCCATCCGGACGTGTCGGGCACCGTGACCCTCAATGCCATCGACCAGACGCTGCCCCAGCTGCTGGCGCGCATCGCCCGGCAAGTCGACATCCGCTACGAGATGCACGGCGACAACCTGCTGATCATGCGCGATTCGCCGTTCCTGCGCACCTACCGGATCGATTACCTCAGCGCCACCCGCAACGTGAAGATGCAGTCGTCGGCGTCCACGCAGTTCGGCACCACGGGCGCCGCGGGCGCGGGCGCGGGCGCCGGCACCGTCGCCACCGCCACCGGGGCCACCGCGCAGATCGACGTCACGGCGGAGAACAAGCTCTGGGAATCGGTGGTGCAGAACGTGCGCGACATCCTGAAGGAGACCGACCGGGTGCCCGCGGCGGTGGCAGCGGCGCCCGTGCCGCAACCGCAGCCGGCGCAAGGCGCGCCGGGCACCCCGCCCTCGGCGCCGCCGCAGCCGGCGGTGAGCTACCAGGACGCGGCCTCGGTCATCGGCAACCGCGAAAGCGGCATCCTCTACGTGCGCGCCACTGCGCAGCAGCACCAGAAGGTCCAGGAGTTCCTCGACCAGGTGCTGGCCGGGGCCAAGCGCCAGGTCCTGATCGAGGCCACCGTCGCCGAAGTGCAGTTGCGCAACGAATACCAGCGCGGCATCGAATGGCAGCGGCTGCGCTCCGGCACCACCGGCCTGGAGCAGCGCCAGCCGGCCATTCCGGCGCCCACCGGATTCAACGTGAATCCGTTCGTGATCAGCTACGGCTCGGGCAACAACTTCATCACGCTCAAGCTGCTGGAAGAATTCGGCGACGTGCGCGTGCTGTCGTCCCCGAAGCTCTCGGTGCTGAACAACCAGACCGCGATCCTGCGGGTCACGCGCGACATCATCTACTTCACCATCACCCCGTCCACCCAGCCCATTACCATCGCGGGCGGCGGCGGCGGGACCACGGTAGAAGCCTCGTTCACCACCACCCCCAACGTCGCCGCGGAGGGCTTCATGATGACGGTGCTGCCGTTCATCAACGAGAACGATGCCATCGTGCTGAACGTCAAGCCCACCATCCGGCGGCGGGTGGACTCGGCCATCGACCCCAACCCTGCGCTGCAGGGCGGCACGCCTAACACCATCCCGGTGTTCGAGACGCGCGAATTCGACTCGATCCTGCGGCTGCGCAGCGGCGAGATCGCGGTGCTCGCCGGGCTGATGCAGGACTCGATCAATAACCGGGACGCGGGCATTCCCGGCATCCGCAGCATCCCCATCCTCGGCGACTTCCTGTCGCAGAAGGCGGAGCTCAGCAGCAAGACCGAGCTGGTCATCTTCCTGCGCGCCACGGTGATCCGCGATCCCAGCCTGGAGGGGGATTTCCAGCAGTTCCGCACCCAGGTGCCGCGCGAGGACTTTTTCACCAAGCCCAACCCCGCCCGGGTCGCGCCGCCGCGCGGACCCTCGGGCGAGCCGATGCGCTGATGAGCCTGCTGCTCGAAGCGCTCAAGCGGGCCGAGAAGGCCAAGGAAGAAGCCCAGCGTCAGCAGCGCGGCGACTCGGGCGCGGCGGAGCTGCGCATAGAGGAAGACACGCCGGCCAGCGCCAAGCCGGTGACCACTCGCGCCGAGCTGCCCGACATCAAGGCGCCGCTGCAGATTCTGAGCGACGACATCTCGCCCCCGGAAGCCGGCCGGGCGCCGGCCCCGGCTGCCGCGCCCGCCACGGCCGAGCCGCAGGCCGCCCAGCGGGTTGCGGCGCGCAAAGTGTTCGAGGCGAAGTTCAAGGAGTCCGATCCGCGCATGCCGTTTTTCATCACCCTGGGCGTGCTCGGCGCATTTGCGCTCGGCACGGTGGGCTACTTCTGGTACCAGCTGCGGCCGCCGCCGGCCCTGGTGAACGCCAACCCGGCTCGCAATCCCGCCGCCGAGGCGCAGGTCGCCACCGTCGCCCTCCAGGCGCCTGCCCCGCTGCCGGCCGCGGCGCCCGCG
>CBDDSA010000145.1:0-14804 GCA_965233185.1 uncultured bacterium
CTTCGCCGTCAGCTCTACACCGAGGAGCATGAACTTCACCCAAGCTTGCCAGTCGCCGTGCGACCGCACGCGCATCAGGAGCTCGTAGTACTCACGCCTGTTCTCCAGCAAGTACAGGCTGAGATAAAGAAGCGGCTTCTCGAGTTTCTTCATGTGGGAAAGCATGAGCGCGATCAATAGCCGGCCCATGCGCCCGTTTCCGTCGGAGAACGGGTGAATGGTCTCGAACTGAGCGTGGGCGAGGGCGCAGCGCACGAGCGGCGGCATCGGGCTCTGGTGCTCGTTGATGAAGTACTCCAGGTTCGCGAGCGACTGGTACATCCGCTGTTCCGGCGGCGGCACGTACTGCGCCTCCTCGGGGCCCGAACCTTCTCTTCCGATCCAGTTCTGCTTGGGACGTAACGCGCCGGGATTACCCTTCTCCTCGCCCTCGAGCAGGATGCCGTGCAGGTCCTTGAGCAGCGAGGTACCGAGCTTTTCGCCCGGCAGCCTCCTCAGGCCTTCGTTGAAGGCCCTGATGTACTTCACGACCTGCTCCACGTCCTTGTTGTGTCCGTGGTGATCCTCTTCGGCCTCGTACTGCAGCACCTCGTCGAGCGTGCACGAGATATTCTCGATCTCGGAGCTCAGGATCGCTTCCCGCCGCACGTACATGCCCACGAAAAGATCGGGGTTGGGAATCGAAAGCGTCTTGCCTGCGAGCTGGCCAAGGTAGTGGTCCGCATTCGTGAGCGCGAGAACTCCTTCTTCGTCCAGGACAAACGGTGGGTCCGGGGGCAGGGGGTTGGGATGAAACGCCAGATACCCCTCAGGCTCCTTCTGGGTCTTTCCGGCGCTGGACTGCATCGGGTTCATCCGGGCGGTTGCCTTTAATTCAATAAAACGAGACCGAGTGAATTAACAGTCCTATCCAACAACGCTAAATTTACCCTCTTAATTCACAAAATGCTTACTGATTGAATTAACGGACGATCCCGGTCACCCATAAATTCGATTTGACGGGTGTAAATTTTATAATCAATATAGCAAATATGGCAAAACAAGCAGAAATACCAGGAATCCTTCGCTCGATACGCTCGAGCCTGTCCTTAACCCAAGAACAGCTTGCCGACCGGCTGGGGGTGTCCTTCGCCACGGTCAACCGATGGGAAGGCGGCAAATCAGCCCCGCAGCGCGCAGCTCTGGAGGCTATCCAGAAGTTGGCCGAAGAGGCCGGTGCCGAGGAAGGGACTCGAACAGATGGCATCGGCGCGCAGGGCGCCGGTCGTCGTCGCGCCAGACACGCCGCGACAGCGCCCTCCACCAAGCCCATGGAGCAGATGCTATGGGATGCGGCGTGCTCCATCCGCGGCGAGAAGGACGCGGCCAAGTTCAAGGACTATCTGCTGCCGCTGCTCTTCCTGAAACGCCTGTCCGACGTTTTCGACGACGAGGTCGCGCGCCTGGCCGAGGAATACGGCGATCGCGGGACCGCGCTCGAGATCGCCGAGAGCGACCACTCACTGCTCCGCTTCTATCTCCCGCCCGAAGCGCGCTGGGGCGTGATCAGTGGGCGCGAACCCTACAAGTGGCCCGTCGAGAAAGGCCGCACCACCACGCCGAAGGACATAGGCGAGCACCTCACCAAAGCCGTGCGCGCGGTCGCGAAGCAGAACCCCTCCCTCTCTGGCGTGATCGACGTCGTCGACTTCGCTGCCGAGCGCAACGGCGAGCGCGACGTGAACCCCGCGAAGCTGCGCGGGGTGGTCGAAACCTTCTCGGATCCGCGCTACCGGCTCGGCCTCGCCGACGTGCAGCCCGACTTCCTGGGCCGCGCCTACGAGTATCTGCTGCGCAAGTTCGCGGAAGGCTCCGGCCAGAGCGCAGGTGAGTTCTTCACCCCGACCGAAGTTGGCTTCCTGATGGCGCACATCCTGCGCCCGCGTCCGGGCGAAACCTGCCACGACTACGCCTGCGGCTCCGCGGGACTCCTCATAAAGCTCCAGCTCGTCGCGCGCGAGCTCGACCCCACCAGCAAAGTGCCGCTCAAGCTCTCCGGCCAGGAGCTCCAGGCCGAGAGCTACGCCGTCGCGCAGATGAACGCGATCATCCACGACATGGATGTCGAGCTGCAGCGCGGCGACACCATGATCAACCCCAAATTCCGCACCGCCGACAGCAAGATCGCGACGCACGACATCGTCGTCGCGAATCCGATGTGGAACCAGCCGTTCGATCCGAAACTGTTTGCCGATGACCCCTTCGACCGCTTCCGCCCGGCCGGCGGCATCACGAGCGGCAAAGGCGACTGGGCCTGGCTCCAGCACACCCTCGCCTGCCTGAACGACCACGGCCGCGCCGCCGTCGTCCTCGACACCGGCGCCGTCACCCGCGGTTCCGGCTCCAAGAACGAAGACCGCGAGCGCAACATCCGCAAGTGGTTCGTCGACCGCGACCTCATCGACGGCGTCATCCTTCTTCCCGAGAACCTCTTCTACAACACCACCGCCGCCGGCATCATCATCATCATCAACAGGCGCAAGACTGCTGCGCGCAAGGGCAAGATCACCCTCGTCAACGCCACCCGTCGCGTCGCCAAAGGCCGGCCGAAGAACTACATCCCGGAGCACGAGATTCGCTCTATCGCGGGCCTGTTCATCAAAGGCGAGTCCCTTGAGGGTGAGGTGGCGGTAATCACGAGCAAGCAGGCGGAGGAATCAGACTACAACTTGAGTCCGAGTCGGTGGGTTGAGCGCAACGGCGAGATCGCGATTGGATCAGTGTCAGCCCTGCTCGAGGATCTAGTGCGACTGGATGAAGAAGCGCATGCGCTAACCAAAGATTTGAGCAAGATGCTAGCGAAAGTTGGTGATGGGCCTGCTTGACGCCGAGCTTCCCATTGGGCGCCGTTGGGCCTGTGTAAGGGACTTCTACGAGATCACCCGCAAGCCTCGACAGCTCAACCTTCGCGCCTATCGTTCTGTTCCCTTCATCCCTATGGAGGCGGTCCCACAGGGCGGGAGCTTTGTAGCGAAGTATGAGGAGCGCGAGATTGAAGCCCTGAGCAGCGGGACCTATTTCGAACGTGGCGACGTACTAGTCGCAAAAATCACCCCTTCATTCGAGAACGGGAAGCAAGCCATTGCGGATGATCTACCTGCCGATTTTGGTTACGCGACTACCGAAGTCATTCCTCTCCGGGCTATAGAGGGGGGGCACGACAAGCGCCTGCTGTTCTACTACTTGCTGCATCCTGAAATTCGATCCTTTGTCGCGGACCGGATGGAAGGATCGACTGCCCGGCTGCGCGTTCCGGAAGAAGTGCTTTTAGACCTTCCATACCCCGAGCTCTCCACGGACGAACAAGTCCGTGTTGCCGACGTCTTGCAACAAGTGAGGAAAACAATCGACGCAGAAGACGAAAGTCGCCGACTGACCGAGCATCTCAAACAGAACGCAATGCGTGAGCTGTTTACGCGTGGTCTACGTGGGGAGGTGCAAAAAGAAACTGAGATCGGAATGGTTCCAAAAAGCTGGAATGTCGAGCGGCTTGGTGCGCATCACGCGGTGGTTTCGGGCGGTACCCCGTCGCGGGGTAATCCGGCGTTCTGGGCCGGCGGTGCGATTCCCTGGGTCAAGACCACCGAAGTGGACTACTGCATCATTAACGAAACGCAAGAGCACATCACCCAGCAAGGTCTTGAAAGCTCCGCTGCCAAACTGTTGCCTGCAGGAACGCTATTGATGGCGATGTACGGTCAGGGCGTGACTCGCGGCAAGGTCGCCATCCTAGGAATTGAGGCAGCTTGCAATCAAGCCTGTGCTGCCATCACGCCGACCGACGAGGCCGTTCTGCCGCGGTATCTGTATCACTTTCTCAGTTGGCGTTACGACGCGATTCGATCGCTTGCGCACGGGGGACAACAGCAAAACCTTAATCTCGAGATCGTGCGCGACCTGCCGCTTGCCTACGCGCAGACCGTCGACGAGCAGCAAGAAATCGTCGCCATCTTCGATGCCCTCGACAGGAAGATCGCCTTGCACCAACAGAAGCGTTCCGTGCTGGAAGCTTTGTTCAAGGCTTTGTTGCACAAGTTGATGATCGGCGAGATTCACGTCGCCAATCTTGATGTGTCGGCCCTTAGGCAAGAACGGGAGCCGGTCGCGGCATGACGATGCTCAAAATCGGCGAGCCTGGAACGGTGCAGTTCCCGATGCTCGCTCACGCGGTGGAGATCGGGTGGACGGCGCTCACCCCGCATGATGCGGTGTATCAGCGCGGCGGCGAGGACGGAGTGTTTCTGCACGGTGTCCTAGCTAGGAAGCTTCGGGCGTTCAATCCGTGGCTGTCGGAGGATGCGGCGCGCGGGGTCGTGGAGAAGCTGGAGGCGCAGGCGGCGAGGGCGACGATCGAGGCGAACCGGGAGCTGCTGGCGTGGATGAGGGGCGAGCGGCAGTGGTATGACGAGGGCGAGGAGCGGCATCGCTTCGTGCAGCTGATCGACTTCGAGAAGACCGGCGTGAACGAGTTTCACGTTACCTGGGAGTGGAAGATCAAGCCGCCGGCGAGGAAGGGCAACCGGGCGGACGTGATGTTCATCGTCAACGGCATCCCGGTCTGCATCGTCGAGCACAAGAACCCGAAGGACGGCGACGCGATCGAGCGCGGGATCAAGCAGCTTCGCCGCTACGAGCTCGAGACGCCGGAGCTGCTCGCGGCGCCGCAGCTCTTCAACGTGACGCACCTGCTCGACTACTGGTACGGGGCGACCTGGGCTGCCAACCGGCGGGACATGGCGCGCTGGAAGGAGCGACGCGAGGACACGTACCGCTTCGCGGTGCAGTCGTTCTTCGAGCGTACGGATTTCCTGCGCACGCTGCAGCACTGGGTGCTCTTCTACGTGGAAGACGGCGAGACGCGGAAGTCGGTCCTGCGCCAGCACCAGCGGCGCGCGATCGACTCCGTCATTGCGCGTTGCCTGGATAGGAAGAAGACGCGCGGACTCATCTGGCACACGCAGGGCTCGGGAAAGACCTTCACGCTGCTCACTGCCGCCCGGCAGATCCTCGAGGACAAGACGCGCTTCGCCAACGCGACGGTGATCCTGGTGGTGGACCGCACGGAGCTGGAGGGCCAGCTTAGGGGCTGGGTGGAGCGGCTGCTCGGCGAGATGCAGCAACAGGACATCGCGGTAAGGCGCGCCAACACCAAAGCCGCGCTGCAGGAGTTGCTCGACGCAGACTTCCGCGGCCTGGTCGTCTCGATGATCCACAAATTCGAGGCGATCCGGAAGGACAGCGTCGCTCGTGAGAACGTCTACGTCTTTATCGACGAGGCGCACCGGTCGGTGGCGAAGGATCTCGGCACCTACCTGATGGCCGCGCTGCCGAGCGCGACGATCATCGGCTTTACCGGGACTCCCATCGCCCGCACCTCGCAGGGCGAGAGCACCTTCAAGATCTTCGGCACGGAGGACGACCAGGGCTATCTCGATAAGTACTCGATCGCGGAGTCCATCGAGGATGAGACCACGCTGCCGATCAAGCACGTGATGGCGCCCTCGACCATGACGGTGCCGGCGGAGCGTCTGGACAAGGAGTTTTTCGCCCTCGCGGAGGCCGAGGGGGTGACGGACGTGGAGGAGCTGAACCGGGTGCTCGACCGCGCCGTCGGCCTCCGCACGTTCCTCGCCGCCGACGAGCGCATCGAGAATGTGGCCGCATTTGTGGCGGACCACTTCAAGGAAAACGTGCTGCCGCTGCATTACAAGGCGTTCCTGGTGGCGGTCAATCGCGAGGCTTGCGCAAAGTACAAGCGGGCGCTGGACAAGCTGCTGCCGCCGGAGTGGTCGGAGGCCATCTATACGGAGAACGCAGCCGATCCCGTGGACCGGCCGCTTGTCGCCGAGCTGCAGTTGAGCGCGGAGCGCGAGGACGACGTGCGGCGGTCGTTCAAGAAGCCGAAGGAGGAGCCGAAGATCCTCATCGTCACCGACAAGCTCTTGACCGGGTACGACGCGCCCGTTCTGTACTGCATGTATCTCGACAAGCCGATGCGCGACCACGTCCTTCTGCAGGCGATCGCGCGCGTCAACCGGCCCTATGTCGACGCCCAGGGCATCCGCAAGAAGGTCGGTCTGGTCGTCGATTTTGTTGGGGTGCTCCGCGAGCTGAAGAAGGCGCTAAAGTTCGACTCGGACGACGTGAGCGGCGTGATCGAGGACCTGGACGTCCTGCTCGGGGATTTCAAGAAGAAGATGGCTGCCGCGAAGCAGGACTACCTCGAGGCGGGAGAGGGCGGTGCCGACGAGAAGCTGGAGCGGTTGGTGTACGGACGATTCCTCGCTCCGGAGGCCCGCAAGCAGTTCTACGAGTCCTACAAGGAAATCGAGGCGCTGTGGGAAATCCTCTCCCCAACGCCGGAGCTGCGAGACGACATCGAGGCCTACAAGGAGCTGACCAAGCTCTATGCCGCCGTGCGCGGCGGCCATGAAAGGCAGGTCGGCTTCATCGCCGACCTTGCCTACAAAACCAAGCGGCTGATCGAGGAGCGGGCCACCCAGGAAGGTCTCGGCAAGTTTACTAAGAGCGTCACCTTCGACGTGAAGACGCTGGAGTCGCTGCGCGGTGAGAAGGGGCCGGACGAGGGAAAGGTATTCAACCTGGTACGCGGCCTGCAGCAGGAGATGGACGAGAACGCGGATACGGCGCCGGTACTGCAGCCGCTGAAGGATCGCGCCGAGCGCATCCTGAAGGACCTCGAAGACCGCAAGACCACCGGCATCGCCGCCATGGAGCAGCTCGCGCAGCTCGCTGCTGATAAGGAGCTTGCCCTTAAGGCCGCCCGGGAGAGCGGGCTGTCGCCGCGCGCCTTCGCGGTGCATTGGTCCTTGCGTGAAGAACCCACGCTCAAGAAGGCGGGCGTGGATTCGATGGCGCTCGCGAGGGAAGCCGACAGCCTCTTCGGTCGGTTCCCTAACGCGGCAGTCAATGCCGACGAGGAACGGCGATTCCGGGCCGCGCTCTACAAGCCTCTTCTCGGTATCTCCAAGGAGCAGCGGGCCGCTATCGTTGATCGCGTTGCGACGCTTCTGCTGGACGGAAGTCGATGAAGTCGAGTCTTTATCCGGCGCAACTTCTCAAGCGACGGGCACTAACTTGGGCGATCAAGCTCAGGGTTAATCCCAAGGTGATCCGCGTACAGGAAATGACGCGCAAATGGGGCTCATGCTCGTCAGCCGGGACCGTGACGTTCGCCTCGGACCTTGCTCAGGAAAGCGATCGCTTTCAGAACTACGTCATCGTCCATGAGCTCCTGCACCTCCGCTATGCCACACATGGGCGCCTGTTCAAAGCGCTGATGAGCGCGCACGTCCCGGGCTGGACAGGAATGGTGGTTCGGTCTGCTCGCCGCGCTCAGTAGCCAGACCCACTGAAGATGGCGGTGCTGTTACGGTCGCCTCTGCGCGGCGTACAAGGAGACGGTTAAGGAGCGGACAGCCGCATCGGAAACCCGGCCTACCTGCGCCGAAGATCGCGGTGCATCTGAGCGGCAAACGCGAGACCGCGAGGATTGGGTGCGTCGCTCGTATCTAACTAATCGAGTGGCGTGTCGTTCACACGCCTCACACCGGGCGTTTCCGTGCGCGGCTCACCCTGAGACGTCTCATCCTTTTCGAGCCGCTTCGCAGCAATCTCAAGAATGTGGCCCTTAAGCGCCTCGTCATATCGGTCCAACCGGATCTTGATTTCCTTTTCCGGCAAGCGGCAGTGGCCACCTTGAAGGTTCAACAGCGCTTGGCGAAGTGTCACTACGGCTACCGCACCCTCCTCCTCGAGCACATCAAAGATGGAAAGTATGTCCTCGCATTGAATATGCGCTTTTTCGGCTCGACGCCGGACGTTGGGCTCCATCGTGATTACCGCCCTTGATGAAACTTGGGCGAGGGCCAGCGCATAAGCGTCGCACTGGCTAAGACCGCGGTCGTGTGCGAGGTGCTCCACGGCCATCTTCAGAGCCTCGGGCGAGAGAGTCTCCACCAAGAGGCCGAGGGACTTGAGTTCCTCCGGAGTCCGGTTCGGCTGGTGGCGGGCGCAATAGTGGTCCGATACCGCGATGCGGAGCGTGGTGGCAGAGACTCGTTGGAGCAGGTTCTCCTGCCCCAACCTATGTATCGCGGACGTGTCTCCGACCACCTCCATCCTGCCGACTCCCTACGTTAGTTCTTAGTCTTCATCCCATTATGCGGGCACATCGAGCTGCTTATCCAGTTCGGCCATCGAGACTTTTAGAAGTTCCGCTGCCTTGGCGCGAGTAATCGCCTTCTCACTGAGCGCCCGAAGGCAGAGACGATTGAACCGTGTGGCCTTCTCGGGCGGAAGAGCCCCCGGCTCTGAGTACGGCGGGCGACGCCACCCTCGATCTTCGAATGTCTGGAACAAATCCTTATACATGGCCCTCGAGATGATCTGAAGGTCGAAGCAACGATAGGTGATCGCCTGGACGCTAAGACCAAAGATCGGCTTCAAACGGAAAAGCTCCCCGAGCGGGATCTCCTTACGGCTACGGCCAATCTCCTCCTGGAGGGCTTCCGCCGGCATGAGAAATGCGCCGGCGAACCGATGCATTACGCGTTCTTCGTCCAGATCTGCCGCGACTTCCAAGACAAGGTGCGCTAGCTCATGAGCGAGGGTGAAGCGCTGGCGTTCGGCCGTGTGCAACGCGTTGACCACAATCACTGGAACACGCCTGTGGTCTGTGCATCGTGCATAGCACGTGAGCCCGTCGACCGATTGCGGAAGCTCGAGGCACAAGACTTTGATGCCTTTTAGCTCTAGGAACTCCGCGAGATTGGGGAGGGGGTCGCTTCCCAGCTCCCAATCATTTCTGAGAAGCGTGGCAGCAAGCTCCGCGCTTGAGAACTCGACAACTCGATAAGGATAGCCCTTAGGTTTCGACCATTCCTCCGCAGCGAGGCCCATCAGCTCCTCGATCTCAAGATAACGGCCGACGTGGTCCAGGACGAGCGCGCGCACCTTTTCTACGTCCTTCTTCGTCGTGATGGGACTTTTCCGAAATTCGATGTCTTCCAGATGCGTCGCACCTTGCCCGAGCAGGTAGAGCTCGCTCACCCCGAGCTCTCGCGCCAGCACGGCAAGCACGTCCGAACTCGGCATCATCTCGTCACGTTCGTACTTACCTATGGCCTGGGCGGTAACGAATTTCCCGACTCGGTCCTCGAGTTCGCGCAGAGATAGACCCGTGCTCGCTCGAGCGAGCTGAAGTCGTTGGCCGATCACGGACCCTCCTTTATTTGGCAAACCACTTCGGTGGTTGTGGTTTACAAAAGATATGTGTAGTGTAAGAATTGTAAACCAAGGGCGGCCCCGCCAAGTGACGCCCGAGGTTAAACATTAACACTTTATTTACAAGGACTTATCATGACAACTGCTACTGGTAACGAAATCATAGATGTAGAAGAGTTTGCAAGGAGTGGCAAAAAGATCCCGGAAGGCAAAGCATACCGCATTCGCGTAGACACGAAGACGTTCGTCGTCGAGGTGTCTCACATGAAGGCACGGGCGATCCTGGAGCTCGCCGGCAAGAGTCCCCCGGAGAAGTACAAGATCTACCAGAAGTTCAAGGGTGAGCCGCAACCGAAGCTCCTCGGGTTGGACGACGACGTGTCCTTCGTCGAGCCCGGAGTGGAGCGCTTCACCACCATCCCGCTCGATCAGACCGACGGGCTTGCGCCGCCGCCCCGGCGTCACTTCCAGATGCCCGAATCGGACCGGCTCTTTCTCGAGGAGCGCTACCCGAACCACGAAACGGTGCGGGAGGGCGATTCGAAGCTCCTGATTCTCCCTGTTTACAACGTGCCGGCGGGGTACGCCCCCTCGGCCGTCGCGCTCGCGCTTCGCATCGATCCAAAGTATCCGACCAGCCAGATCGACATGGTGTACTTCAGCCCGGAGCTCTCGCGCAAGGATGGCCGTGCGCTGTTCTCCGTGTCGACCGCCGGCTTCGACGGAGGCCGTAAGTGGCAGCAATGGTCCCGTCACCGGACCGCGGCAAACCCTTGGCGCGAGGGATTCGATGGTGTGGAAACCCACCTGATGCTGGTCGAGCACTGGCTCACCGCTGAGCTGAAGAGGTAGCCATGCAGGTCCGCCTGTCCATGACCGCCCGCCAGCACGCGGACCTCCAGGCGCACCTCTTTCCGGGGGACGGGAAAGAGGCCGTCGCGGTGTGTCTATGCGGTCGGGCACGATCCGCAGACCGGGCGCGCCTCGTCGTTCACCGCGTGCAAAAGATCGCCTACGCCGACTGCGATCGCCGCATCGATCGGATCACCTGGAAGACCGACTCCGTCGTGCCGCTCCTCATCGAGGCCGAGCGTCGGGGATTCTCGATCCTCAAGATCCACAGCCATCCCGTCGATTACCGTGAGTTCTCGCCAACGGACGACACGGCGGACAAGGACCTCTTTTCAAGCGTTTTCGGCTGGGTCACCCACGAGGGGCCCCACGCCAGCGCGGTCATGCTGCCCGAGGGCCGGATCTTCGCGAGAACAGTATCGGTCGAGGGCCGTTTCGAAGACGTGACGCTCACCACGGTCATAGGCGAGGACCTCGTATTCTGGCCGCCGATCGAGGATGAGGCGGACCCCGAGACGCTGCCCGAGCATGCCTTACGCAACATCCAGGCGCTCGGGGAAGGGACTTATCGACTCGCGCGCAGGCTGCGCATCGGCGTCATCGGCGCCTCCGGCACCGGTAGTCCCACGATCGAGCAGCTCGTGCGGCTTCATTTCGGCGAGATCGTGCCGGTCGATCAGGATGTCGTCGAAGAGAAGAACCTGAACCGCATCCTCAATACCACGATGGCCGACGCCGAGGGCAGGGTAAAAAAGGTCGAGCGTCTCGCCGAGGCCGCCAGGACCGTGGGGCTGGGCACGGTGGTGATCCCGATTCCTTGGGAACTGGAGGACCCGCGCGCGATCCGGGCAGCGTCCGTCTGCGACGTCCTGATCGGCTGCGTCGATTCCGTGGATGCCCGCGCCCTCATTAACCGGCTCGCGACCTTCTATTCGATCCCCTACATCGATATCGGGGTCAGCCTCGACGCCGATGGCAAGGGGGGCATCGACCAGATTTCCGGCGCCGTTCATTATTTCCAGCCGGGGCGTTCGAGTTTTTTCACGAGAGGTGTGTTTTCACCCGAAGACGTGACCGCGGCAGCGCTGATGCGGAAAGATCCCAAGGAGTACGCGCGCCGTAGAAAGCAAAAATACATACGCCGGGCGCAGGTTGATCGGCCGGCGGTCATTAGCGTCAACATGTTCTTCGCCGCCTTGGGCGTAAACGAGCTGCTCGCTCGCATGCATGGCTTTCGTTACCCGAATGCCGCGCACGCGGTCACGCGAATCAGCATGAGCTCGAGTATCTACGACACCGAGCCGGAAGCCTCTGATTGTCTTGCGCTCGCGCGCTATGTCGGCCGAGGCGACGCTCGTCCTCTCCTTGACATGCCAGACCTCGACGAGACCGCAGTGCGCGATGGCTTCCATGTTTAGGTGGTTGCGGGCGTTCTTCCAGGCTCCACAGCCCTCGGGGCCCTATCGAGTTCGGTGGGCCGAGGATGTCCCCGAGAGTCCTGAGCCGCAGACGATTTACGCGCTGGGTGATAGCAAGAGGCCTTGGTGCGCCTTCATGCTTTGCGCATGCGGTTGCGGTGGCCACATCCATCTCAGCCTCATCCCGGACGACGAGCCGCACTGGCGCCTCTGGCATCGTCGTAACGGTACTCGGCCGACCCTAAGACCTTCCGTATGGCGCACGGTCGGCTGTCGCAGCCATTTCTTCGTCACCTCCGGTCGCATCGACTGGTGTTCCGAGCTCCGGCGGCCGGCCTCAAATCACGCCCGCGTCAAATAATCCATCACTCGCTACACGTCGAAAGGAAGGGCATGCAACCCACTACCAATCCGTTCCCTGGCACCATCGTCTCGGTGCCGGTTCTCGTCGTCTACCGCCACCGCGGCATCGTGAGCGATCGCTACATTGGTGGTCGCCCTTGCGTGATTACGACGGCGCTCGGTAAGGGCGTGGTCGAGGAGCCTTGGGCAGCGTTCGGCCCGGCGCACCTCGTCAACTCTGAGGGTTACCCAAGTACGCTCCCGTACTGGGAGGTGCTGCACCGCGCGCGCCAGCACCTCGGGCGAGCCTACGACGTCTTCGGGTTCAACTGCGATCATCTTGTCGCGGAAGCGCATGGGCTACCGGTTCAGAGTCCCCAGCTGCGTGCAACGCTCGCCGCTGCCGGGTTGTTCGCCCTCGGCTCGCGTGCGCTCGTTTAGGGTGCCCTGTCCGCTGTCCGTCACATGAAGACATGAAGTTCGCACGCGTCAACGGAGAACGTTTGGAGGCTCTCCCCAAACTCTTGGGCAGTTGTCCGGCTTGCAATCAACCGATGCTGGCGAAGTGCGGAAAGGAAAGAGTCTGGCATTGGGCGCACCTTGGGCGTTTCCACTGCGACCACTGGTGGGAAAATGAGACTCAGTGGCACCGCGCTTGGAAGGCCGAGTTTCCCGTCGATTGGCAGGAGGTTGTTCACTATGCCGAAACCGGTGAGAAGCACATCTCTGACGTGAAAACGGACCGCGGTTGGGTGCTCGAGTTCCAGCATTCATACTTGAAACCAGAAGAGCGTCGCTCTCGCGATGGTTTTTATCCGAGGTTGATTTGGGTGGTGGACGGAACTCGACGAAAAAGAGACGAAGCTCAACTTCTGAAAGTGTTGAACGGAGGTTCGTCGGTAGGTGGGTATTCGTCCGTGCGCAGAGTCTTCACGGATGGCTGTGCGCTGCTCCGGGACTGGGCAGATACCAATTCGCCCGTATTCTTAGATTTCGGCGCGCCGCAGGTGCTGTGGTGGATCTTTGCCAAGACGGCCGATAGCTGGGCGTATGTCGCACCGTACTCACGCGCCGCGTTTATCGAAAGTCACCGGAGCGGCGCAAGAAGAGTAGCCCAAGAGTTCGAAGAGTTCGTGAAGGATGTACCCGAACTGGTCGGGCGGTACGAGGCACATCTTCGGCTGAGGCGTTACTGACTATCGGCGAAGGGCACGGTCGCGCTGTGTGCTGCGTCTGGATAGCGGAGCTGGGAGGAAATGCCCCGTTTGCTCCCCAATCCTTTCAATACCCGCCCTTCCGCATGCTCTCGGGCAGCCCGGCGATCTTGCCGGCTTGCTTGGAGGGGTTGCCGGGGAAGAGGTCGAAGAGGGTCTTGTTGTCGACGGAGCGGCCGGTCCACTTCTCCTGCATGGCCTTGAGGATGGCGCGGTTATTGGGCTGCTCGCCGTTCCTCTCGAAGTAGGCTTCGCGCAGGAAGTCGATGACGTCCCAGTGGTCCTGGGTGAGGGAGAGGCCCTCGGCGGCGGCGATGGCTTCGCCGACGTCGCGGTCCCAGTCGTCCTGCGAAACGAGGAAGCCGGTCTCGGTGGTCTCCAGCACTTTGCCGTTAACTTCGTAGCCCATGATCGCCTCTGAACTGGTGAAGGAAATTCGGTTCTAATTCGGTTAAAGGAGCCCGCTCATGTTCAATCCGGTCACGCTGCCCTTCGGGGCCAAGATGCTGTTCAACACCGTCAAGCTCAAGCCCGGGGTCAAGTTCGAGGACGTCGAGATGGCGGTCGGGGAGATGTGCAACGTGGTGAAGGACACCTACGGCGGGGACAAGGGCGGGTTCATCGCCGGGCAGGTCTTCAAGTTTTCCGGTTTCCTGTCCGACGAGGGCTCGCTCAACGCCTCGAAGGGGGCGGACGAGCACTACGTGATCGTCACCTACTGGCGCTCCTTCGAGGAGCACGAGCGCTCGCACGCGGACGCGACCTTCAAGAACAAGTTCTCGGCGCTCGCGAAGATGTGCTCCGAGACGAAGGAGCTCGGGTACGACATGCTCTGGCAGGGGGAGCCGGAGGGCCAAGGCTAGTCCCACTCCTGTCGCGCGCGGCCTTCGCCGCGCAGGTCGCCCACGTCCTTGTGGGGGATGAAGACGCCGCAGCCGAGCTTGCGCGCCTCGCCCAGGCCCTGGCGCTGGAGTGAAATCGATTGCGCGGGCGTCGCGACGGTCAGCATCAGGCTTCGCGCGCGGTAGGTCGCGCCCGGGGTGGCGAGCGTGACGTCGCGCCCGCAGAGCAGCGTGGCGGCCTCCACGCCGAGCGCGCGCAGGCCCTCGGTCGCGGCGGCGAGGAACGCCGGCTCGTCGGCCGCGCCCTCGAAGATGACGCTGCGCGAGAAGAGCGAGGCGATGCGAAGGAGGGGACGCGGGGAGAGCTGCCCGACGCGCAGCGGAGAGCCGGCGACGTCGAGCGTGCGGCCGGTGAGCGCCGCCGCATCGGCCATGCGCTGCGCGGGGAGCCGCAGCACGAGCTTGGCGCGCCGGGGAAGCTGCAGCTCGGCCTGGTCGCCCTCGGGGCGCTGCCAGCCCGCTCCGGAGGCGGCGCCGTGGATGGTGTGCAGGCCGGCGTGCGGCTCGGCCCCGAACCACGGCAGCGCCGCCTGCACCGCCTGCGACAGTGCGTACGCGTGGTCGACCGGCAGGCTGCGGCACTCGATCGCAAACACCGCGTCGACGACCTCGTCCATGCCTCAGTCCGGGGGAAGCGTCGCCTGCAGCTTCGCGCGGTCGAACCACCACTCGTCCTGCACCAGCACGTCGACCACGTTGCGCAGGCGCGGCAGGAACTGCGCCGGGTCGGCGAGCTCCATGTCCTGGATCCAGCGGTTGAAGGCCTGCTGGCCGTCCACGCCGCTGTGGCG
>CBDDSA010000146.1:0-2978 GCA_965233185.1 uncultured bacterium
ATGGGCTGGGTGAACTCGTAGTTATTGCCCGGGATTTCAGCCACGGCCTTCTGGATGTCGGCAACCACGTCGTCCTTCGTGCGGGTCGGGTCCGGCCACTGATCTCGTGGCTTGAGCATCACGAAGTTGTCGGCAACGTTCTGCGGCATCGGATCAGTGGCGATCTCCGCGGTGCCGATCTTCGCGAATACCTTGTCCACTTCCGGGAAGGCCTTGATGCGTTCCTCCAGCGCCTGCTGCATCTCGATGGCCTGCGTCAGGCTGGTGCCCGGAATGCGCAGCGCGTGCAGCGCGATGTCGCCTTCGTTCAGGCTGGGAATGAACTCGGCGCCCATGCGTGTCGCCAGAAGCACGCTCAGCACAACGGCGACCCCGGCCGCCGCCAGCGTCGGCGCAGGATTGCGCAGCACCAGGTCGAGAGCCGGGCGGTACGCTTTGCGCGCCCACAACATGGCGCGGCTCTCCTTCTCCTTGACGCGGCCGGTGACAAAGATCGCTACGGCGGCCGGGACAAAGGTCACCGAGAGGATGAGCGCGCCGAACAGCGCCACGACCACCGTAAACGCCATCGGATGGAACATCTTTCCTTCGACGCCGGTGAGCGTGAAGATGGGAATGTTGACCAGCGCGACCACCAGCACGCTGACCAGGCTCGGCTTGAAGACCTCGCGCGTCGCCTCGAACACGACCTGGAAGCGCTCGCTGCGCTCCAGCAAGCGCCCCAGCCGGTGCTGCTCGAGGGCAAGCCGCCGCAGACAGTTCTCCACGATGATCACCGCACCATCGACGATCAGGCCGAAGTCGAGCGCGCCAAGGCTCATGAGGTTCGCGCTGACCTTGTTCTGGACCATGCCGGTGATGAGAAACAGCATGGAGAGCGGGATCACCGCCGCAGTCAGCAGCGCGGCGCGCCAGTTTCCCAGCATGGCAAGCAGCACGGCCACGACGAGCAGGGCGCCTTCGGCGAGGTTGGTCGCCACCGTCTCGATCGTGCGTTCGACCAGCGCCGTGCGGTCGTAGACCGTCTTTGCCACCACGCCTTCGGGCAACGAGCGGTTGACCTCGTTGAGCTTTGCCGCCACGCGTTGAGAGACGGTGCGGCTGTTCTCGCCCATGAGCATGAACACCGTTCCGAGCACCACCTCACGACCGTTCTCCGTGGCGGCTCCGGTGCGCAGCTCCCTGCCGTTCAGCACCTCCGCCACGTCCCGGATCCGCACGGGGACTCCGCGCTCGGTGCGCACCACGATCTCGCGGATCTCGTCCAGTGTGGACACCTGGCCGGGCGCGCGGATGAGGTACTGCTCGCCGCTGCGCTCGATGTAGCCCGCGCCGACGTTGGCGTTGTTTCTCGCCAGCGCCTCCAGAATGTCGCGAAACGAAAGGCCGTAGGCGATGAGGCGTGCCGGGTCGGGCGTCACGTGAAATTGCTTCACGTAGCCGCCGATGGTGTTGATCTCGGTGACCCCCGGCACGTTCCTGAGCTGTGGCCGCACGAGCCAGTCCTGGATGGTGCGCAGGTCCGTAGGCGTGTATTTCGTGCCGTCGGGCTTGGCCGCCCCCTCCTCCGGCTCGACGGTCCACATGAAGATCTCGCCCAGCCCGGTGGCGATCGGCCCCATCGCCGGCTGGATGCCCGGAGGCAGATTGCCGCGGACTTCCTGGATGCGCTCGTTCACGAGCTGCCGCGCGAAGTAGATGTCGGTGCCGTCCTTGAACACCACCGTGACCTGGGACAGGCCATAGCGCGAAAGCGAGCGCGTCTGCTCGAGATCGGGCAGGCCGGCCATCGCCGTCTCGATTGGATAGGTGATGCGCTGCTCGGCTTCGAGCGGGGAATACCCCGGCGCCTCGGTGTTGATCTGCACCTGGACGTTGGTGATGTCGGGCACCGCGTCGATCGGCAGCCGCTGGTAGTTGTAGAGTCCGAGCACCGCCATGGCGAACACCGCCGCCATGACCAGCCAGCGCTGGTGAATGGCGAACCGGAGGATTGCGTCGATCATTTTCTTTTTTTCCCCTCAGACGGCAGCGTCGCCGCGCTCGCCGGTACCGATGTGAACCACCTCGAGCGCGTCGCACACGGCGATGATGCCGTCCCCGGATAGCCCGGTATGCGCGCTTTGCCGGATCGCCTCCACCACCTGGGGAGCGTGCTCGTCGGAGCAGATCACGATGAGCGCCACGTGGTCGTGCTCCTCGAGATCCCAGCCGGTCGGGCGCCGCGCGTGGGCGGGCGTGCGGCGGCCATGGCCCTTGGCGCGCAGCAGCGTGAATCCGGGCGACTGCGGCAGCGCATGCAGCGCGTGTTCGACCTTGGCGAGCATGTGGGGCTGGATGACGGCAGTGATCTGTTTCATCGCGGTCTCTCAGTGATCATGGGAAGCCCCGGCCTTGCCGAGGTCGGCCTTGAGAACGAAGGTGTTGGAAGCGGCGTAGCGCGTTCCCGGTTCCAGGCCTTTTACGACCTCCACTTGCTTGCCGTCGCTGCGGCCCAGCTCCACCGGACGCGCCTCGAACACGTCGCCGAAGCGCCCGAATACCACCTTCCAGGCGCGATGGGTCTGAATCGCCCCCACCGGGACGGCGAGCGCCACTTCGGTTTCCTCCTGAACCACCTCGACCGTGACGAACATGCCCGGCCGCCAGGTCCGGTCGGGATTCGGCAGCGTGACGCGCGCCTTCGCAGAGCGCGTCTGCTCCCCGACCAGCGAGCCGACGTAGGAAACCCGACCCTCGGCTTGCGCGTTCAATGAGCTGGCGCGTACGGTGACATTCTGGCCGAGCCTCACCAGGTTGAGGTCCTTCGGATAAACGTTCATCTCCGCCCACACGTCCGAGAGATCGGCGATGGCGAAGATGGTGGCGTCTTCCTTGACCGCTTCACCGGCGGCGACATGCTTCTCGATTACCACGCCGTCGATTGGTGCGCGGATCTCGTAGCGGGTAAGCGTGTCGGTCCCGCCCCGCCGTGCGGC
>CBDDSA010000147.1:0-6958 GCA_965233185.1 uncultured bacterium
CGACGGCCCGGGGCTTCCGTTTCCGGGTGGCTTTCCCCTAGAATGCGCGGCTCCGCCGAGGTGGTGAAATTGGTAGACACGCTAGTTTCAGGTACTAGTGGGCGAAAGCTCGTGAAGGTTCAAGTCCTTTCCTCGGCACCATGGGACAGTTTCAGGATGTCTCACCCCGTCCTGAAAACAACAAAAAGCCCAGCAATTGCTGGGCTTTTTGTTGGGGTGCTCCACGATGTCCCTTCCGATCCCAACAAAAACCGGGTGATTTTCTGGGTAACATTTTCCGTTGCTCAGCGAGTCCCAAATGGCCGATCGCAAGCCCCTGACACATGCCCGGCAAGCCGAGACGGCCAAGCCCGAATATACGAGTGCAGACCACCGTCAGGTCAGGAAAAGAAATACGTCCTCGCTACTTGTGGGAGGAGTCCCTATACGAGTTGTTATACGTGCCCGCTCATTGAAAATATTGAACCTAAACCTTGCAGGCACGAACACCATTTAACAGCCCCGAGGCGTAACCCTATCCTCTGCCAGCAACAACAACTCTCGCGCCAGATTCTACGAAGTGATAAGGGTGGCCTGCGACCGTGCACGCAGACGTAAGCGATCAATCTTTGCGTCCGGGAACAACTTTCAAAGTTCCTTGCGGACGGCATAAACGATTGGATCTGTCAGGGGAACTCGGGCGACCGTATAGCGGTTAAAAACCTGCGCATGCTGGTGATAGGCGCCCATTGCATCAGAACCAATGCCCTCGCGGCACAGCAAGAACATTTTTGATGTCTTCCTCGTTCCTTGCGCTCACATCAAGAAGACTGAATGAAGAGACCTCTTCATGGTCAATGAGGTACTTACCGACCTTGGTGGATTGCGTTCTGCGACGATGGCGGGTGACGCACGGCCTCACTTGCCTGTAGCGCCGGACGCGCGGCCCCCTGGCGCATCATCAGCGCCGGAAGAAGGGCGGCCAGGAAAATCGCGCCGACGATAAAGAAGCTGTCGCGATATCCCAGCATATTGCCCTGGGCGTAGATCACGCGGCCGAGATAGTTCATCGCCCCGGCCTGGCGAATCGCTTCCGGCACCCCGCCCTGCGCGAGCAAGCCGGCCACATCGTGCAGCAAGCTGGTCGTCGTGCTGTTGCCCGCGTGTTGCGCCGCCGTGAAGCTGTCCACGTAAAGCTGCGAGCGCCGTTCAAGGGCAATTGAAAGCAGGTTGACACCGAAGGCGCCGCCGAGTTGGCGCACAAAGTTGATCGCGCCGGAGCCCTGACCGAGCAGCGTCATCGGCAGCGCCTTGAGAGCGCCGGCGTTCAGACTCGGCATGATGAAGCCGAGCCCGATCCGGCCCAGCACGATCCACCAGGCAAGCAGCCAGAAGGAGGTATCGGTATCGATGCCGGTCATCAGGAACGACGACAATGCGAAGACCGCCAGGCCGAACACGACCGTGACATAGGCCGGCGTCCTGTCGGTGAGGCGCCCGGCTATCGGGAAGACGAGCGCCAGAATCAGCCCCGCCGGCATCAGCAGCAGGCCGGAGCGGGTCGGCGTGTAGCCCTGAATCGTCTGCGCGAACAGCGGAATCAGGAAGGTCGAACCGTAGATTCCCGCCCCGAAGATGAAGGCCACCAGGGACGCACCCGCATAGACCCGGTTCGTGAAGAGCTTGAGATTGAGCATGGGCGCCGGCGTGTGCAGTTCCCAGACGATGAAGCCGACGCCCGAGATAAAAGCGACGGCGAAGTCGCGCAGGATAGAGTCGGAAATCCATCCATCGCGTTGCCCATTCGACAGGCCGTTGAGCAAGGTTACGAGGAACACGGTCATCAGCCCGAAACCGATCCAGTCGAATTTGCGCGGCGATCCCGAAGTTTCCCGCCCCGGCAGGAAGAGGGTGGCGAGGAACAGCCCGACAAGGCAGAACGGCACGGCCATGAAGAACACATAGCGCCAGCTGAAGCTGTCCACCATGATTCCGCCCAGCGTGGGGCCGAGCGCCGGAGCCAGCACCACGCCGATGCCATAGATGCCCATGGCCGAGCCGCGCTTTTCCGGTGGAAAGACCTGAAAGATCACCTGCATGGCCAAGGGTTGCAGGATGCCGGCCGCGCCGCCCTGAAGTACGCGGGCCAGGATCAGCACTCCTTCCGTCGGGGCCAGCCCGCCCATGACCGAGGCGACGATGAAAACCGTCACCGCCAGCATGAAGGTCGCGCGCTGGCCGAACGTTTCGACCATCCAGGCGTTGAGCAGCATGGTCCCGGTCATCGCGGCGAGGAAGCCGGTGGACAGGAGCTGCGCCTTGTCCTGGCCCATGCCGAAGGCGCCCATGATGTCGGGCAAGGCCACATTGACGATCGTTGCGGTCAGGATGGTGGCTATCGTGCCCATCATGACCGTCGCCGTGACCAGCCAGCGATACGCCGGGCCGAAGCGCGCGAACAGCCCCTCGATACTGTCCGGGTGCGGCGCGCTAGTCACCGGTGTCGGCTTCCAGTTCTACCATCATGCCGGGCTTGATTTCGCCACCGTCCTGCTCGACGGCGATGCGAACCGGCAGGCGTTGGGTGATCTTGGTGAAGTTGCCGCTCGGATTCGGGTTGGGTAGCAGCGCGAACTCACTGGTCGCAGCCTGCCCGACGCGCGTGACCTTACCTTCGAAGCGCCGCCCCGGCAGGGCATCGACAGTGATCGTTACGGTCTTTCCGGGCCTGAAGAATCGGATGTCGGTCTCCTTGATGTTCGCCTCGACACGCACGCGCTCGGGATCATGAACCATCAGCAGGCGCTGGCCGGGCGTGACGTATTCGGCCTGGTCCACGAAGGCCTGGTCCACGACGCCGTCGAACGGCATGACGATGGTGCGGTCTTCGAGATCGAGCATCGCGCGCTCCCGTTGCGCGCGCAGCCGCTGTTCTTCCGGCCCGAGCTCGGCCAACTGGCGTTGGAGAACCGTGATCTCCTCGCGCGCGGCTTCGGCCTCGGCAACGGCGGCGCGGGCATTCTCCAGGTCCGCCTGGGCGCTCAACACCTGTTGTTTTGCCGTCTCCAACGCCGCCCGCGTCTGGTCCAGGTGCGCACGGGTGATGACTCCTTCTGGCGCCAGTTTTTCGGCCCGGTCATTGTCCTGTCCGGCCAGATCGCGTTGGGCCGCCACGGCAGCCAGCGCGGCTTCGGCCGCCCTTACTGCGGCCTGTCTGGCGGTAATACGACTTTGCGTCTGGCGGTCGCTCATTTTGATGCGCGCTTCGATTTCCTCCCGGCGGCGGGCGATTCCCGCGAGTTGCGCATCGAGTTCCTGAACGTGCAGGCGGCTTTCCCGGTCGTCGATCCGGACCAGTATTTCGCCTTTGCGAACGGAGTCACCGGCAATGACCTCAACGGCGGCGACCCAGCCGGGAACCTGGCTGCTCACGGCAACGATGTTGGCTGCAACGCGGGCATCCGTGACGAAGACGTGAGTGAACTGTTGCCACAGCCACCAGCCGCCGGCCCCGATAACGAGCAGCGACGCCAGGATCGCGCCATACAGCAATCGTCTTGGCCGGACACGGTCAGGTAGGGAAAATGCCTCTGACGCAACCTCCGTCTCCTTGTCGGGGGGCCTGTGCAGATCGGTTTCCGGATCGTCGCCCTGGCGTTCGAGGCGGCTCACACGCTGGTCCATGGCTCACCTGCCATCGGGATTTCGTGCGCCAGCTGAGTCGCTCTTGGCGCGCCGCCCAACTTGCCGGCGATCTTCTCGAATACCTTCAGACAGGTCGCCACATCTGCAGGGGATATGTCGGAGAAGATTTCCGCGCGCACTGCCGCCGCGGTCGTTTGGATGCGTTCCAGAACGGGAGCGGCCTCCGCGCCCAGGTGAACCGTTTTGGCGCGGCGGTCGGCAGTTTCTGTCCGGCGTTCGATCAGCCCCTCGGCTTCAAGCCGATCCAGCGTGCGCACCAGGGTCGGCCCCCGCACTCCGACCACCTCAGCCAATTCGCGCTGGGTTGCCGCGTGGGTCAGCCGAGAAAGATGCAACAGCGTCAACCAGCGGGATTGGGTGAGGCCGAAGGCGGCCAGCCGCCGGTCGATCTCGGTGCGCCACAGGCGGGCGACCAACCCAAGATGGAGGCCGAATTGTTCCCGGTCATCGAGATGCGATTTCATTATTTGATTGCCCGTACGATTTCCTTTGTTATAAAGATAGGTAGCTATCTATCTAATGTCCAGAGGTAGAGATAGAGATAAAGCCCCGCCGCCTGTTCTGTCCGTAGCCTGGCCCGGAAGAGGCATTCCACAGCGCTCATCGAAGGAGAACCACCATGTATCGGACGATCATCTTGGCTTATGACGGCAGCCAGCAAGGCCGTGAGGCGCTGGATCAGGGTGCCGAGCTGGCATCACTTTGCCGGGCTCGTGTCTATCTCCTCGCCGTCGTCGCCCCCGGACTGGGTGTCTTGCTCGCTGAAGCGGCGTCGCCCTCAGACTTGCCGGAGCGTGAATATCAGGAGGTGCGCCGCGTACTGACGGAGGGCGCTGAAGGGTTGCGGCGCGCGGGCCTCTCTGTCGAAACGCGCCTGGGCACGGGCAACCCGGCCGAGGAGATCGGCCGAATGGCGCGCGAGGTCGGCGCGGATCTGGTCGTGGTCGGTCACCGCGAACAGACAGCGCTGGCCCGGTGGTGGAATGGCTCCGTCGGCGCCTCGCTGCTCGCCCACGCACCTTGCAGCTTGCTGGTGGTCATCTTGGGCACGAAGCCCGCACGATGATCAAAGCGATGACGCGATCGCGCTTGATGCGCCATTACGCCTCAGCAATCAACCTTCCACGCGCCGCGAGATGGCCTTTATGTCGACGCACTGCTCGAGGAAACCGACATCGAGGACATCGTCGATGCCATTGAGGGTACCGACGAGCGCGCCACCATCATCGCTTACTCGAACCTGCTGGACGGTTCGAAGAACCACCTGCGCGCCTTAGGCTGTGCAGCACCGCATAGCGGCCGTTGAACAGCGCCGGGCGAGGACATCATCGACGACGATGGAAGTGATCGCCACTGCGGCGGACTCTCCCAGCTGCCGCCGCGCAGGCCCAGCCGCTTCTGCGCGCTGCGGATGATGTTCAGACCGAGATTGTGGAAGATGCTGATGGTTAGCCCGCAGGTGTCGCTGCCGACCAGCTTGCGGGTGATCACGCTGACCTTGCCCGAGCCGGCGGCGGCACTTGTCCGGCAGGCCGCCCTCCCTCTTGCGGAGGTAGCCGGCGCCCGGCAAAGGGATGGCCGGCGCTTTTGTGCTGACAAGCCGGTAGGGCAAGGCAGCGAAAATCGGCAGGATCGCGGTTAAAGTCTCTCGAGACTTTGCCCCCTCTCACATGGAACAGGACCGCCCCATGAAACTCCCGCGTATTGCCGCCGCCACGGCGCTCTGCTCTGCCCTGCTCGTGCCCGGGCTGGCCGCCGCCATTCCGGTTGGCGAGGTCACCACCACCAAGCCCGGCAAGGTTATAGACATGGCGGGCGTGAAGCCGCTCTTCAAGAAGAAGAGCCGTGCCGTGATCGCCGGCTACCAGGTGTCCTTCGTCACGCACAACAAGGCCTCGGCGTATGCCGGCGGAGGAGGCGGTGCACGCTCTACGATGGAAACCTACCTCGGCAACGTCGATCAGGCTCTGATGCAACAGATCGCTGATGAGTCCTACGCCACATTCGCGAATAAACTCGCCGAGGCCGGCATCGAAGTCGTGCCCATGGAAAAGGTGCTGGCCAGCGCCAACTTCCAGGCCCTGGAAACCACGCCGACCTCCGCCGCCAGCCCCTACAAGGTGAAATTCCAGGGCGCAGATATGGTGGTCGTGCCGGCCACCGGATTACCACTGTGGTTCAACCAGTACGACGGCCTCAACGCCGCCGGCAACAAGGGCAAGAAGAACATCAAGGCCATGACCGCACTGGCCAAGGAATTCGATGCCGCCGTGCTGCAGCCCTCCATGGCCGTCGACTTCTCTTACCTCGACACCTCGGGCGGTCAGCTGGCGCGCAAGGCCAACGTCGAGGCCGGCAACTCGCCGTACTTGACCGCAGCCACCGTATTCTGGGGCGCTACAGACGGCGGCCTGGCCTATGCCAAGTTCCCGGGCGGCCTGTGGTCGACCACCCCCACCGGCAAGTTCGCGGCAGCTAACAGCGACAACAACCTCGCCCTGGTGAACGGCCTGGGTTCCATGGGTATCGACATTGGCCCGGTGCGCTCGAAGAAGGCCGTCGTGCTGGAAGCCGATCCCGCCGTGTTCAAGAAAGCCGTCCTGGAGCTGCTGGACGGCGCCTCCGAAACCTACAAGCGCGCGGCGCAGGACGTTCGCGACTGAATAGTTGTGCCAGCGCGAAGGCGCCGCTGCTAGAAAAAGCCCCGTTCTCCGGGGCTTTTTTTCTGCGGCATGCGGTACCTGATGGTCATTCTTTCCCGTCTTCCGCAGAGCCCCTTGATGCTCATCGCCAGCCTGGCCACGATGGTGGTCTGCGACGCCGAAGAGCTGCCAGCCAGCGTGGTCGGGCCGATTTCGCGCCGCGGTACAGCACCGCGAAATCGCTCTGTAAGCTCCCCCGTCAGCTCGACATCAGTTCGTAGAGACTGCCGCCTTTTGTGACGCGTACTCCCGCCGGTATTCCAGCGGTGTCATGTCGTCCAGGCTGTCGTGCGGGCGCTCCTCGTTGTACTCAAGCAACCATTCCCACGCTACGCCCGCCACGTTCCCGCACACACGCTGCTGCGTCGGCTCGTTCGCGGCCATTACCCGGCGCCGGTATCAGCAAAACACGCGCTCACACATCCGCAGCGACAGCCGCCCGGCGTTTCGGGGCGGCTTTCTTTGCCCGCCGCGGGTTGGAGAACTGCATGGCGTTGTCTTCCACGCTGCGGTAACGCAGGGCAACGAGATCCAGGGCGTAATTCATGTACAGCCGCCACGGCGCCTTGTCG
>CBDDSA010000148.1:0-25759 GCA_965233185.1 uncultured bacterium
AGGTGTAAGTGCTGGCCGCGGATGGTGAATCAGTTCGGAGTTCCATCCCGCCAGCTGTCGGCGTTGGTGGTGACGCGGCACGGTTCCGACTAACCCGCGGCGGGCCCTCGCGACGCCCGCATTGCGCACGGTGGGTGAAGAGATTCCCCCACCGTGCTGCACACATCAACCCATCAACTGTCCCAGCCGCGCCCGCCATTCCTCGACTGCCACCCGGTTCCGATCCGCGGCGATGGTCGGCACGTAAGGCCGCACGTTGTGCAAGGCGGCGAGCACTTTGCGAAGATCTGACTTGAGCGCCACCATCGCCGCAGGCGGGAGGGTCGCCGCCGCCGCGTTCACGAGGAGGTCAAGGCCCACCAGCTTGTCCCCGTTCTCCCAAATGCGGCGCTGAGCCGCGACAATCTCTTCGCCCAGCTCGGCGGCCTCGGCGATGGCGACCCGGTAGGCTTCCACCTCCATTACCTGCTGCGCCTCACGGAACGCTTTGTCTGCCGCCTCGTATTCCCGTTGGAGAACAACGAGCGGCCCGGCAGATACCTCAAGCTCCCGGCGTGCAAGGGCACGGGCGTCGTACTCTGCCTGGAGGTCGGCGGGGACCCGGGCGGCCTTCCCTTGCTTGACCATCTCCGCGCTGGTCGAGGCGATCCGCTCGTCCAAGTCTTTGAAGCGCTCGAGCTGAGCTTCGGCCTCGGCGTGAGCCTGCTTCCCACGCGCCAAGGCTGCGGCTGCGGATGCCTTTGCTTCGGCCGCTTTCAAGCGGGCCCGGCCTGCTGCTGCGAGTGCCCACTGCTCCGGGCTATGTTCCCTGCGTCCCATGGTCGTTCTCCTAAAAAAGAGCGGGTTTAATCATTGCGATGTGTCTGCCATAGGGCGTTCCTTCGCCCTCCACTACTTCTTACTCGTCAGGTCCAATAATCTGGACAAGGCAGCAAGGCGTGCAGGCATGGAAAGAGCAGCATCATTCACGGCGGCGCGCGCCATGGCCTCCTGCTCGCTCTGTGCCTGCATATCGGCAAGCGGATGTCTCCCGCCCTCGGTGGGCCGGGTTTCGTAGATCCGATGCACGCCGTCCCTTGTCTCGAAGGTGTAGCGCTCCGCAGGCAGCTCGGCTACGAGCATCCCTTCGGCACCGGCCGAGTCGTAGACCTTCCGATAGTGTTCGCTGAGTTCTTTGATGGTCTTCAAGCTATACCGACCACCTACTAGCCATAAAGCAGATATAATGACTAGATGGGCGTGCGGAGGAAGTTTAGAGAATTGGTAGCCTTGAAAAAGGCCCTGCAATTCGCTAATACTGAGCTGGCCAAAGTCGATGGCGAAGAGGCATTCCAGATATTTCAGCCTCTCGGCCTTAAAGAGCGGCCATTCCTGTATCTGCCGAACGATGATTGGCACGAGCTACGGCGATGGCTAGACCTGGTCCATAAGCACCATGGGGAAGCTCCGCAGAGCGTTCGTAGTGAGGTGCGTGAGCGCTTGATAAAGTTGCAGCGCGATAGGGAGATTGAACTGCTCATGGTGCCTGGCGGCGTCGATGTCGATGTAAGGACTCCCCAAGCCTGTTGCGCCTATGCCTTGTGGCTCCTCATCAGGGACGATGGCGGATGGAGCAAGCGCCTTGTGTGCTGCGAGCAATGTGGGAGATTTGATCTGAACGCTATTGGTCGCGGGCGTCCTCGCAGGAACTACTGCAACAATCAGCATGGGAAGCGGCTCAGCGTTTGGAAGGCAACCCACAAGAACAAGGACGAGGTAAGGAAGCGGCGGAGGCCAGCAGGAACTTGGCAGCATCCCTACCCGAGGCGTGGACCTGTGTTGAAGGTTCGACTTACTTCCCGCAGTAGCGCTCAATGAGCGCCCGCCGACCCTCGCGTTTGAGGGCCTCGGGGTCTTTGCCTAGCTGTCGGTAGAAGTCCGGGCGGACATAGGCCTCATGCCCGCTCAGAATCGCATCGCGCTGTGGCCCGAGCCGCTCAAACCTGGCGGCGATCCGGAGCGCAAGTCGCCAATTACCGTCCCGCATCGCTGCCCGAAGCTGAGCAACTTTGGCGGGCGGCATGGCGGCCATGGCCCCGGTCGGCTACCTCCTTGCTAGGTCATTGTGTGTGCGCCCCTTGTCGGCCCTGTCCGGCGGCCGTAGGGGCGCCCTAGGGGGTGTTCTAAGCCAGGCAGGGCGAGCCCCGCAATGGGGATCCGCAGCTGTGCGGCAAAGGCTGCAAAAGCCTCAGGTTCCCCGTGGGGACGCCAATAAAAACAACCGGTTAATTCGATAACCGGCCTAGGCCCCGCCCTCGTGTCTAGGCTATGTCCAGAATAGGAGGGAGCCCGCAAACCACGCCAGGGTCAGGGGATGAACCAGCGAGCGGCCGAACTTACGCAAGCCGAAGAGGAGGTGCTCTTCTTCATGGACATTGGGATGGCGCTGACAATGTGGGCGAGCGTAGAGGGAGCACTTTGGCGAGTAGTCGCTGGGGGTTTCTCGGACCCAATCCATCGCAGAGCCGTAGGCGTGGGCTTCTTCAGTCTGGAAGGCGCACGCGCGAAGCGAACCTTCGCTGAGCACACGGTGGGCAGAATCTTGGCCGGCCATCCAATGCGTGCGCAATGGACGAAGCTGGTCGAAAGAGTCCGGCAAGCGGCTGACAAGAGAAACATCCTCGCCCATTGGCAGGTGCAGATCTACCCGCGTGCGCGGCCCGGCCGCCGGCTGGCGCTCGAGCATCCGATTCAGCCGAAGGCGCCGAAAACCAAGGTGCCTCTACCGCGCCCTGGCGCCTATTGCCTACGAGACATAGTCAAAATCCGGCTCGGATTTTTCGCGCTTGAAGCCGCGCTCGAGAACTTTCTTGCTCGCCTAGCAGGTAAGGAAGCGCCGCACCCGGAATCGGCTGAACGACCAGAAAACCCGCCTCAGATCGCCCAACTCAGGCGCCATATGCTCGAATTATTCGTGGACCGGCTTCGAGAGGTCGACCAGGCGTTTCGAACGCCTTCCAGCCAGGAAAACGTTTAGTCGACGCGTCGCACCGGCCGCTGCGGCGCGACGGGGCTAGCGCTTCGCTTCGCCGCCCGCCAGTCCCATGGCGCCATCGGGAGCGGGAGCCAGGAAGCGATTAGTAGGTTGCTGTAAGGATGTACACCATCCTAATGGGCTGATTTGGCTCGGTTTGTCCAGTATCTAGTAGGCCGATGTTGCAAAACCCGTTTTTTCCGGTAAAAGATCATCTGCGGCATTTGCCGCAGGCGAAAAAAACGCCGAGGCAGTATCGCTCGGCGTTCTGGTGACCGGTGAAGGTCTGGACTACTCAGCGCCCCGAAGCCTAGACGGCCATTTAGAGCGCGTCAAGCCAGGGGAGAAGAAACAGGCCTGATTCGGTCACCCTTTCGCTATTAACCAAGTTGTAAGACACGAAAGGAACTAAGTGATCGGTCCAAATCAGCCAGGCTTCAACTTTAACGACGTTTCAATTCGCGCGAATGCGCCCGCTCTGTCCGGTGTATACGCCCTCTACCGGGCGGATGCATGGGTCTATATCGGGGAGTCGCAGAACATCCAGAACCGCTTGCTCGAGCACCTGAACGGCGTGGGGGACAACCTCATCATTCTCGCCGCTAGGCCGACGGGGTTCTGCTTTGAGCTGCACTCGGCGTTGACGCGGGTAGCCAGGCAAGACGCGTTGATCGCGCAGTTCCATCCGCTCGCGAACCGGACGTAACGGCAACACCGGTCCCGTCTATCCGCCCCGTGAGCCTGTCGAAGTAAACGTCGACGCCGTTCACGCTCACGATGGTGTATCGGCGGGACCGCCTTACACGCACGGAGACATCTGCGCTGCGGTACTCCGTGTCCTGGACGAATCCGGGCCAGCCAAGCCAGTTGATAAATCTACTCAGTAGTACGCGCATGGTTTCCACACTGCCAGCAAGCCTCGTTCCTGAATAGGAAATTGGTTGCACTCGGTGCATGATCCGGTCGGATAGAGCTCGGTCCACGAGTGGGGCGACCACCTCGAGTAACCCTGTCAGGTAGAGGCCTTCACCACCACGCCGCTGATCCGCCGGAGCTCGTCCCGCTGTACCTCGAAGCGCAGGCCGTAGTCGTCGTCGTGCACCCTCAACAACAGGCCATCGTCGCGCCGTTCAATGCGCAGCCGGCGCTCGCCGACGATCGGCGCCGGCTCGGCGCCCTCCTGAGTGGCTGTGAGCGAGCCAGGAACGGCGGCGGGCGAGGCTCGAAGCTTGGCGAGCTCCTCGCGCAGCTCGCGCGCCTGCGTGACAGCGGCCGCCGCCTCGGCGTGGGCTTGCTCGGCGCGATCGCCCGCGTCGCGAAGCGCCCGCCGGGAGTCCATGAGCTCCGCCAGGCCGTCGGCAAGGTCGGCCAGGCGTGACGCCGATGCGCGCTCCGGCGCTTGTTGGGGCCCCGCCCGACGGCGGGCGTACTCGGCCTCGTCGACCTCGATCTCTCGCCCCACGAGCAAGGAGAAGATTTTCGGCATCTCACGTGCTCGCGTGCGCTGACACGGTGCAATCGAAACCGGAGCTGCCGTAGGAACTTGCTGTGATCGCGTGCATGGTGACGCGCCCGGGGGAGCTCGCCGCTGAGCTGCCGATGTTGATCACGACATCGCCCGGCCTGGCGCCGACGTTGTTCGGCGAGCGGGTTATGAGCTCGAAGGGGGCCGGGCCGGAGCTGTGCCGCACCTGGGCGCCGCAGCCAGTGAAGAAGCCGGCGGCCACGATGTCGGTGGCGCCGTGGCTCGAGCAGTACCGGTAGATCGCGCCGCCCTGCGTGATCGCCGCGCCGCTGGAGGGCTGGGCGGCGATGCCGGCGTCCAGGATTTTGTTCAGCGATGCGACGGAGCTTGCGTAGGCCATCTTGTTTTTCTCTCTGTCTGTGTGAGCTACACCTTGCCAAGCTTCGCCTGAGCTGCGAGAAGCCGACGGTACATCAACCGTTCCCTGACTGCTCGCCGAAACCGCGCGCCAAGCCGCGCGCCTGGACAAGGAGTCGATAACGCAGCTGCTTCAGCGCCGACCCCGGGCCCTTCCAGTACGAGCTGGCGCGGTCTGGCATGAGCTTGCGCAGCTCAGCGAGCTCGGCGTCCATCTCCTCGGGGTTCTCCGAAATCGGGCCGATCGCGCGCCTCAAGAGCACCTTGATCGACGCCGGGTCGTTCAGCATGGCTGTGCCTTCCTTCGTCGTACCCGTCAGGATGGCTTCGCGCTCGCGCGGCGAAAGCCCTGCAATGTGCTCGCGCAGCACCTCGCGGCCGGTGGTGAAGTCGGCGACGCCGAATTCCGATAGCAGCGCATCGCGTGCCACCGCGACGTCGGCGACGTCCTCACGATCGGCCGCCTGCCGTAGCGCCACGCGCTCCTGCGCCTCTGCAACTCCTAAGTTGTGCGGTACACCTTCATCGCGCATCGGTCGTAAGCTCCTGGTGGTGTGAGTCGGATCCGGCGCTCCGCGGGGTGGCCTGGCGAGAGAACTTCAGGGGCCGCGTCGCGCCGGGGTGCCCGATTCGGTTCGCCACTGTCGGGCTATCCCTTGCCAGGCGCCCGCGGCGGCACGCTCGCGGATTTCGCCCGGTGGTGGACGATCAGCGCGCGCGCATCTTCACGCCGCGGGTAGCCGTCGTTCAGGCGGATCTCGCCGAACATGGGCACGTGCAGGCCGCGTGCTCGATCGAAGGGCAGCGAGTAGCCGGCCGGAATGCCGTCGTCGAACTCGAGCGCCGCGCCCCGGATCTCCATCGGGAAGCCGGGCAGGATCCGGATGCGAGGCTGCAGGCCGTTCAGCCCGCCTCGGATGGCGAGTGCCAGCCAGTAGCGCTTCCAGTCAATGGTGAAGACGTGCACCAGGTCGCCGTCGCGCACGTTGCTCGTGTGATACCCCAGGTCGAGGAAATCCGGGCTCTCCAAGTCCTCGCTAGTCGCACCGGCCGGCGCGAATACCCGGTGCATCATGTTGCTTTGCTCGAAGAAGCAGGGAGCGTGATCGCCTTGGACGGCGATCGCCCTCAGCGTCGCCCGCTCTGCGCTACCGTTGCCGCCCTTGCTCGTCGTTTTGTCGACCATCGCTCCCTCCGTTCTTTTTGCCGACTCGCGCACCGTATCAGCCAATCTTGAAAGAGCTGTACGGCCTTTCTCGCCAGCTTTGTAGCGCCGACTCGACGGTGGCCATGCAGGGCTGACGCTCGAGGCCCACGCGCACGTGCCCGCGCTTGAGCCAGTCCCAAAGGTCGGCCGCCCACCGCGCCCTCGCCGGCACGCGGCTGCGGTACGCCGGCGTAAGGAAGAGATCCGCAGCGCGCTGCACGGCCGCCTGGACCGGCGGGGTTGCCTTTCGCCTCGCGTTTGCCACCGCGAGCACGGCAGCGCGCGATTCATGCGCCTTCACCGCGCGGCGCAGCTCGTCGTCGATCGGCGAGCTCGGTGCCACGGCGAGCAAATCCTCCAGGCGCTTCAGCAGCCGTCCTGTCGCGGCGGGGTGCTGATCGAGCAATCGCGCGGCCGCGCTCATCGCTCCTCGGTGGCTTGTGCGAGCAGCTGGCGCGCGCCCTCGATCGCATCGAGTGCCTGGCGCACCATCGCCGGCGCGTCGCAGGCGTTGCGCAGGCACGCGAGGCACGCGAGCGAGACACGGTGCTTCGCCTGGGCAAGCTGGACATCGGCCGCCGCCATCGCGCGATCGCGGGCATCCACCGCCGGCGCCCCCAGCAGCGACTGAGCCTTCTGCGCGCTGTGTCGCGCGCTCATCCCTTGCCCGCACCGAGTTGTGCCTCAATCGCCGCCAGGCGCTCCTCGATCCGATCCAGGCGCGCCTGGAGCCCCGGGGGGCGGTGCCACCTCGCCCGGCAGCTGGGCTTGCAGAAACGCTGCCAGGCGCGCCTCGCCGCGAACATGGCCCCGCAGCTCGCGCAGGCGCGCTGCGCGGCTAGCATGCGTGATTCATGCATTTCTAGGGGCCATTCCAGCGCACCTTCTCCCAACACCTGGCGCTCAGGCCTGCTTCGCCGGCGCTTCCGCCGGGGCCGCGGCGGCCGGCGCTTGGCCCTGCGGGGGCATCACCTCCCCGGTCTCGGGATTCACATCTACTGGCTCATCCGATGAGCCAGGCGGCACGTAGGAGTTCTCCAGCGCCTCGTCGAGCCGGATGTTCTGCGCCTCGCCCCGGTAGTGCGCGTCCTCGAGCGCGAGCGCCACCGCGAGCTCGGGCGACTTCGGCAGCGTCTTGCACAGCCGGCGGATCGCCGTCTTCTGCCCCATCTCCTCGAAGTGCGTGTCCCAGGGCGTGTCGCGCTTGAACTTCTTCGCCATCTGGTAGCCGCGGCTCCCGATGCCCGGCCACGCGGTGCGCCTCGATCGCGATACAGGCCGTGACGGCCAAGATCAGAACGAAGACTGATTCATCTACCAAGTGAAAAAGGGCGAAGCATGAAACCGATGTTTAAGCTTGCAGTCCTGGCGGCAGCGACGGCGTCGCTCGCCTCGGGCCTGGCCTAGGCGGTTCGATACATCGCCGCCATCGAGCAGAGGCGGTCAATTCGCGAGAGGTTCACGCAGGACGACTCGCTATTCCAGTTCAGCGTGTCGTCCCTGTTCGGCGTTGGAATGCTTTTTCAGTGCGGGCCTCCATCTTGGGCGTCCGATGTTCAAGAAGCTAAGGGTGCTTCGAAATGTGCTTGCCCATCGTGGCACGCCGCCGCGCCAGCACGGCGTTGAGTTAGAAGTTGGCACCCGGGCACTGCAGAGCGCGCGAAGGGAAGCGACGATCCCGTCCAATCTCAAGGCACTGCCAAGTGAATGGGACTACTCGGAGCCCATCGACCGACGACTCGTGGAGGACCTTCAGACTTGGCGCCGGGCGGCGCTCGCCGAGCTTGTCACGACGCTCCATGCCTCCTCAGGCTTGTTCCGCGGACCTATAGCCGGTGCAGAACTGCTCCGTTCCGAGCACCAGCCGTTCAGCGGCGCGCGCGAGAGCGTCCGTGTCGGCTGGTACTTGGTGTTGCCGGTGACGATGTAGCGCAGCTCCGTACTGCCGTAGGTGATGTTAAGCACGCGGATGGCCCGCACTTCAGCGAGGGACAGCTTCACCACTTTGCCGAGCTTGCGCCGCCGCGCCAGCGCCAAGGCGTCCTCGAGGTTGTGCGAGAGGTGGCGCACGGTCTTGTGCGTTTCACCGCTCTTAGAGTTGATTCGAGAGCACGGGGAACGTCAGCCACTGCTTACCTACGAGACTGCAGCAATTGCTCTTGGACGCACAGAGGCGCACGCTCGTGCGGTCGCACAGATGTGCGATCTGCTCGATGCTGCGGCAGCGCTCGCAGCGTGCCAGCGCTCGCGCTGGTGAAAGTGCGAAGCAAGGGTGGGAGGATCAACGAGAAAGCATGGCTCGGCGAGCATCCGCGTGATGCCATAATCTGCCATTCCCTTGGCCACACTTTTACCGACCAAGATTATTCTCGAATCGCCCAAGCATTGCGACTGCTACGTGGCATGGGCAACGTCGCTGCTTGAGCCGAGGTGCGCAGAAGCTGGGATCAGACGAGCTTTACATGCGGCTCACAGGGTCCCAATCGCCAAATGCATCCCTTCGGCCTGAGGAAAGCTTACCTAACGAGATATTGGATGAGCTGATTTTCGAAGGCGCAAAAAAACCATTACCGTTCAGGAAAGGCGTGCAACGACTCACGGGAGAACCGAGTGCAGACAGACTGCGTTTCGTGCGGCCCCAGCGGCCGCGACCTTCTTCGGCGCCATATCGAGGAGCTGGGCAGCCGCGACCCGGCGGCAGAGCCGCGCGTGCGGCGCTGGCGAGCTGCGGGACGCTCCATGCTCCTCGCGCTGCTCGCCTCGGCCGCCCTGCAGTACTACTTCTTCGACGTGCACCTCACCATCATGACGTTGCCGCGGCTCACGGTGGCCGGCGCCACGCGCTAGCCGAGCCGCCCGGCTCGCTCACATGAGGTTCGGCAGGAAGAGCACGAGCTGCGGAAAGGCGACGAGGATGGCGAGGATCACGAAGTCGGCGAGGATGAACGGCGTCACGCCGCGCACGATGTCGGTGATGTCGGCGTTCACCACGCCCTTGATGATGAACAGGCCGATGCCGAAGGGCGGCGTGGCGAGCGCGATCTCGGCGAGGAACACCACCAGCACGCCGAACCATACCGGGTCGTAGCCGAGCTCGGTCACCGCCGGCAGGATGATCGGCAGGGTGATGAACATGGCCGCCACCATGTCGATGAAAAGTCCGAGGATCAGGTAGAGCACGACGATGCCGATGATGATCACCACCGGCGCGACGGGCAGGCCGGTGATCAGGCTCGACAGCGTGGTCGGCAGCCGCGTGATCGACAGGAAGTGGCTGAAGATGAACGCGCCGATGACGATCAGGAACACCATGCTCGTGGTGCGGATGGTCTCGATGATGCTGTCCTTGAGCACCGCCCAGGTGAGCTTGCGCACCATGACGATGAGAAGGAGCGACCAGCTCGCGCCGATGGCGCCGGCTTCGGTGGGCGTGAAGATGCCGCTGTAGATGCCGCCGATCACCACGAGGGAGAGCACGCCGATGCCCCACATGTGGCGCAGCCGGGCGAGGCGCTCGGCGAGCGGCACGCGCACCGGCGCCGCCGGGGCGAGCGCGGGGTTCATCGACACGCGCACGAAAATGGTCGCGAGATAGACGACGACGATGATGAGCCCGGGCACGATGCCGGCGATGAGGAGCTTGCCCGCCGACTGCTCGGCGATGATGGCGTAGATGATGAGCAGCACGCTCGGCGGGATCATCTGCGCGAGCGGCCCGGCCGCCGCCACCACGCCGTAGGCGAGGCGCTTGTCGACGCCGGAGGCGATCATCTCCGGGATGGTGATGCGCGCGAGCGTGGCGGTGGAGGCCAGGCCCGAGCCCGAGGCGGCGCCGAAGGCGGCGCAGCCGAGCACCGCCGCCATGGGAATGCCGCCGCGGCGATGCCCGAGCCAGGCGCGCGCCGTCTTGAACAGGTCGGTGGCGAACCCGGCGTGGTAGACGAGGTAGCCCATGATCACGAAGAGCGGCACGATGCTGAAGCTGTAGGAGGCCACCGTGCTGAAGGGCACGATCTCCACGATGCCGCGCGTCGCCTCCGGGCCGATGAGGAAATAGGAGCCGACGATGCCGATCACCCCCATGGCATAGGCGACCGGGATGCCGAGGAGCACCGCGACGATGAGCGCGGCGACGCCGAGCCAGCCGGCGAGCTCCGGGGCGATCGCCATGGGCTAGCGCCTGCGCCCGCGCAGCATGCGCTGCAGGTGGTCGGCGGTTTCCAGGACGAGCCGCACGAAAAGCAGCGCCACGCCCGCCACCAGGGCAAGGCGCGCCGGCAGCACGTGCACCCGGGCGACGCTGCCGATGTACTCGCCGGTGACGTAGCTCTGCCAGGCGGCGGCCGCGCCCCACCAGCCGATGACGCCCATGAGAAGCAGGCCGAAAAGGCAGCCGATCAGCGCGAGCGCCTCGTTGAGCCGCGGCGGGAAGTGCTTGGCGGCCATGTCGACGCTCACGTGCGCCCCGAGCCGCTGCACGTGCGCGGCGCCGAGGTAGACGATGGCCACCATGCCGAGCTCCATGTACTCGTAGGTGCTCGGCAGAGGGCGATTGAAGGCGGCGCGCGCAATCACGTCGGCGGCGCCGTAGAGCATTAGGGCGAAGACGAGGACGCCGGCGACGATGACCAGGCCGTCCTCGAGGCGGGCGAGCATGCGGTCGACCGGCCGCAACGCGGGCGAGGCGAGCTCGCGTGCCTGCGCCGAAACCTCCATGCCCGCGCTACTTGGTGCCCGCGTACGGGTTCGTCTTGGCGAACTCCGCGGTGAGGCGCACGAAGTCGTCCATCACCTGCCGGCCGGGCAGGCCGGCCTTTTCCTGCTCCGCCGCCCAGGCGTCCCAGATCTTGCGCGCCGCCCCTTGGAGGTGCGAGACGCTCTGCGCGTCGGCGTCGAGGATCTTCACGCCGGCCTTCTGGAATTTCTTCAGCGACTCGTCGTCGCCGCCGATCTGGTAGATCTTGTGGAAGGCGTCGGCCTGGCCCTCGGCCACCTTGGCGATCGCCTGTTGGTCGGCCTTGGACAGGGCATCCCAGGCCTTGCCGTTCATCACCACGAGCATCGGCAGGCCGCCGAGCGGCAGGCGCCAGAGCGACTCGACCACGCGCTCGATGCCGTAGGTGGTGGCGGAGGTGAGGCCGTAGACGGCGCCGTCGACCGTGCCGCGCTGCAGCGCCTCGTAGCCCTCGGGCGTGGGGATGTTGACGATCTGCGCGCCGAACGACTGCAGCAGGACCGCGATCTGGCCCGAGGTCATGACGCGCATGCCGTCGAGCTGCTTTAGGTTGTTGAGCTCGACCTTGCGCGCGAGCGGGTAGTAGGTGGGCGTGGCATAGGCGGCGATCAGCTTCACGCCCTGCTTGTCGAGCTCCTGGCGCATGGCGGGCAGCTCGTCGTAGAGCGCCTGGTAGGCCTTGCTGCCGACCCAGCTGTCTTTCCACAGCGCCGGATTGCTGCCCACGTTGGCAAGCGGCAGCTGCCCCGGCACGTAGCTCGGCACCACGAGCGCCGCGCCGGCGAGGCCGGTGGAGGTGGCGCGCAGCTGCTCGTTCGGCTTGGCGAGCGAGCCGGAGTAATAGCGCTGGAACTTCGCGCGGCCCTCGGTGGCCTTCTCGATCTCGCCGAGCAGGTGGTCGAAGCCCTTGGAGAGAAGCGCCTTCGCCGGAGACTGGATGCTCGCGCGGATGGGCGCCTGCGCCTGCGCGAGGCCGGCTTGAAAGGAGAGGGCGGCAGCCGACAGCGATGCGACGAGCGCAGGGCGAAGGTGAAGCATCGAAGGCATGAAAAGCTCCGTGATATTATTTTCGCGGACAGCTTGACTGCGTCGCCTACTGCTGTCAAGGCAAGTCAAGGCAACTGACGGGCGCCCATCGCAACCCACCGGACCCCCAATGAAGAGCCACAAGTACAGCAAGGGACTGCACGACCTCGGCAATGGGCTTTACGCCTACCTGCTTCCCGACGGCAGCTGGGGCTGGTCCAACGCCGGCCTGATCGAGGACTCCGGAGAGACGCTGCTCGTCGACACGCTCTTCGACGTCCCGCTCACCCGCGAGATGCTCGCCGCCATGCGCGATGCCGTGCCGGCCGCGAAGGACATCGGCACGCTGGTGAACACGCACGGCAACGGCGACCACACCTTCGGCAACCAGCTTTTCGAAGGCAAGCGCATCATCGCCACGCCCGGCTGCCTCGAGGACATGAAAAGCCGGCCGCCGACGCAGTACGTGGACTGGAAGAAGAACTGGCGCGACATGGGCGTCGCCGGCCGCTTCTGGTACGAGGTCATGGGCCAGCACTTCGACTTCGCGAGCGTGCGCCTCACGCTGCCGAACGACTGCTTCTCGGGCGAGCGGCGCCTCAAGGTCGGCGACAAGGAAGTGGTCCTCGTCGACGTGAGCCCCGCGCACACGCGCGGCGACGCGCTCGTCTACGTGCCGCGCGAGCGCACCGTCTTCACCGGCGACATCATCTTCAACGGCGGCCATCCGGCCATCTGGGCCGGCCCGGTGTCGAACTGGATCCGCGCCTGCGACACCATGCTCGCCTGGGACGTGAAAACCGTGGTGCCCGGCCACGGCCCCGTCACCGACAAGCAGGGCGTGCGCGAGATGCGCGACTATCTCGCCTACCTGCTCGGCGAGACGCGCAGATTCCACGACGCCGGCATGAGCTTCGAGCAGGCGGCCGAGGCGATCGCGCTCGACCGCTGGGCGCACTGGGGCGAGGCCGAGCGCATCTACGTGAACGTCTATGCCTGCTATCGCGAGCACGCCGCCGATGCCCGCTCGAGCGAGGAGATGCCCACGCGCCTGAAGCTCCTGGAGCTGATGGGCAAGCGCTATTTCGCGCACAAGGAGGCCGCCGGCTCCGCCGCGGCGGCGCAATGAAGCTCGTCTCCTTCAGGCTTCCGGGCGGCGAGAAGCACATCGGCGCCCTGCTCCCGGGCGAGCAGGAGATCACCGATTTCACCGCGTCGGACGCCGATCCCTGCTTCGCCGACATGCTAGCGCTCATCGACGGCGGCGAGCGTGCGCTCGAGCGGGCGCGCGGCCTCGCCCGCTCGCCGAAGGTGAAGCAGCCGCTCGCCGGCGTGCGCCTGCTCGCGCCGCTGCCGGTGCCGCGGCGCCTGCGCGACTTCCTTTCGTTCGAGCAGCACGTGCGCCAATCGCGCGCCAATCGGCATCTCTTCGGCATCGAGAACGAGCCGCGCGATCCGGCGCAGGTGAAGATCCACAAGGTCTGGTACGAGCGGCCGATCTATTACAAGGGCAACTGCTTCAGCGTCGTCGGCCATGACGCCGAGGTGCACTGGCCGCGCTACTCCCGCACCATCGACTACGAGCTCGAGATCGGCCTCGTCACCGCGCGATCGGGACGCAACATCCCCGAGGCCGAAGCCGCGGGCTACGTGTTCGGCTACACCATCTTCAATGACTTCTCGGCGCGCGATGCGCAGTACGCCGAGATGCAGGGCAGCCTCGGGCCGGCGAAGGGCAAGGATTTCGACACCGGCAACGCCCTCGGGCCGTGGATCGCCACCGCCGACGAGATCCCCGACCCGCAGCAGCTCACCATGGTGGCGCGCGTGAACGGCGAGGAATGGTCGCGCGGCCACTCGAGCCGAATGCACCACTCCTTCACGCGGCTCCTCGCCTATGCTTCCGAGGAGGAGACGCTCCATCCCGGCGAGGTGCTCGGCTCCGGCACGGTGGGCGGCGGATGCGGTAACGAGCAGGGCCGCTTCCTCAAGGGAGGCGACGTGGTGGAACTCGAGGTGAGCGGGCTCGGCGTCCTCAGGAACCGCATCGTCGCGCCGCACGTTCCGGTGCCGCCGGACTTCCCCATCCGCATCTGAGAACCTCCAGGAGCCTCGCCATGCAAGAGCTGCCCATGCCTGCCCTGCCGCGCATCATCGTGAGCGGCAACGATGCGAGCGGCCGCTCGCGCATCGTCGCCGACGGGGAGCCCAGCGTAGTGCGCGAAGTCGAGGAGCGGCCCGGCTACCGCGTGAGCAACGTCTGGGCGACCCTCGGCAGCCCGCCCGCCATCGATGACCCCGACCGCGTCGCCGAAGTGAAGGGGCTGCTGCCGCCGGAGAAGAGCACCATCCTGCGCATCATCGACTACCCGCCGGAGCCGCGCGATCCCGCGGTCCTGCGCCGCATGTTCGACGGCCTCTTCAAGAAGCTCTTTCCCGACGGCCACCACCGCGCCGAAGGCGCGCCTCACCCGGGCATGCACACCACCGACACCATCGACTATGCGATCGTGCTCTCGGGGGAGATCTACGCCGTCATGGACGAGGGCGAGACGCTCATGCGCGCGGGCGACGTGCTCATCCAGCGCGGCACCAACCACGCCTGGAGCAACCGCTCGAACGCGTTCGCCCGCATCGCCTTCGTGCTGATCGACGCAAAGCGCTGAGCGGCGCGAATTCCGGCGGGCTCACGTGACGCGCAACCAGGCCCGCAGCTTCGTCGATGCCTCGAGCGTCGAGCGCGTGCGCGAGGTCCTCGACCTCCTGCAGAAGCTGCCGAAGGCGATCAGGCGGTAATCACGCTCGCGCTTCGCGATGTGGCCAAAGCGAGCGGCCGAGGAAGCGAGACCTAAGCGGGTCGATCCGCAAAGCGTCCCAAACATATGCAAAAACAGAGAAGAGCCATCGAGTTTTGTACACGTGCGGGGGCGCGGCTCTCTTCGCTGGTAAGATCAAACTCCATCTGCTGCGGGACGTTGTCATGACCACAGCAGAACACGAGCTCTTGAAGCGCATCACCGCGGACCCAAAGATCTTCGGCGGCAAGCCGGTCGTGCGTGGCATGCGCATCTCGGTGGAGCTGATCGTGAGCTTGCTCGCGCAGGGCGAAACCCCCGAGGCCATCCTGAAGGACTACCCCGACCTTACGCGTGACGACATCCAGGCATGTCTCGCGTACGCGCACGCTGTCATCGCCAACGACTCGCTTGACGCGGTGCGGGTTGGTGGATGAAGTTTCTCGTTGACCGCTGCGCGGGGGCAACCCTTGCGCGGTGGCTTCCAGAAAAGGGTCACGATGTACGGGAAGCGGGAGGAAGCGGTCCCGACCCGGGCGATGAAGAGCTGCTTGCACAGGCGCTCGCGGGACGGTGCTTGCATTCGTGTATTTAGTACGCTAGGCCAGTAGGCGGTCGCAACCAAGCCACCGACGGTATTACGGCAAGCCTTCCAAGGCCCGGCCGCCTAACAACGCGCTCCTCCGTGGGTGCGGCCGATTCGCTAAGTGCCAGACAACAGAGGGCTTGCTGTGGGCGCGCCGCGTACTCAAATTTGTCGGGAAAAACCTGACAAAGGGAGTAGCATGACAAAGCGACGTGTCGCGTGGATCAATGCCCCTATTACTCGGAACGGTTCCGCGCATTCGGAGACAAGTCCGAGCCTCTCCCGTGCTGTCGCCATAAGCACAGTCGCGCCACCTGCTTCCTAACCACCAAGGCCGCACAGCCTCTTAAGTGCGGCGGCCATTTGAGCAAGTGCGAGGTTCTCGCGCACCTGCGGCTGGACGTGTCGTGACGTTCTAGGTCGCCGCCTGCCACGCATCCATAGGCACCTGAACCATCGAGGCAAAAGCGGTTATACGGCGTTCAAACCGCCGTGGGGACGCCATAGAGCTTCTGAAAGAGCCTTACACACCGGTTGCACCGGCGCGGCTAGTATGCCCGAGCGCTATGAGCGGCTGCCCCGCTTGCCAATCCTTGCGAGACCAGTCGGCGAACGTTGATCCCCACGATCATATGCGGGGCGACGCGCATACCCTTCGCGACGATGGAGTCGTCGAGGTGTATACCTGCAAGCCGTGCGGCGCCCGGTGGGAACGCTTCGTTGGGGCCAAGAGCCTGGGCACGCAGTCCGGCTCATGGAAGGCGCTCGGCGGGCAATAGATCACACCGGATTTGCAAACTTCTTTTAGTCCCGGCGGCAGGCGCAAGCCTGCTCTTTACACTGCCGGAATGCTGAAACCGTCCGATACGTTGCCGCACACGCTGGTACCGGTCGCGTTGGCGGTTGAGGTTGTCTGGAGCCGGGTCTACGACATCGGCCAACCGACGGCAGATGCCAAGGAGCGGCTGCTGGACTCCATTGCCTCGACGCTGTCGGTCACCGGCAGGCTCTACGAGTACGTCGGCGACGCCAAGCCGCGCGCTCTGAAGCCGGCGGAAATCCGAGGTGGAGTCTTCAAGGGCGGGGGCAAAGAGCTGCATTTCACCGACGGGCGCGCGCCGCTGCGCCATCTCGCCGTTCCCACGGACGACGTCCCGCACGTGATCCGGGCGGAGAGGCGCAAGCAAATCGGCACCTTGACCCTTTAGGGGTCTGGCCAGCGGGCACGGCAATTGCGCTTGGGTTTCCTCTAGCCGGGCCCGGTAGGCAGTCGCAACCACATTCCGTTGAACGGTACACGGCAAGCCTGCATAGGGGCCCGGCCCCCCCGGTTCTCCCGCCGCGTTGTAATTACGCCCATTTCTGCATTATTTCGACGAAACGCGGTGTCGGGACTTTCCGGACAGTGGCATCATGGTCTGCACTACACGACCGCCGATGCCCAACCCGGTGCGCATGGATGCCTTGCGCCGCGCCGCCCGAGTCTTGGGCAGCGTGGAGGCTTTGGCGCGCGCCATCGGGTTCAGCCCGCGGCAAATCGAGCGGTGGATGAATGGCGAGGAAGCGATTCCGACGGATGTTTTCCTCCTCGCCGTGGACCTGATCGAGGACAGCACTCCGGACGCGGGAAAGCCTAGCCCCCCTGAAGGCAACGGGGCGGGGCCGGGCTAGCCGCGTCGCGGACGCCGCTCGCAGCTGAAGTACACCATCACCCGCCCCGCGCATGTCTCCGAGACATTTTCCACGCGGCGGGTGGCTTGCCCGCAACAGGCGATGTCCGCAACTGTAAGAACTCGTTCGCCGAAGGCGCATTACGAGCGGTTCATAGGATCATCGGGGGAGGGGACATCGAAGGTTATGCCGGACAACGTTCACAGCGACGTAGCGCAGCGTGCGTGCCAGCTCCTGGGCATCGAAGGGCTGGCGGCGCGCCTGGACGTTTCGCGCACCGCGGTCCAGGCGTGGCTGGCCGGAACCGTGACGCCGCCGCCGCGCGCTTTTCGCAAGATGCTTTCCTTGCTCAGGAAAGCAGACCCGGCGTATCGCCCGGTCAGCCCGCAGGGCTAGGTTTCTTCGCCAGCTTGGCGACCAGCTGGTCCGCCGGAACCGGCTTGCTGACCAGGTAGCCTTGCATCTCGTCGCAGCGCAGCAGGCGCAGGATCTTCGCCTGCTCCTCGGTCTCCACCCCTTCCGCGATCACCTTCAGGCGCAGCGAATGCGCGAGCGAAATGATGGTCGAGACGAGCGTCATGGCGTCCGGGTCGTCGTGCATGGCGACGATGAACGAGCGGTCGATTTTCAGCGCCTGCACCGGCAGCTTGGCGAGGTAGGCGAGCGAGGAGTAGCCGGTGCCGAAGTCGTCGATCGCGATGCTCGCGCCCAGCGCGCGCACCGCCTGCAGCTTGGCGATGTTCGCCTGGATGTCGTCCATCAGCAGGCTCTCGGTGATCTCCAGGTCGACGCCCACGGGCGCAGTGCCCTCGGCAATCGCCTCTTCCACCAGGCGCACGAAGTGGCGCTGGCGCAGCTGGATGGGAGACACGTTCACGGCGATGCGCGGTGGCTCCAGGCCCTGCGCAGCCCAGGCCTTGTGGTCTTGCGCCGCCTGCCGCAGCACCCAGGAGCCCACCTGCAGGATGAGCCCGGTCTCCTCCAGCAGGCGGATGAATTTCAACGGCGGCACCAGCCCCAGCTCGGGGTTCTGCCAGCGCAGCAGGGCCTCCACTCCGGTGATCGCGCGCGTGGCCAGGTCGACTTTCGGCTGGTAGTGGAGCACGAACTCGTCGTTCTCGATGGCCTGGCGCAGCTTGTTCTCGAGCGCCAGCCTTTCGGAGACGCGCTCCGACATGCGCTCCTCGTAGAAGAGGTAGGGCTCGCCGGTCTGCTTGGACTTCTTCAGCGCCGCCTCGGCGTTGCGGAACAGCGTTTCGCCGTCGGCGCCGTCCTCCGGGTACAGCGCGATGCCCACCCGCCCGGAGATCCTGAGCTGCGAGTCGCCCACCGGGTAGGGCGTGCCGAAAAATTCTTTGAGGCGCGCTTGCACCCCCCGGGCGAGCTCTTCTTCGCTTTGCACCTCCGGCACCACGATGGCGAACTGGTCGGCGCCGATGCGCGCGAGGCGAACGTTCGGGATCAATGCCGTCAGCCGGCCGGCGATGCTTTTGAGCAGCGCGTCGCCCGCCTGCCGGCCGATCGTGTCGTTGATGGTCTTGAAGCGCTCGATGTCGACGATCATCAGCGCGAGCTTGTGCTGGGCTTCCGGGCCGGCCGCAAGGTGCTGCGCCAGGCGCTCGTGGAACAGGGTGCGGTTGGCGAGCGCGGTGAGCGGGTCGTAGTAGGCGAGGTGCTCGGCCTTCTCGCTCTTTTCGATGTGCTCCATGGCGAAGGACACGTCGCCGGCCAGCTCGAGCAGCAGGCGCATCTCCTCGTCGTCGAAGAAGCCGGCATCGGCGGCATACAGGGCGAACACGCCCACCGCCCCAGCGTTCACGGCGAGCGGAATGACCGCGAGCGAATTGATGCCGCGCGCCGCGCACTGCTCCTTGGCGAGCTTGCGCGTGTCGCGCTGGATGTCGAGCGAAACCGCGGGCTTGCGCTCCAGCATGACCCGACCGACCAAGCCGAAGGCACGATGCGTTTCCACCAGAGACAGCGGCGCCGAGTGGAAGAAATCGCCGACCTCGCCCGCCGACGCTACCGGCGCCACCTGGGTGAAGCCCTCGTTCGCCAATCCGATCCATGCCATGCGGAAGCCACCCTGCTTGACCGCGATGTCGCAGGCTTCCTTGAACAGATCGGAACGGTTGCGCACCCGGACGATGAGGGCGTTGATGCCGCTCAGCACCGCGTACACCCGGTTCAATCGCTTGATCTTTTCCTCGGCGCCTTTCTGCGCCGTGATGTCCTGCAGCGTGTTGAACCAGCGCTTTCGCCCGGCGGCGTCCGGCGGGCCCGGAATGGGCTCCATCACCTGCCGAACGTGGATCCAGGCCCCGTCGCTGCGGCACAGGCGGTATTCCACCTCCGCGCGCCGGCCCTCGGCGCGCGCGCTGAGGGCGGTATCGCGGAACAGCGCGCGGTCGCCCGGGTGGATGAGATCCAGCCAGTGGCGCGTGCTCGTGACGATGCGATGCTCCTGGACGCCGATCAGCGCCGGCAGGGTTTCCGACCAGCTTTCGAAGGACCCGTCGGGCTGGGTGATAACGTGGGCGAGGCCGGCCATGAGCTGCGCACGGCGCAGCCCCGCGGCCTGCTCCTTCAGTGCATTGAGCGAAATGGCCGGCGCGGAGCCGGCCTTGCCGCTGCCGATCGCCGCATCCGCGACCCCAGGGTCGGCGCGATTTTTTCTTGAGACCATCCCGCTGCCAGTTTAGGCCCCGCGCAAGGATTTCCCTAATCCTGAAATGAAACCTGTCGGTCGTTTCCCGACAGCTGCCCCGTTCTTGAACAGTTGCTTTCAATGCCAGTGTGCATTTGTTGCCACTCGCGGGCCGCGCCGGTTTGCGCGTTCGCGCCGCCGTGCATAAAGTATGGCTGTCGATAAGGGCAAACCTGCCGAAAGGCAGGGACGCAAAGTCTCCGGTCTAACAGGCCAACTCGGCCTCACGATAGCGGGATCGCCGGCAGCGCTTCGCGCGGACAGCAGTCGCAGCCGCGGCAGGCCGCCTTATCAGCCGATCAATCACGGAATAAGGAGGCTGCAGTGGAACAGGAAGTCGCCGAGCTGCGTCGCTTCGTCGAGGCCACATGGCCGCGCAACCCTCTCGAAGAACCGAGCGTCAGGCGCTGGCTTGCCGCAAAGCGCGCCATGCTTCTGGTGCTGCTCGCCTTCGCCGGCCTGCAGTATTACTTCTTCGACGTCCACCTGACCATCATGGCGCTGCCCAGGCTCGCCGTGACCGGGCCGTTGTCCTGAGGAGAACGCATGGAGCTCATTCCCAGCGAGCGTGCCGTGCTCAGCCAGATCCGCGACCTGTACCTCGAAGCCTCGGTGCGGACCTACCGCGTCAACATCCTGACGCAGCGCTGGCCGGTCACCCATTTCGACGCCTACCGCGGCGGCTACGCCGGGCTGGTGAGCAAGGGCCTGATCGCAAAGTCCGAGGACGAAAGGTTCTTCAGCATCACCAACGCCGGCCTGAAGGCCATGGTGTGAGCCGCACCAGCCGAAAGGGCCGCGTCGATCCGCTGGCCCAGCTTGCGGCCTCGGTGCTCGCGCGGGAAACCACCGAGTTTCCGTGGCGCCTGCTGCGCAGCATGTACTTCACCACCAAGTGGGATCGCGCCGCGGTCCGGCATCTCACGCAATGGGCGGACCGGCACGGCATCGGCGTCACCATCGAGCCCGGCCAGGCGGCCCGCGACACCTGGATTCGCTTCAGCGTCCCGAGGCGCTAGCTATCCGGAGCGTCGCGCTCGCCGTCGCGGGCAAGCAGCAGATCGACCAGCTTGAGGAACACGTCGTCGGGCAGGGGAGAAGAGGCGCTCATCCAGAAGCGCACGGCGCTTACCGGGACCTGGAGATCGCGGGCCAGCGCCTCCACCCCGCCCGCCTGCTCGATGGCCCGCTGAAGCGCGCGCTTGTGAATCGCCGCCGGCAAGACTGAACCCCTTGTTCTTCCCCTCTTGCGGGCACTATCCGCCGCGCAGCGGGGGCCGTCAATGCGGGTAAACCCTCGAACCCTCTATGCTCAGGCGGCTTGCGACATCGGGGCGGAGGCGCCCGGCGCGGCTGCGGGCGCCGGCTCGATGAAGCACAGCGTCTCCAGCTCGTCGAGCCAGCCCTGCACCTGGCGCTGGCTGCAATCGCGCATGCCAGCGAAAAGCTCGTCGCGACCGGCGGTACCGCGGAGCAGGCCCAGGAGGCGCCGGTACGCCGGCGGCAGGCCGGAGTGGCGGCTTTCCCAGGCTCTGCGCCCGGATTCGGTCTGCCGGTATCGGCGAGGTTCCCGTTCCATGGCGCAATGGTGTGCACAGGCGCGCGCCGCCTGCGGTGACATATTTCCTGGTTTGGCGCCTCGGGCGCGAATTTTCAGGGGGAGCGGGCGTAGACCCAGCCTTCGCCCCGGCATTGGGCGCAGCGGGAGTTGTCCTTGCGGCCGGTCGCCTCGCAGGCCGGGCACGCCTGCCAGTCGTCGTAGCTACGGGTAGCGCTGTTGACGCCGCGGCAGCGCGCGCCCTCGAGCATGCGCTCGCAGCGCTTGTCCACCAGCTCGAAGTCCCGGCTCACGTGGCCGCATACCGGGCAGCGTGCCGCGGGAATCCGCAATTTGTGCGCCATGCGAGGCGCTATTGTCGCTCATGGCTCCTGCGCCGGGGCATCCGGCCGCTCGCCTCCTGCAGGGCACGGCGGTCGTGCTCCGCGAGGATGATCTCCATGGCTTTCTCGAATACGGCGCGCGGCGGGCCGCCCTTGGCCGCGGTCCACAGGGCGAGCTGGTGCGGATGCACGTCCAGGAAGCGGGCGAGGCTTTCGCGGCCACCGCTGATCAATTCACACTGCTGCAGGATGCGCGCGCACATCTCTGCCCACCGCGGCTTGTGTTCCATGCGGTGCGGGGGAGCAATAGGTATGCCCGTCTACGGCGCGAGCAGCCAGGCGCAGGCTTCTTCCTCGGTGCGAAAACGCCTGGCTTCCAGGCCGCGGCGCCCGGCTTCCATGACCGCCGCGTCGTATACCGCGATCATGTCCGGGGTCGCCGCCACGAAAGCGAGGCGAAAGCCCGGCGCCACGCCGGCGAGCGCGATGGCGCGCAGCGAGTCGCGCCCGGCAAGGTGCACGAAGCTGTCGCCGCCGCCGGCTCCCACCACCAGCAGCGACTTGCCCCTGCGCTGCAGGCACTCGGCGGCGAGCGTGCGATAGCAATCCTGGATGTCGTGCGGCTGCCCGGGGCCTACCTGGCAGCGCAAGTAGCGCTGCGCCTCACCGATGTCGCAGCACGGAGAGACATAGACGGATTGCACCCACGCTATGGTGACGCACGGCCGTTACGGTTTCGACAGGCGGGTGCAGGCCGGCCGGCGCAGGACCCATAATGGCGGCCGAAAAACGCCATGAAGCTGAACGATCTCGAACGCGCCATGCGCGCCGGCGAGCTGGGGCGCGTCGCGCAAGTCGCCCTGGAGCACCAGATCCGCGTGGGGGAATTCTTCGGCGCGCCGGATTTCGTGCCGGTGACGCAGGCGCATGTCATGGCCGATACGGAGAGCCTGGGGGAAGCCGGCGTGGCCTGGCTGGAATCGCTTGCCCGCGAGGGCGGGGCGGTACGCGTGCCGACCATCACCGACCCGCGCGGCACCGACTTCGCCAAGGCCGGGCTGCTGGGGCAGCAGGCCTGGATGCTCGAGCTCGAGCAGCGCGCCATCGCGGCGTTGCGCAAGCTCGGCGTGTCGATGACCGACACCTGCATCAACTACCAGACCATCCAGGCGCCCACGCGCGGCGAGAGCGTCGCCTTCGGCGATACGGGCGTGGTCATCTATTCGAACTCGGTATGCGGCGCGCGCTCCAATTTCGAGGGCGGGCCTTCGGCGCTGTCGGCCGGGCTGACCGGCCGCACCCCGCGCTACGGGTTCCATCTGGACGAGCAGCGCGAGCCCACCGTCGCCATCCAGGTGGATTACACGCCGAGGAACCTGAACGACTGGGGCGCGCTCGGCGGCGTGGTCGGACGCCTGGCCGGCAATTACTGGGCGGTGCCGGTGGTCGAGGGGCTGGAAGCCGCGCCCACCTCGGATGAGCTGAAGCACTTTGGCGCCGCGATGGCGAGCTTCGGCTCGGTGGCGCTGTTTCACTTGCCCGGCATTACGCCCGAGGCGCAAGGCGGCAAGCTGCGCGCCGCGCACCGCATCGGCGAGGCCGAGGTGCGCGCGCTGCAAGGCGAGTATGCCCAGAGCGCCGAGGTCGACGTGGTGGTGTTCTCGGCGCCGCAGCTCAGCCTCTACGAGCTGCGCGCGCTCGCCGCGCTGTGCGACGGCCGGCGCTTCGTCAAGCCGCTGCTTGCCGTGACCAGCCCGCAGGTCAAGCCTGATGCGGACCGCTTGGGCTTCACGCAGCGCATCGAGGCGGCCGGCGGAGAGGTGCTCTCGGGCATGTGCTTCTACCAGTCCTACGCACGCGAGATCGCCGAAGCGCGCGGCTGGAAGCGCCTCGCCACCAACAGCGCGAAGCTGGTGAACATCCTGGGCGGCTACGGCTACGTGCCGCTGCTCGCGTCGATGGAAGCCTGCGTGGACGCCGCGGTCAGCGGGCGGTTGCAATGAAGCAGGCGGAAATGAAGCAATGGGTTGCGCGCCATGCCATGGGCAAGCCCGTGCAGGGCGAGGCGCTGGTCGCCAAGGACGGCTTTTCGGCGCGCTACGACCTCGACCGCGTCGCCGGCAGGTTCTCGCGGCCGGCGCACAAGCTCGCCGGGCAATCCTATGTCGGCAAGGTGCTGGTGCTCGACACCGCCAAGGGCGGCGTGGCGAGCGCCTGGATGCTGCGCGAGATGGCCTCGCGCGGCGTGGCGCCGCTCGCGCTGGTGCTCAACAGCGTGAACCCCATCCTCGTGCAGGGGGCGGCCTTCGGCGAGCTCACGCTGCTCGCGGGCTTCGAGGGCGACGTGACGGCGCAGGTACCGCACGGGGCGACGGTCGTGATCGATCCTGAAAAACGCATGCTGAGGATACTGTGAAGAAGAAAAAACCCAACCTGCTGGTGATCCTGGTGGACGACCTGCGCTACGACGAGTTCGGCGCCGGCGGACATCCGTACATGGAAACGCCGCACATCGACCGGCTGGCGCGCGAAGGCGCGCTGTTCGAGCGCGCCTTCCACACCACGCCGATCTGCTCGCCCAACCGCGCCTCGATCATGACCGGGCAGTACGCGAGCCGCCACGGCGTGATCGACAACGTGGCGCGCGATGCCATGAGCCACCGGCTGCCCAACTACCACCTGGAGCTGCAGAAGCTGGGCTACGAGACCGCGCACATCGGCAAGTGGCACATGGGCAACGACGGCCGGCCGCGCCCGGGCTACGACCACTGGGTGAGCTTCGACGGCCATGGGCGCATCAACGATCCCAAGCTCAACGTGAACGGCGAATACGCGCCGCACCCGGGCTACATCACCGATCTGCTGAACGCCATAGCGGTGAAGTTCGTCGAGGAGCGCCGCGGCGCCCGGCCGTGGTCGCTGTTCCTTGCGCACAAGGCGGTGCATCCGGACGCCGAGCAGGCCGCCGACGGCACCTTCGCGATGACCGGCTACGTGGCCGCCGAGCGCCATCGCGGCTTGTACCGCGACGCGGTGTTCCCGAAAAAGCCCAACATGCTGTCCTATCGCGAGGTGGTGAAGAGCAAGCCGGCCTGGGCGGAAGCCTTCGAGCTGAAGGACGCGCCGCAGGTGCGTGCGATGCTCGAGGTCATCCATTCCGGCGGGCAGGAGGAGATCCGCGAGCGCGCGCGCATGATGGCGGCGGTGGACGAGGGCGTCGGCCTGCTGCTGCAGGCGCTCGAGCGCAGCGGCGAGCTCGACGACACCGCCATCGTGTTCCTCGGCGACAACGGCTACTTCTTCGGCGAGCACGGCCTGGGGCCCGAGCGGCGCTTCGCCTACGAGGAGGGTATCCGCGCGCCTTTCGTGGTGCGCTACGGGAAGCGCATCAAGCCCGGTACGCGCCGCTCGCAGCTCGTCCTGTGCCAGGACATCGCGCCTACCTTGCTCGAGCTGGCCGGCGGCAAGCCGGGGCCGCACATCCAGGGGCGCTCGCTGCTGCCGCTGTTTGCCGGCGGCAAGGCGCCCTGGCGCAAATCCATCCTCATCGAATACTGGGCGGAGAACGCCATGCCCTGGCTCGTGGGCATGACCTACAAGGCGGTACGCACCGAGCGCTACAAGTACATCCACTGGGTGAACCGGGGCCGCTCGGGAGAGCTGGACGAGCTCTACGACCTCCAGAAGGATCCCTACGAGCTGAAGAACCTGGCCGGCCGCCCCGCCGCCCGCCCCGTCAAGGCGCGCTTGCGCGCCGAGCTCAAGCGCCTGGCGGTGGCGGCGCTGGGTCTTTGATCGTCGCCAGGTCCTCGTAGCGCGGGTCGATGGTGACGCCCTCGTAGTAGAAGGTGTTGGGCGCCGCCGCGGCCTTGGTCAGCTTGTCCGGGTCCAGGTCGCAGATGTAGATGGGCGTGCGCATCCCGCCCACGTCGATCCAGCCCAGGATGGCCTTGGGACGGCCCCGGACATAAACCAGCTCGGACACCCGGCGAAACTCGTAGCTGCCGACCCGGTGGCGGTGAAGGACTCTCAGCCCCTTCCGGATCTTCCTGCGGTTATGCATCGTCGGAGGATGAGATAAGCACGTGCCGTGCCCCTGTCGCGGATCCATTGACGCTAGCCCGGATTTCTCACAGTAGGAAACAAAACATCGGGGCCTGAGTCGAAAAGGTGTCTCGCCAAAGACACTTACAACAACTCAGGGAGGTCCCCGATGCAGACAGAGTGTAAACCGCGGCAGTTCGAGTTTGAAGCGG
>CBDDSA010000149.1:0-21224 GCA_965233185.1 uncultured bacterium
GTACGGCGGGCGCTTCGCGGCCGGCGGCGGCACGGCGTCGAAGCCGGCGCTCGCCGCGAGGCGGCTGTAGATGCCGGAAACCGCCCGCCGGTACGGCTCGTCCTTGCGATGCGGCGCGTCGTCGCCCGAGCGCGCCGCGAGCTCCAGCACTTCGCGCGGCGCGGCCATGAGGCGCTCGGACAGGCCGAGCTCGCGGCCCAGCAGGTGCACCTGCTCCAGGTAGTGGCCGAGGATCATGCGCGCCTGCAGCGATACCGCGGTCTCCAGCGTATCGGCGCCGACGTTCGGATTGCCGTCGCGGTCGCCCCCCACCCAGGTGCCCACGCCCAGGAAAGGCGGCAGCCACGGCTCGCGCGGCAGCGAAAAGTGCGCGCGCAGCGCCTCCTCCAGGTCGGCGTACAGCCGCGGCAGCTCTTCGATGAACGTCAGCCGGAAGTAGGCGAGCGAGTTGGCGATCTCGTCGGCCACGCTCAGCCGCGAGAGCCTGAGCATCGCGGTGAGCCACAGCCGCAGCACCTCGGCATGCAAGGCGCGCTCGCGCGCCGCCGAGGGCGCGAGGGCCACGAGCCGCGCGATCTCGCGCTCGCAATCGAGGATGCTCTGGCGCTGCACCTCGGTCGGATGCGCGGTCAGCACCGGGCTGATGCGCGCGCGCTCGAACCACGCGAGCGCAGTCTCTGCGCCGTCGATCCTCTCGAGCGCAAAGGCGAAGCTCCCGGGCCGCTGCGGCGAGCCGCCCTCCGCGTGCGCCTGACGCCGCCGGTTCTGCTGCGCATCCTCGGCGATGTTGAGCAGGTGCAGGAAGTAGCTGAAAGCGCGCACCACGTGGCGGGTCTCGTCGACCGGCAGCGCATCGAGCAGCGCCTCGAGCTCGGCCTTTACTGCGGCGTGCTCTCCCGTGCGCCGGAACCGGACCGCGGTCTGGCGGATGGCCTCGATGCGCTCGCGCGTGGCCTCGCCCACCTGCTGGGCGATCACCTCGCCCAGCAGCCCACCGAGCAGCCGGCGATCCTCGCGAAGGAAGTGCTCCTTCTCCACGCGCCGACTATAGCGCGTACCCCACCGCGCCCCGGCGCCTTCGGTTTCAGACGAAATTCTGATGTAACGCAGCAGTGACACGCCCCTCGCAAACTGCTTTCCATGGTCAATCACGGCCACCCACTCTCAAAGGACAACGTCATGAAACGCCACATCGTCGCAGTCGTTATCACCGCATTCGCCGCCCCCGCGCTCGCCCTGGAAATCGGCGCGCCCTACGACCAGTCGCAGGTCGACCGCCAGCTTCCGAACATCGAGTTCCCGGTGGTCGCCCCGCACGTCGCGGACGCGCGTTCGCCGTATGACCAGCTCGCCGTCGACCGCGCCGTGCCCAACCTGCCCGCGCAGCGCTCGGTGCAGTACGCCGCGGCCGCCGGCAGCACGCGTTCGGACGTGGAAATCTCCACCGACGGCGCCGTCAACCTGACGAACGGCTCGGGTCTCGCCACAGGTCCGTGGGCGAACGACTACCACTTCATCGCGCCGGCGCAGTAATTTGGCGGCGTCAGCGACAGGGGCCCGCGCATCCGCTACGGAGGCCCGTTCCTTGCGGATGCGCCCCTCATAGGAGCTTGCACGCCATGCGTAACGCCCGATTTGCCGTCCTTTTCGCCCTGCTCTTCGCGTGGCTGGCCGCCCCCGCGGCCGCCAACGACCTGGAGCGCCCCCTGTCCCTTGTCGCCGCGCCGGAATTGAAAGACCCGGTCTACGGCGGCACGGTGCTGCTGGTGAAGCCTTTCGGCCGCGACCAGCACCTGGGGTTCATCGTCAACCGTCCCACCAACTTCACGCTGGGGAAACTATTTCCGGAGCACGCGCCCTCGCAGGAGGTCGCCGACCCGGTGTTCCTCGGCGGTCCGTTTGATGCCGGCGTGATTTTCGCTTTGGTGGTGCAGCCCGACAGCCCCGGCGGCAACGCCATCGAGATGGCGCCCGGCCTGTTCGCGGTGCACGAAGCGGCGAGCGTGGACAAGATCATCGAGGCGAACCCGGAGGAGGCGCGCTTCGTCGCCGGGCTGGTGATCTGGCGCCCGGGCGAGCTGCGCAAGGAAATCGAGATCGGCGCCTGGCAGGTCAGGGACGCCGACCCGGACCTCGCGGTGCGCGACCCGAAGGGGCTGTGGGAGGCGCTGGTGAAACCCTCCGAGCGCTCGCGCAACCTGCTGCGCACGGGACTCCCGCGCTAAAGTAAAGTAGCGGCCTTCCCACGCAGGAGGGTTCGCCATGCTTACCGGAAGCTGCCTTTGCGGCGCCGTGCGCTTCAGCGTCGAGACGCCGGTCGCCGACCTGCGCGCCTGCCATTGCACGGCCTGCCAGAAAGCCTCGGGCGCCGGCGGCAGCGTCAACGCGGTGGTGCCCAGCTCGGCGTTCAGGATCACGCAAGGCAGGCCCAAGCGCTACGATTTCAAGGCCGACAGCGGCCGCACGCTTTACCGTTTCTTCTGCGCCGACTGCGGCTCGCCGGTGTACAGCCAGCGCGCGACCGATCACAAGGACCTGGTCGTGGTGCGCGCCGGCCTGTTCGACCGCAAGGAGGGCATGGCGATCCGGACGAACATCTGGACGAAGAGCGCCGCGCCCTGGGCCCACATCGATCCGCAGAGCCAGCAGAATCCGGGGCAGCCGGCATGAGCGAGCCGCGCATGGTCGACCCCCACGAGGTCCTCATGACCGGGGAGAACTCGTTCATCCGGCTCTCCGGCGACGGCGGCAAGACGATCCTCGAGCGTGTCAGCCACTGGCGGGTGCTGTGGTCGCCGGCGGGGCAGGGACATGCGATGTTCGTGGAAAGCAGCTTGCTCAACCGCATCCAGCTCTACGCCGACAACGCCGGCCTCGCCCGCTATCTCCAGCGCACCATAGAAACGCTGCTGCACCCGCCGTTCGCCGACGAGTCGCTGCCGGTGATCGACGCCGACTTCACCCGCACCGGCGATTCCCTCAGCACGGTGCAGGAGCGCGTGAGCTCCGGCAAGGACGAGATCGTGCTCGCGTGGTGGGACCTGATGGCGCCGTTCATCCTCACCATGCCGCCGGGGGCGCAGAACCGCCCGATCGGCGTCTACAGCACCTTCCTCCCTGCCCGCAGCGCCCAGCTCTCGGTGAACGGCGAGGCGGCGCCCGGCAAGGTGTTCCTCGTGGACCGCTTCGGCAAGCCGGCCTCGAGCTGCTGCCTCGCCTGGTCGGAGAGCTGGACCCGGCCGCGCGGTTGATCTACTCGATCAGCCCGCGTTGCGCCATCCAGTCGAAGCAAGTGTCCACGGCCTGGTCGAGCAAAGCCGGCTGGCCGACGTAGTAGTGATTGGCGCCCTTGATGACTTTCATCGTCTTGTCCTTGCTGCCGGCGAGGTCGTAAACGAGCCGGGTGTGCGGTTGCGGCACCGAGTCGTCCGCCGAGTTCTCCATTGCGAGAAGTGGCACGGAAATGCTTGCCGCGTCGCGCTCGGCGTTGCAGTTCGTATCGTCGATCGACCATTGCGATAACCACGACCGCAAGGTCGAAAAGCGCCCTATGGCGATCGGGCCGCTGTTGGCTGTCTCGGGATCTCCGATCCAGCAAGTGCCGATCTTGCGGTCGTTAGGGTCGACGGCCGCGTCCAGCCAGCGCGGCTCGGCCATGGTGCGATGCGTGATGAACCCCCGCTCGATCTCCTTGCCGCCGCGCTTCTTCAGCGTTTCCAGAGTTTCCTTCACCCATGCGGTGCGCCGCCGTATGCGGGCGAGCTGCGCGGCGCGGAAACGCTCCAGAAAAGCAGCAGAGTAAGGCGGCCGGTTGGCAGGGTGATACAGATCGAGACTCTCGTCGCGGCGATCCGGGTTGTCTTCGTCAATGACCGAAGGATCGATGAAGTCGCGCAGGACCACGGCGCGGGACAGATGCGCCGCCTGCCAGATCATGGCGTCCGCCGGAATCAGCTGCGCCCCCCTCAGGTCGATCGGCTCCCCCGCCGGCGTCGCAGTAATCGTAGGGCGTTCGGCCTGCGCCTGGTAGCACATCGAAAGCGAGCCGCCGCCTGACCATCCCACGAGGACGATTTTCTGGTAGCCCCATGCTTCCTTCGCGTGGCGGAAGTACGCCGCCATGTCCAGCAGCACTTTCTCCATGATGAGGGGCGTATCGTTCCTCGCATACCGGCTCCCAGCGCACAGCACGTGCGCGCCACGCTCTGCCATGCGGCGCGGGACCGGCAGGATCTGCAACGTCGACGAAGGGTGCATGTAATAGAGCAGCGTCTTCGACGCGCGGTCCTTGGGCCGGAAGCGGATGCCCTCGACGTTGACCAGCCCTTGCTGGCTGGCAAACCCGTAGACATCGCGGAAGGCCGACATCGCCGGGTACTTGAGATGCAGCCAGTCCGACTGAACTTCGTAAGCGGGTGCGGTTTGCGCCATGCCTCAATCCTTCTGCGCCCCGGTCCGCTGGATCACGGCTTTATAGCGTTCGGTTTCGGACTTGATAAGCGAGGCGATCTCTTCGGGCTTCTTGCCCGTGACCTCGATGCCGATCTTGGCGGCGCGGCCCTGTATCTGCGACTGCCGGATGACCGTGACGAAGTCCTTGTGCACCTTGTCGAGGATGGCTTGCGGCGTGCCGCTGCGCGCCATCAGCGCGGCCCACGCCTTCACCTCGAAGTCGTTCAGGCCGATCGCCTCGTGCACCGTCGGCACATTCTGATAATTCGGCTGCCGCGCCGCTGCCGCTACTGCAAGCGGCTGAAGGTGGCTGATCGAGGGCTGCGCGGTTGCCCAGGACGAGATCATCAGCGTGATCTCCCCGGTCGCAGCCGCCGCATGCAGCTGGTTACCATCGCGATAAGGCACTTGTAGCAGGTCGATCCCGGTACGCATCTTCAGGAACTCCGCCGCGAGGAAATTCGGTGCCCCCAGGCCGGTAGAGCCGTAGGTCAGCTTTCCCGGATTCGCCTTGGCGCGTTCCATGAACTCGCCCAGCGAATTGATCTTGTTGCTCTTCGACGTGAACAATACCCAGGGTGCGCTCATGACGTCGGTCACCGGGACCATGTCCTTCTGCGGGTCGTAGGGCAGCTTCTTGTAGAGGCTGGGATTGACTGCGATGCTCCCGACGTCGCCCACGAAATAGGTGTGTCCGTCCGGGGGGCCTTTCATGAATTCCTGCACGGCAAGGATGCCGTTGGCGCCCGGGCGATTTTCGACGATAACGCTTTGGCTCCACAGCTTGGTCACGCCGTCCGCGAGGCTGCGCGCCAGAATGTCCACCCCGTTGCCGGGCGCAAAAGGCACGATTAGCCTTACGGTGCGTGCCGGAAATTCCTGCGCCAGTGCGGCGCCGGCGGCAAGGCACAGGCCCGCGGCAACCACGGTTGCGCGCCACAGCATGAAGCACGTGCGTGTCATCGATTCCTCCTCGGGTCAACGAAATTGGTCTTGAACCCCTCCCACTGCTTGTGAACTTCCCTTTGCAGCTCGGGCGATTCGAGGGCAAAAGAGGTGAGGTGCATCGGATACCGGCTCTCGAACATGAAAGCCAGATGGTCGTCCAGTTTCTGCGGCGAGAGCTCGACGGCCTTGGCCTTCTCGTAGGTCGCGACATCGGGCCCATGCGCCGTCCAGCAGTTGTGCAGCAGGGCGCCGCCCGGCTCGAAACCGTGCGAGCGTGAATAGTGCGTCCCATGGATGAGGCCCATGAACTCGCACATGACGTTGCGGTGGAAGGACGGTGGCCGGAAAGTGTCCTCGGATACAGCCCAGCGCGGCGGGAAGATGATGAAGTCCACGTTGGATCCACCTACCGGGTCGGAAGGTGAGGTGAGGACAGTGAAGATAGAAGGATCGGGGTGATCGACGCTCACGCTACCGATGGTGACGAAATTGCTCGTGTCATACTTGTACGGCACATGCGTCCCGCGCCAGGCCACGACGTTGAATGGTGAGTACTGGATTTCAGTTGCCCATAGATTGCCGCCGTACTTTTGTACGAGCTGGAACGGCCGGGTGACATTCTCGAACCAGGCGACCGGCGCCTGGAAGTCGCCCGGATTGGCGAGCCCATGCGAGCCGATGGGTCCAAGCTCGGGCAGGCGCAACGGCAAGCCGTAGTTCTCGCAGATGAAGCCGCGCGCCGCGCCGTCCGGGCACTCGATGGCGAACTTGATGCCGCGCGGGATGAGCAGGATGTCCTTGGGTCCTGCGTCCAGCAGGCCCAGTTCCGTGACGGCTCGAACCGTGCCGTGCTGCGGAACGATGAGCAGCTCTCCGTCGGCGTTGACAAATGCCCGGTCTTTCATCGAGCGGTTGGCGCGGTATACGTGCACCGCCATGCCGACCTGCCGCTTGGCATCACCATTGCCCCCCAGGGTCCCCAAGCCGTCGAGAAAATCGACCGGAGCCTCCGGGATTCGGAACGGATCCCAGCGAAGCTGGTTTGGAATCAGCGCTTCGGTGAACGGCGCGGTTTGCAAGAAGCGATTGTCGGCACGCTTGAACGGCAGGTGATCGACGGAGGGACGTATGCGGTACGTATGGACGCGACGGTTGCTCTCGCGTGGCGCGAGAAACGTCGTTCCGGAGATCAGCTCGGTGTAAAGGCCATGAGCCGGCTTCTGGGGGTTGTGATGGCGCTGCGGCAATGTGCCGGGGAGCGCCTCACTCGCCAGCAAATTGCCGAATCCGCGCAGGTGTTCGAGGGACATGGAGGCTCCTTGCGGGGCACTTTACCCGCCTTTCGGGAGGGCAACCATAGCATGCCTCCGGATAGGTGCTTTGAACGGGGTTCACAGATGCCTAGCCGACGCCTTTGCCGGCGGAAGCCCATGGCGGCACTGCGCCGAAGTTATCCTGCAAGAACTTCAGAAACACGGTGACTCTCGGGCTAAGGTTGCGCCGGTGCAGGTACACGGCGTACAGCGCTTCCTCGGCGCCGTCGTGAAATGCGGAAAGCAGCGGTACGAGCCGCCCGGCCCGGATATCGTCGCCGATATGGAACTCCGCATGCCGGACGATGCCGATCCCGGCGCGGGCAAGCTCTAGCAGCATTTCGCCCTGATTGGATCCCGCGTTGCCGCGAGGGTCGACGACCAGCGTGGCGCCGCCGCTGCGCAGCGGCCACGCGTTCCAGGCCGTTCGGAAGGTGAAGTCAAGCAGTTGTGCGAGCGCAGCTCCTCCGGACGGCGCGGCACGCCGTGCTGTTCCAGGTAGGAAGGCGCCGCGCAGATGATCCATTTCGCCGAAGCGACGCGTTCTTCGATAGAGGGAACGGTTTCTCGGCTCGCCGCTCTGGATAGCGATGTCGATTCCCTGCTCCACCAGGTTGACCGGCTCGGTTCCAAGGATGAACTCGACGCGCAGGCTGGGGTGGCGCGCTAGAAACTCCGGCATTCGATGCGCCAGCTGATACTTGGCGAAGGTGAGCATCATATGCACGCGATGCACGCCGCGCACACGACCGGCCTTCGTGCTGATGCTGTTGTCCGCCTCGGCCATCTCGTCGAGCACGCTCCGCGCGCGGCGGTAATACGTGTCGCCTTCCTGAGTCAGATGGAGCGAGCGCGATGTCCTGTGAAAGAGCCGCGTCCCCAGCCTGCTTTCCAGCCGCTGAATAAGCTTGCTGACCGCCGACGGGGTCAGGTCCAGCCGTCGCGCGGCTGCCGAGAAACTCCCTTCTTCCACCGCTGCCGAAAACGCCGCCAGCTCTCCCAGACGGTCCATCAGGCTAGGCGGGCGGGCGAGGCTGAGGCGCGAGCATTAACTCATTGGTGCGCTTGACGAACCCGGCCGGATCCTCGAGCTGGCCGCCTTCGGCGAGCAGCGCCTGGTCGAACAGCAGCCCGGCCCAGGCGTCGAGCTGCGCATCGCCGGGCGCCAGGCGCTTCACCAGGGCGTGCTCGACGTTGATCTCGAGGATCGGCTTCGCCGGCGCCACCTTCTGCCCCGCCGCCTTCAGGATGCGCGCGAGGTTGCCGCCCAGCTCGTGCTCGTCGGCCACCAGGCAGGAGGGCGACTCGGTGAGGCGCGTGGACACGCGCACGTCCTTCACCTTGTCGCCGAGCGCGGACTTGAGCGAGCGCAGCAGCTCGGCGTACTTGCCGACTTCGTGATCGGGCTCCTTTTCCTCGCTCTTGATCTTCGACAGGTCGACTTCGCCGCGCGCCACCGAGGCAAGCGGCTTGCCCTCAAACTGCGGCAGGCTCGCCACCAGCCACTCGTCGACGCGGTCGTGCAGCAGCAGCACCTCGATGCCCTTCTTGCGGAAGATCTCGAGGTGCGGGCTGTGCTTCGCCGCGAGGAAGGTCTCGGCGGTGACGTAGTAGATCCGGTCCTGCCCTTCCTTCATGCGGGCGAGGTAGCCCGCCAGCGAAACGTTCTCCGTCTCGGAATCTTCGAGCGAGCTGCTGAAGCGCAGCAGCCTGGCGATCTGCTCCCGGTTCGCCGGGTCCTCGGCGGCGCCTTCCTTCAGCACCCGGCCGAACTCCTTCCAGAAGGCGGCGTACTTGTCCTCGTTCTTCGCCGCGAGGTCCTCGAGCAGGCCGAGCACGCGCTTGGTGCAGCCGGCGCGGATGGCGTCGACATCGCGGCTTTGCTGCAGGATCTCGCGCGACACGTTGAGCGGCAGGTCGGCCGAGTCCACTACGCCGCGCACGAAGCGCAGGTACGCCGGCAGCAGCTGCTCGGCGTCGTCCATGATGAAGACGCGCCTGACATAGAGCTTCAGGCCGTGGCGGTGCTGGCGATCCCACAGGTCGAAGGGCGCGTGCGCCGGGAGGTAGAGGAGCTGGGTGTACTCCTGCCGGCCCTCGACGCGGTTGTGCGTCCAGGCGAGCGGCGCCTCGAAGTCGTGGCCGACGTGCTTGTAGAACTCGATGTACTGCTCGTCGGTGATTTCGTTCTTCGGCCGGGTCCACAGCGCCTTCGCCTGGTTCACCGTCTCGTCGTTCATCAGCACCGGCACCGCGATGTGGTCGGAGTACCGGGTCACGATGCTCTTCAGGCGCCACTCCTCGAGCAGCTCGTCCTCGCCTTCGCGCAGGTGCAGGATCACCTCGGTGCCGCGGGCGGCCTTGTCGGCCGGCTCGATGGTGTACTCGCCCGCGCCCTCCTTCATGTTGCATTCCCAGCGCACCGCCTCGGCGGCCGGCAGGCCGGCGCGGCGCGTGACCAGCGTGACGCGATCGGCGACGATGAAGGCCGAATAGAAGCCCACGCCGAACTGGCCGATGAGCTTCGCATCCTTCGCCTGCTCGCCGGTGAGGGACTGGAAGAACTCGCGCGTGCCCGACTTGGCGATGGTGCCGATGTTCTGCACGACTTCGTCGCGCGACATGCCGATGCCGTTGTCCGAGACGGTCAGCGTGCGCGCCGCCTTGTCGACGGCGATGCGGATCTTCAGCTCGCCGTCGGACTCGTACAGCGCGTTGTCGGAGAGCGCCTCGAAGCGCAGCTTGTCGGCGGCGTCGGCCGCGTTGGAAATGAGCTCCCTCAGGAAAATTTCCTTGTTGCTGTACAAGGAGTGGATCATGAGGTTCAGCAGCTGCTTCACCTCGGCCTGGAAGCCGAGCGTTTCTTTCGTAGGGGTGGTCATCGCTTTTTGATCGAGAAAGTTACCCAGGCGGGCGCGTGGTCGCTTGCGTGCTCCTGGCCGCGTACCCAGCGGTGCACGCCGGCATCCTGCAGCGTTATTTTCGCATTCAGAAGAAGATGATCGATGCGCAGGCCGGAGTCCTTCTCCCAGTGCTGGCGGAAGTAGTCCCAGAACGTATAGACGCGTTCCTGTGGATAACGCGCCCGCAGCGCGTCGACCCATCCCTGGCCCAGGAGCTTCTCATAGCGTGTCCTGGGCTCGGGCTGCAGCAGGGCATCCTTCTTCCAGGAGCGTGGATTGTAGATGTCGAAATCGGTCGGCACCACGTTGTAGTCGCCGGCCAGGACCACTGGATGCCCGCTCGCGTACAAGGCGGCGGCGTGCGCGATCAGCCGCTCCATCCACGCGAGCTTGTAGTCGAACTTCGGGCCGGGCTGCGGGTTGCCGTTGGGCGCGTACAGGCAGCCCACGATCAGGCCCTGCACCGCCGCCTCCACGTAGCGGCTCTGGTCGTCGGCGGCGTTGCCCGGCAGGCCGCGCCGCGTCTGGATCGGCGCGGCATCCCGCGCCAGGATCGCCACGCCGTTCCACGAGCGCTGGCCGTGCCAGAGCGCGCCGTAGCCCGCTTTTTTCAGCGCCGCCGCCGGAAAGCGCTCGTCCGGCGCCTTCAGCTCCTGCAGGCAGACGATGTCCGGCGACTCCTTCTCCAGCCACTCGAGCAGGTTGGACAGCCGGGAGGTGATGCCGTTGACGTTGAAGGTGGCGAGCTTCACAAATCAGGGACAGACCACGATTTTCTGCGAGCCTAGGCGGTCCTCGGCAACCCGCTCCCGGCTGGAGAAAGTATACGGCGCGCGCCTGTCGGCGGGCGGTCGTCCATCAGCCACTGCAGCGTGAAAGCCGCGGCGCCGATCACGATCAGCGCGCCCCAGGCGAAGTCGTAGCTGCCGCGCCAGTCGAACACCAGGCCGCCCATCCAGGCGCCGAAGAACGAGCCGACCTGGTGGCTGAGGAAGACGATGCCGTAGAGGGTGTTGAAGTGCGTGAGGCCGAACACGCGGCCGATAATGCCGCTCACCAGCGGCGCCACGCCCAGCCACAGGAAGCCCATCGCCGAGGCGAAGATCAGCGTGGAGGTCGCGCTGATCGGCGCGATGAGGAAAATGACGATGAACGCCGTGCGCAGCAGGTAGATGAGCGCGAGCAGGTGCTTCTGGCTGTAGCGCGCGCCGAGCAGCCCGAACATGTAGGTGCCGACGGCGTTGAAAAGTCCGATCAATCCCAGCGCGGTGGCGCCCACGCCCGGCGCCACGCCGCACAGCGCGAGGTACGCCGGCAGGTGCGTGGTGAGGAAAACGAGCTGGAAGCCGCAGGCAAAGAACGCCAGGGTCATGAAGAGATAGCCGCGGTGGCCGACCGCCTCGCTTACGGCGTCTCCGAGCTTCTGCTTTTTCAAGGCGCGGCGGTTCGCCGCGGTCGGCTGCTCGCGGATGGGGATCGCCCAGAGCGCCATCGAGGCGCCGATCGCGGCGAACGCCAGCATCGCCGCCTGCCAGCCGAAGGCGTCGATCAGCGCACCGCCGATTGGCGCCAGGGCGAAGGTGCCGAGCGAGCCGCACGCGGCGAGCAGCCCTACCGTCTGGCTTTGCTTCTCGGGCGCCGTCGCACGCGTCACCGTGCCGATCAGCACGCCGAACCCGGTGCCGGCGGTACCCACGCCCACGAGGAAGCCCCCGATCTCCAGCCCGCCCGCCAAGCTCTTCGCGAAAGCCATCATGGCAAGCCCCGCGGCGTAGACGACGGCGCTAATCACCAGCACCGGGCGCGGCCCATAGCGGTCGGCCGCCGCGCCGATGAAAGGCTGCGACAGCCCCCACACGATGTTCTGCAGCGCGATGGAGAAGCCGAAAGTGGCGGCAGAGATGCCCAGGTCCAGCGTCATGGGGCGCATGAACAGGCCCAGGCTCTGGCGCAGGCCCATGCACAGCGAAATGATGAGGCCGCTCAGCAGGACGAGCAGCAGGAGGCTTCTGCGCTGGTTCATTCAGGTGTAAGGTATACCGATCTGTTTACCCATGATGCCGGCGCCGATATACTGAGTCAACGCTCAGATTACACCGATCTGTATAGCGAAACTGTGTCCCCCGCCGAACGCATCTTGGAAGCCGCCGACCGGCTCTTCTACACCAAGGGCATCCGCGCGATCGGCGTAGACACCGTGGCTGCCGAGGCCGGGGTGAGCAAGCGCACCCTGTACAACCACTACCCTTCCAAGGATGCGCTGATCACCGCCTACCTCACGGCGCGCTTCAGCCTGCTGCCGCCCTCCGACCGGCCGGCGCGCGAGCAGCTGCTGGGCGCCTACGAGCGGGTCGAGCGCATGGTGGCCGACGGCAGCTTCCGCGGCTGCCCCTACGTGAATGCGGTCACCGAGCTCGGCGATCCCAAGCATCCCGCCGCGGCCATCGCGGTGCAGTTCAAGGAGCAGCGGCGCCTTTGGTATCGCACGCTGCTCGAGCGCCTGGGCGCGCGCAATCCGGATGCCCTCGCCACCCAGCTGCAGATCCTCTTCGAAGGCGCGCTGTCGCTCGCCCTGGTGCGCGGCGACCCGGCGCTCGCGCGCAGCGCGAAGGCCGCCGCCGCGACGCTGATCGACGCGGCCTGCGCAAAACGACCCAGGAGATAGCCCATGTCTTTCGCCACCGTGCGCGGCGTGCGCATCCACTACGAAGTGTTCGGCGAGCGCGGGCCGTGGCTCGCGCTCATCACCGGCGGGCGGCGCGGCTTCCAGGAATTCGTGCCGCTGGCGCAGAAAATCGCCGCCCACGGCATGCGCGTGCTGATCCACGACCGGCGCAACACCGGCGCCTCCGACGTGCTGATCGAGGGCGAGATCGGCGAAGAGGAAATGTGGACCGACGACCTGTACGAGCTGCTGGGCGCACTCGGCGCGCGCCCGGCGTTCGTCGGCGGCGCCTCGTCCGGCGCGCGTACCTCCATCCTCACTTACCTGCGCCACGCGGACGCCGTGCGCGGCCTGTTCCTCATGCGGCTCACGGGCGGCAAGTTCGCCGCCGGGCGCCTTCCCGAGATGTACTACGGCCAGTTCATCCGCGCCGCGCGCGAAGGCGGCATGGCGGCGGTGTGCGCCACCGAGCAATACCGCGAGCGCATCGCCGCCAACCCGGCCAACGGCCCACGCCTGATGGCCATGGACCCGCAGCGCTATATCGAAGTGATGTCGCGCTGGCTGGAGATCTTCACCCGCGGGCCGGTGGAGCCCATGTACGGCGTCGCCGAAGAGGCGCTGCGCTCCATCAAGGTGCCCAGCGTCGTCATCCCGGGCAACGACAAGACGCACTCCATGGCCGCCGGGCGCGCCATCCAGCGCCTCATTCCGGGCAGCCGCCTGGTCGAGCTGCCGCTCGAGGACCAGGACGTCGCGCTGATCCCGTTCTCCGATTGGGCGCCGCACGAAGGCGCGATCGCGCGCGCCTGCGCGCAGCTCGTCGGCGTCGCCTAGCGGAGGCTCAGGGTCGCCGGCGCGTGCCCATGAACAGCGACACGATGAAGCCGATGACGAACAGCACGAGCAGCACCTTGGCGATGCCCGCGGCGCCCGAAGCGATGCCGCCGAAGCCGAAGAACGCGGCGATAAGGGCGAGGATGAAGAAACCGATGGCCCAGCTCAGCATGGTGAACTCCTAAGTTTGGTGGTAGTTCGCATGCTGCAAGCCCCGCGCCTCGCCGCCTGAGCCGGGCGGCTCATGGTCCGCGATGGTGACCCCCGGGCCTTACTTGCTTGACGGGCGCGCGGGCGCGCGGCGGTCGTTGTCCGAGCCTTCGCTCGCCTGCCCGGTCGCGCCGCCGGCCGGCGTCTGCCCGCTGGTGCCGCCGCGGCTTGCCGCATCGTCCTGCGCGGCCTCGCGGTTGCAGCCCGGGATGAGGCTGCTGACGAGCGCCAGGGCGAGGGCCGTAGTCAGAGTAAGTCTCATACGGTCTCCGTAGCCGGATTCAAGCAAGCTGCGGTCCCGCAATTGCGTTTCTGCTGCGCCGCGGCTACCTTCGCGCCATGACCCCCGAACTCCTCCATGAAGTGCGCGACGGCGTCGCTTATGTGACGTTCAACCGGCCGCAGGCCCGCAACGCCCTGACCTTCGCCATGTACGAGCGCCTGGCCGAGATCTGCAACCAGGCGAACGAGGACCGCTCGGTGAAGGCGATCCTGATCACCGGGGGCGGCGACAAGGCCTTCGCCGCCGGCACCGACATCTCGCAGTTCCGCGCCTTCGACAAGGAGCAGGACGCGCTCGACTACGAGGAACGCATCGACCGGGTAACGAACGCCATCGAGCGTTGCCGCGTGCCGACCATCGCGGCGATCCACGGCGCGTGCACCGGCGGCGGCGCCGGCATCGCCGCCTGCTGCGACCTGCGCATCGCCTCGCGCAGCATGAAGTACGGCTTCCCGGTGGCGCGCACGCTCGGCAATTGCCTGTCGCCCTCGAGCTATGCGCGCCAGGTCTATCTCTTCGGTCCGGCGCTGGTGAAGGACATCGTGTTCCGCGCGCGCCTGATCGAGGCCGACGAAGCGCTCGCCCGCGGCCTGGTGTCCGAGCTGCTGGAGGACCAGGCGGCGCTCATGGCGCGCGCCGAGAAAATCGCGCGCCTGGTCGCCTCGCACGCCCCGCTTACGTTGCAGGCGACCAAGGAGGCAATCCTGCGCCTGCGCCCTGCCGTGAAGCATGGCGAGGGCAACGACCTCGTGCTGATGTGCTACATGAGCTCGGATTTCCGCGAGGGCATGGAAGCCTTCCTCGGCAAGCGCAAGCCCGTCTGGAAAGGAAAATAGGGTACGTCCCCAATTCCAGCGTAGTGGTTTGTCCGACATACAGCCACGAGCCGCTTTGCTACGATGCGCGGCAATGCAATACAGAACGGCGCAGCATGCTGCCTCTTGGCAGGAGCTGCTGGCATCGCCCACCCCGGCACCCCACGTAGTCCAGATCTGCGATAGCGACACGTTTCTCGTCAGCGGCGTCGCGTTCTTTTCCGCCGAGGGCCTGCGCAATGGCGAGGCGGTGGTGCTCACCGGCACCCAGGCGCACCTGCGCGGCGTGCGGCGCGCGCTCGCCGACGCCGGCCTCGACGCCGACGCGGCGCTGCGCCGCGAGCAGCTCGCCCTTGCCGATGTCGAGCAGAGCGTGGCCGCGGTGCTCGCCGACGGCCGGCTCGATCCCGGGCGCTTCGAGGCGGTGGCCGGCAAAGCTCTGCGCAAGGCGCATGTCGACGCGCGCTACACCGGCGTGCGCTGGTGGGGCGAGATGAGCAACCTCATGCACGCCCACGGCAATACCGAGGACGCGCTGCGCGCGGAAGAGCTCGGCGCGCGGCTGACCCGGCAGCACGGCACGCGGCTTTTCTGCTCCTATCTCTTGGACCGCTTCGACCCAAAGGGCTACGACGGCGTGCTCACCGAAGTGTGCCGTCGCCACAGCCATGTGATTCCCGCCGAGGATTACGCGCGCCACCGGCTCGCCGTGAACCGCGCCATCGCGGAGGTCATCGGCGAGATTCGCGGGCCGCTCCTGCAGTCGCTGCTGTCGTGGAAGGGGCTGGGCTGCGACCTGCCTTCGTCGCAGGCGCTGCTGTTCTGGCTGCGCGAGGCCCTGCCCGAATGCTTCGCCGAGGTGCTGTCGCGGGCCAAGGCGCACCAGCTGAGCGAGGCCGCGTGAGCTCGAGCCTCACCGACTGCGGCCTGCCCGGCATCCGGGAGATCCCCTACGGCGTGCACATGTGCCATTTCTATCGCGAGCGCGAAGACCTGGTCGAGGCGCTGGTCCCCTATTTCATCGCCGGGCTGCGCAGCGGCGAGCGCTGCATCTGGATCACCGCGCCGCCGCTATCCGCGGCGCAAGCCCAGCTCGAGCTGCGCAAGGCGGGCTTCGATGCCGACGCCGCGATTGCCGCCGGCGCGCTCACCCTGCGCGACTTCTCCGAGTGGTATGCCGAGAACGAGGCGCTCATCACCCGGGACCTTCCACGGCCGGCGCATCGTCACCCTGTGCACCTACCAGAGCGGCACCTGCGGCGCGGCCGAGATGCTCGAGGTCGTGGATCGCCACAACTGCGCGCTCGACCGCCCGGATGCGGGCTGGCAGATCCTCACCACCCATAAGCCCTAAATGGGGACGTACCCCATTTTTCCGCTATCCTGAATTCTTTCAGGAGGATGCCATGGCCAACCGCGAGCAGCGCGGCAACCGCGAGAAGAAAAAGCCCAAGCAGCCCAAAAAGCCGGTGACCCCGCCGTTGCCCTGGCGCGAGCCGACCAAGTAGCCCCCGCGCTCGCGATGGAAGTACGCGGGACGGTCGAAGCCGTCTTCCGCGCGGAATCGCGCCGCGTCTTCGCGACGCTGGTGCGCCTGCTGCGCGATTTCGACCTGGCCGAGGAAGCCCTGTCGGAGGCGTTCCGCGCCGCGCTGGAACAGTGGCCGGCGGCGGGCGTGCCGGCCAATCCGCGCGCCTGGCTGGTGTCCGCGGGGCGCTTCAAGGCCATCGACGCGCTGCGCCGCCAGGCGCGCTTCGATGCCCTGGACGAGGAACAGGCCGAATCCATTCCTTCCGAGGAAAGCATCCCGGAGGAAATCGAGGACGACCGGCTGCGCCTGGTCTTCACCTGCTGCCACCCGGCGCTGTCGGCCGACGCGCAGGTGGCGCTCACGCTGCGCGAGATATGCGGGCTTAAGACCGAGGAGATCGCGCACGCCTTCCTCACGCCCGCGCCGACCATGGCGCAGCGCATCGTGCGCGCCAAGGCCAGGATCCGCGACGCGCGCATCCCCTACGAGGTGCCGGGCGCCGCCGAGCTGCCCGAGCGGCTGGAGGCGGTGCTGCGGGTCATCTACCTCGTGTTCAACGAAGGCTACTCCGCCTCCGCGGGCGAATCGCTCACGCGCGCCGATCTGTCGGGCGAGGCGCTCCGCCTTGTGCGCCTGCTGGTCGAGCTGCTGCCCGAGCCCGAGGCGATGGGGCTGCTCGCGCTCATGCTGCTGCACGAGTCGCGCCGCCCCGCGCGCGCCTCGGGCGCCGGCGACCTCATCGTGCTCGAGGAGCAGGACCGCTCGTTCTGGGACCGGCGCCTCATCGCCGAAGGCGTGGCGCTGGTGGAAAAGGCGCTCGGCTCGCGGCGCTTTGGCTCCTACAGCCTGCAGGCGGCGATCTCGGCGGTGCATGCGGAGGCGCCGAGCGCCGCGGCCACCGACTGGGCGCAGATCGTCGCGCTCTACGATGTCCTCGCGCGCGCCGATCCCTCGCCCGTGGTCGAGCTCAACCGCGCGGTCGCCCTGGCAATGCGCGACGGGCCGGCGGCCGGCCTGCCGCTGGTGGAGAAGCTGAAGCAGGGGGAGCTCGAGCGCTACCACCTCGCCCACGCCGCGCACGCCGACCTGTGCCGGCGCCTGGGGAAGAAAGCCGAAGCCCGCGCCTCCTATGCCCGCGCGCTCGCGCTTGCCCGCCAGGCCCCCGAGCGGCGCTTCCTGGAACGGCGCCTCGCCGCCCTTTAGCTAGCTCAGCAGCCGCTGCAGCGTGTCGGCGTCCACCGGCTTCAGGAGGTGCTCGTCGAAGCCCGCCTGCGCGGCGCGCCTCCGGTCGGCTGACTGACCATAGCCGGTCATCGCCACCAGCCGTATGCCCGACGGCCGCCCGGCGGCTTGCCCGCGGATGCGTTGCGCCACCTCGTAGCCGTCCAGTCCGGGAAGCCCGATGTCGATGAGCGCGACGTCCGGTTTTTCCCGCAGCGCGAGCTCCAGGCCGTCATCGCCGCTCTCGGCAAGCAGCACTTCGTGCCCCCACAAGCCCAGCAGCAGGCGCAGCGACTCGCGGATGTCGGCGTTGTCCTCGACCACCAGCACGCGCCGGCGCCGCGGCGCCGGCTCGCGAAGCGGCTGCGCGCGCGGCTCGGGGCGCGCCTCGGCGAGGGGCACGCCCGATGCGAGGGGAAGGCGCGCCTCGAATACCGCCCCGCGGTCGGGACCCTCGCTGCGCGCGCGCAGCGAGCCGCCGTGCAGCTCCGCGATGGCGCGCGCGATCGAGAGACCGATGCCCAAACCGCCGGCCGAGCGCGCCAGGGTCTGGCCGTCCTGGGCGAACGGCGTGAACACCGCCTCGAGCATCTCGGGCCGGATGCCGATGCCGTTGTCGCGCACCCAGACCAGCGCCGCACCGCCTTCGCGGCGCGTGCCCAGCTCGATGGCGCCGCCGCGCGGCGTGAACTTGGAGGCGTTGACGATGAGGTTGGTGAGCAACTGATCGATGCGCACCGGGTCCGCATCGACGAACAGCGGCGCCTGCGCAAGGCGCAGGCTCGCCTCGTGCGAGCGCGCGCGCACCGCCGGCAGGCACGCTTCCAGCGCGGCGCTCACCGCGCCGTTCAGGTCGAAACGCTCGCGCCGCAGGGTGATCTTGCCGCGCTCCAGGCGCGCCACATCCAGGAGATCGTCCACGATGCGCGTCATGTGGCTCACCTGGCGCTCGAGCATGTCGCGGGTCTTCGCCACCAGCGGCTCGTCGGTCTGCACGGTCTTCAGCAGCGAGATGGCGTTGCGCATGGGGGCGAGCGGGTTGCGCAGCTCGTGCGCCAGCATCGCGAGGAAATCGTCGCGCTGGCGCAGCGCCTCCTCGCGCTTTTGCAGGAGGTCGCGCACTTCGAGCTGGCGCATCCTCGCCCGCAGCCCAGCCTGCACTGCGCTTACCAGCGTCAGGGGGTTGAGCGGGCGCTCCAGCAAGGTGACGTTGCCGGCTTCGGGGAAGGCAGGCGCGACCAGCGCGCTGCGCCCGGCGCCGGCGACCAGCACCAGCGGCAGGTCGGACCAGGCGGGCTGCAGCTCCAGCATCTCGCGCAATCCGTGCATGTCGCTGTCGTCCAGCGCTTCCTCGGCAAGCACGATGCACCCGGCGTCCGCCGGCAGCTCGCCGCCGAGCTGGGCGATGCTCTCGTAGGCGCCCGCGGCGATCGCGTTCTCCGCGAGGAAGCCGAGCGCCAGCTCGGCGTCCACCCGGTTGGGCGTGATGATCAGCGCGCGCGGCGCGGTCGCGGCGCGCATGGGCGCGTTTATGCGGCGCTCCCCGGCATGGGCGCCGTGCCGCCGAGCTGGCGCGCCACGCCGGTCAGCACACCCTCGAAATTCTCCAGCGGCGGGCCAAGCCGGATGCCCCGCTCGGTGAGGCTCAGCTCGCGCAGCGTGTTCTCGTGCGCGCCGCTGCGCTTCTTGATCACCGAGATCGCCTTGCGCACCGCGCCGCGCGCCTCGAAAAAGCGCGTCAGGATCACGCTGTCGGCAAGGTAGCTCACGTCGACCGGCCCGCCCATCGGGCCGAGCAGGCCGTGCTGCGCCAGGATCATGATGGTGAGCACGCCCTGCTGGTTGAGGTAGGTGAGCAGCTCGTGCAGGTGCAGGTACAGGAAGTCATCGCTCGGCATCGCGTTCACGTAGCCGTTCAGGCTGTCGAGCACCACCACGCGCGTCTTGTCGTGCTCCACGGTGCGCACGATGCTGTGGGCGAGCTCGCCGGGCGGCACCTGCGCCGGATCGATCTGCTTCAGCAGAATGCGGCCGCTTTGGATCAGGGGGTCGAAGTCGATGCCCATCTCGCGCGAGCGGCCGCGCAGGATGTGGGTGCTTTCATCGAAGGCGAAGTAGCTCACGCGCTCGCCGCGCGCGGCGGCGGCGTGGGCGAAGAGCGCCGCAATGGTGGACTTGCCGCTGCCCGCCGGGCCCATGATGAGATTGCTCGTGCCGGTGTGCAGGCCGCCCCCGACCAGGGCGTCGAGCTCGGCGTTGCCGCTGGACATCGATGCCTTGCTGAAGCTGCCGGGGTGGTCGGCGGCCACCAGCCGGGGAAATACGGTCAGCCCGCCGCGCCGGATGACATAGTCGTGATTGCCTTCGCGGAACTGCACCCCGCGCAGCTTCACCACCGACAGGTGGCGCCGGAACATGCCGTAGCGCAGCGGCGCCATCGCCATCGACACCAGCCCGTGCACGATGCTGTGCACCTGGACGTCGGGCCCGACGCCGCTGCGGTCGTCGAGCAGCACCACGGTGGCGCCGCGCTCGGCGAAGCGCTGCTTGAAGGTGAGAATCTGCCGCCGGTAGCGCAGCGGGTTCTGCGCGAGCAGGCGTAGCTCCGAGAGCGAGTCGAGCACCACGCGCGTCGGGCGGATGCGCTCCAGCTCGTCGAGCAGCAGCTTGCCGAGCTGGTTCAGCTCCACCTCGGCGGACTGGAACATGGTGTTCTGGCCCTTGCCGGCGAGCGAGCGCTCGATCGCCGAGAGCTCGATGATGTCGATGCCTTCGAGGCTCCAGCCGTGCGAGCGGGCCACCGCGTCGAGCTCGGCCTTGGTCTCGGACAGCGTGATGTAAAGGCAGCGCTCGTTTTCACGCACGCCCTGCAGCAAAAACTGCAGCGCGAGCGTGGTCTTGCCCACCCCCGGATTGCCGTCGACCAGGTACAGGCAGTTGCGCGGCAGGCCGCCGCACAGAATGGCGTCGAGGCCGGGAACGCCGGTGGCGCAGAGCGAAAGAGCGGAGGTCACGGAGGACAAGGGGTCCGAAGATAATGCTTTGCAAGCCAAATGCCTGTCGGGGCATCCACTACAGCGCAAAATATTCCAGGGGTCATGTCGAAAGCGCCGCCACCGCTTCGACTAGGGTAGACACTTCATTCCAAAAGGAGATAGCGATGCGTTTCATGATCCTGGTCAAGGCCACGCGCGACTCCGAGGCGGGGGTCATGCCGCCGGAGAGCCTGATCAGCCAGATGGCCGCCTATCACGAGGAGCTCGCCAAGGCCGGCCTGCTCGTGGACGGGGCGGGCCTGCAGTCCAGCGCGAAGGGCTGGCGCATCCAGTACTCCAGGAACGGGCAGAAGAGCGTCGTCGACGGCCCGTTCGCCGAGACCAAGGAGCTGGTCGCGGGCTACACCGTGATCAAGGTCAATTCCCGCGAAGAGGCCATCGAGTGGACCAAGCGCTTCCCCAACCCGTCGATCGACGGCGGCGAGGCGCAGATCGAGGTGCGGCAGTATTTCGAGCTCGAGGACTTCGGCGAGAGCGCCGCCGTCGAGCGCCACCGCAAGATCGGCACGATCAAGCCGTGAAGTACCTCTGCCTGGTGTACGGCGAGGAAGGCGCCATCCAGTCGTTCGACGACCGGCACTGCGTGGCCTTCGACGCCGGCCTGCGCGCGAGCGGCCAGTGCGTGGCCTCCGAGGCGCTGCAGCCAGTGGCCACCGCCACCACCGTGCGGGTGCGTAACGGCCGCGTGTCGGTCACCGACGGTCCGTTCGCCGAAACCAAGGAATGCCTGGCCGGGTTCTACCTGGTCGAGGCGCGCGATTTGAACGAGGCCATCCAGATCGCCGCGAAGATTCCGCCGGCCACGGTGGGCAGCATCGAGGTGCGGCCCATCCGCCAGCTGCGAGGAGACTAGGATGAAACCGAACACCTCAAGCCGGTGCGAGCTGCACGCTATAGCCGATCTGCTGGAGTCGACGGATCAGGCGTGTTGCGGTCTTTTGGGCGTCGGAGCGGTCGAAGTGGGCGGCGCCGAGGTCGCGCCACTCGGTG
>CBDDSA010000150.1:0-4606 GCA_965233185.1 uncultured bacterium
GCAGTTGTCCGGCCTTTCCCTGGATTCGCTGGGCTTCGAGACCCGGCTGAAAGCGGAGCTGCGCAGGCTGTCCACCGAGCCCTACGGCATGCTGCTGGTCACCGGCCCCACCGGCAGCGGCAAGACCACCTCGCTCTACGCGGTGATCTCGGAAGTGAATAAGGGGCAGGACAAGATCATCAACATCGAAGACCCGGTCGAGTACCAGCTCTCCGGCGTGCTGCAGATCCCGGTGAACGAGCAAAAGGGCCTCACCTTCGCGCGCGGCCTGCGCTCCATCCTGCGCCACGACCCGGACCGCATCATGGTGGGCGAGATCCGCGACCCGGAGACCGCCGAGATCGCGGTGCAGTCCGCGCTCACCGGCCACCTGGTCTACACCACGGTACACGCCAACAACGCCATCGACGTCCTGGGGCGCTTTCAGCACATGGGGGTCGACAGCTACAACCTGGTGTCCGCGCTCAACGGGGTGCTGGCGCAGCGCCTGGTGAGGATTTTTTGCAGGACTTGCAGAGGAAAGGGCTGCGGCGAGTGCCGCGGCAGCGGCTTCAGGGGCCGCAAGGCGATCGGCGAGCTGCTCGTGCTGAACGACGAGCTGAGGGAGCTGATCATCGCCCGCGCGCCGGCGCGCAAGCTGAAGGAGGCCGCGGCCGCGGCGGGCACCGTCCCGCTGCGCGAAGCGGCAATGCAGCTCGTGCAGGCCGGCGAAACAACACTAGAGGAGATCAACCGTGTCACTTTTGTGGCGTAACAGGAAGCAGCGCCTCGGGCTGTGCTCGGAGCGCGTGTTCCTGTCCAAGAACAAGTTCATCCCGGTGCAGCCGACGCACGATGCGGCCGAATGGCGCGCCGCCGTGCAGGCCTTGCCTGACATCCTCAAATCCATGAAGGGCGACGAGCTGAGCCTGGTGATCGCCGACCAGTTCGTGCGCTACGTGCTGCTGCCCTTCAACGCCGCGCTCAAGACCGACGAGCAGTGGATGGCGCTCGCGCGCCACCGCCTGACGGCGATCCACGGCGCCGCCGCCGCCGGCTGGGAAGTGAAGCTCACCGAGACCGCGCCGGCCGGCCCGCGCCTTGCCTGCGCGGTGGACCGCGAGCTGATCGCGGCGCTGGCCGAGACGGCCGCGGCGGCGCAGGTGCGGCTCGCCTCCGTGCAGCCGTTCCTGGTGGCCGGGTTCAACCGCATCCGCGCGCATGTCGGCAGCGGCTCCTGCTGGCTGGTGGTCGAGGAGCCCGGGCGCCTGACGCTCGCCTTCATCCAGCGCGGCGTGTGGGTGGCGATCCGCAGCCGGCGCGTGGACGAGCGCTGGCGCCAGCTGCTTCCGGAAATGATCGAGCGTGAAAGCGCCTTCCTCGCGCTCGCCGAGCCGTGCACGCGCGTCATCGTGTGCGCCCAGGGCGCCTTCGATACCACGCAGTACGAGGCCTGGCACACCAAGGCGGTCAGCTACCGGGAGCTCGCCCTCGCATGGGAGTAAGGGCAATGCAGCGGCTCGAGCTCGACTTTCGCCGCGGCCGCGCGCCTTCGCCGTGGGTTGGCCGGGTGCTACTCGCCGTCGCGGTCGGGTTCGCGGCGGACGTCGGCTTCTCCTTCCATGAGATCCGGCAATCGGTGGATGCGCACAAGGAGCGCCTGGTGCGCGCGCAGCCGCGCAGCGCCCCGGCGCCCAGGGTGTCGCCGGAGGAAATCATCGCGGTGCGCGAGACGGTCGAGCGCATCGGCCTGCCCTGGGACAGCCTGTTCGGCGCGCTGGAGTCGGCGGCGAGCGAGGACATCGCGCTCTCGGGCATCGAGCCGGACCCGAAAACCGGCAGCGTGCTGATCTCGGGCACCGGCAAGGACTACCTCGCCGCCCTCACCTACGTCCTGAACCTCAGCCGGCAGGAAACGCTGAGCCGCGTGCAGCTCGTGCGCCACGAAGCGAGCTCGGGCGACCCGCACGGGCCGGTGGCCTTCGCCATCTCGGCGGGCTGGTCGGGAGGCCCGGAATGAGCGAGCGCCTGCTCCGCCTGCGTCAGGACCTCGGCCCGATGGGCTGGCTGTCGATCGCGCTCGTCGGCCTTGCGGCGGCGTTCGCCTTCCTGGTGGTGAAGCCGCTGGAAGGGCGCAACGCCGCGCTGGCCGAGCGCGTCGCGCAGCTTTCCTCTGGAGAAAAGCCTTCCAGCGCGGCGGGCAAGGTAGCCTCGGTCTACGGCTTCCTGCAAAAGCCCGAGCAGACCACCGACTGGCTTGCCAAGTTGCACGGCATCGGCGCGGCCACCGGCGTGCAGCTCAAGTCGGCCACCTACAAGACCCAGCCGGCCGAGGGGCGCATCCTGCGCTACGAGATCGTGCTCCCCGTGTCGGGCAGCTATGCGCAGATCCGCGACTTCCTCCAGCGCTCGCTGGCCGAGATTCCGGTCCTTTCGCTGGACCAGCTGACCCTGAAACGTGAAAAAGCCGCGCTCAACGCCGAGCTGCGCCTCACATTGCACATGGTGAAGCCATGAACCTGTCGATTTTCAAGCGCGATATCCCCAGGCGGGCGCTGCTCGTCGTCGTGACCCTGGCCGCGGTGGCCGGGGTGGTCACCGGGCGGGAGAAGCCCGCCCTGGAGCTGGTCGAAGAGCGGGTCCACAAGCAGGTCCAGCCGGCGGTGGAGATCGACCTTTCCAAGCTCGAGCGCCCGCAAGTGGGGCTGCCGCAGAACGACCCGTTCGCGCCGCGCAATTTCGGCGCCGAGCCAAAGGCGGCGCACGCCGCCGCGGGCGACACGCGGCCGGCGGTGCCGCCGCTGCCGTTCCAGTACATCGGCAAGGTGATCGAGAACGGCAAGCAGGAGGTCTACGTGATGCGCGGCGACGAGCTGCTCACGCTGGCGCGCGGCCAGAAGATCGGCAACGAATACCGCGTGGACAAGATCACCGGCCAGAGCATCACCTTTACCTACCTTCCCTCCAAGACAAGGCAGACGCTGGACCTTCCGGCGCTGAACTGATGAAAAAAACCCTCGCGATCGCCCTTTCGGCGCTGCTGCTCGCAGCCTGCGCCACCCAGGAAACCTTCAAGGAAGCCCGCATCCTGATCGAGGCAGGCAACGAGGAGGCCGGGCTCGCGCGCCTGGAGCAGGCGCTGCAGGACCATCCGCAGGATGTCGAGCTGCGCAACTACTACGAGCGCCACAAGGCGGTGGCGGTGCAGCGCTACCTGCAGCTCGGCGATAACGCCCGCAGCGCCGGCCAATTCGAGCGCGCCGAGGAGGCCTACCGCCTCGCGCAGCGCTTCGACGCCGATAACGCCCAGGCCAAGGCCGGCCTGGAAGCGCTGGCGAAGGCGCGCGCCTCCCAGGGCGAGCTCGCGCAGGCGCAGGCCGCCCTCAAGCAGGGCAACATGGACGAGGCCTACGACAAGGCCAAGGCCATCCTCGAGGCGAACCCTGCGCAGCGCGAGGCGCGCGACATCGTGCGCAAAGTCGAGGAGCAGCGGCTCAAGGCCGAGAGCGCGCCGCCGAAGCTCAACGCCGCGCTGGACAAGCGCATCACCATCGAGCTGCGCGACGCACCGGTGCGCGCCGTGTTCGAGCTCATCTCCAAGCGCAGCGGCCTCAACTTCGTCTACGACCGCGACATCCCGGCGGACCTGAAGACCACGGTGTTCGTCAAGGACACCACCATCGAGGAAGTGCTCAAGTACGTGCTGGTGACCAACCAGCTGGAGCGGCGCGTGCTCAACCCGAACACCGTGCTCATCTATCCGAACACGCCGCAGAAGCTGCAGGCCTACAAGGAGCTGGTGGTGAAAAGCTTCTACCTGGGCAACGCCGACGTGAAGCAGACCGCCAACATGGTGCGCTCGCTGGTAAAGACCCGCGACCTGTACGTGGACGAGAAGCTCAACCTGCTGGTGATCCGCGACACCCCCGAGGCGGTGCGCATCGTCGAGAAGCTGATCGCCAACCAGGACCTGGCCGAGGCCGAGGTCATGCTCGAGGTCGAGGTGCTGGAGGTCGGGCACACGCAGCTCACGCAGCTGGGCATCCGCTGGCCCGAGAGAATCAGCATGGGCATCGAGGGCGCCGGCGGCGTCCCCGGCCAGATCACCGGCCGGGAAGCGCAGAACTTCAACAGCGGCCTGGTGCGCATAAGCGTCAGCGATCCGCTGCTCGCGCTCAACCTGCGCCAGCAGGCCGGCCGTACCAACGTGCTCGCAAACCCGCGCATCCGTGTGAAGAGCAAGGAAAAGGCGCGCATCCACATCGGCGACCGCGTGCCGGTGATCACCACCACGGCAGGGGCCACCGGTTTCGTATCCGAGTCGGTGAACTACCTCGACGTGGGCCTCAAGCTCGAGGTCGAGCCGACCGTGCACCTGAACGACGACGTCGGCATCAAGGTGGGCCTGGAGGTGAGCAACATCTCGCAGGAGCGCGAGAGCTCCGCCGGCACGGTGGCCTACCAGGTGGGCACGCGCAACGCGAACACCACCCTGCGCCTGCGCAACGGGGAGACCCAGGTGCTCGCCGGCCTGATCAACGACGAGGACCGCCGCAACGCGGTCGGCACGCCCGGCCTGTCCGACCTGCCGATGCTCGGCCGCATCTTCAGCAACAAGGACCAGACG
>CBDDSA010000151.1:0-2528 GCA_965233185.1 uncultured bacterium
CCGGCGGCGAAGCCCACCACCAGCAGGCGCCCGCGCCAGGCGAGCGAGCGGAACGCCGGCTCGCTGTAAGCGCCGCCGACCGGGTCGTACACTACGTCCACGCCGCGCCCGCCGGTGAGCGCCTTGATGCGCTCGCGCAGGTCCTCGGCGGCGTAGTCGATGCCTTCGTCGGCGCCGTGCTCGCGGCACACGGCCAGCTTGTCGGGGCTCGAGGCGCAGGCGATGACGCGCGCGCCCAGCGCTTTGCCGATCTCGACGGCCGCGAGGCCGACGCCGCCGGCGGCTCCCAGCACGAGAAGCGTCTCGCCGGGCTGCAGGGCGCCGCGGTCGCGCAGCGCGTGGTCCGAGGTCGCGTAGGTGAGCAGGAACGCGGCGGCGCTCGCAAAGTCCATTCCGTCCGGTATCGGAAGCAGGCGCCCGACCTCGGTCCTCGCCTCCTCGGCGAAAGCGCCGTAGGTGGTAAACGCGATCACCCGGTCGCCCGGCTTGAACGCCGTCACGCCGTCGCCGACCTCCTTCACCACCCCGGCGAGCTCGCTGCCCGGCGAGAACGGCAGCGGCGGCTTGAACTGGTACTTGTTCTGGATGATGAGCACGTCGGGGAAGTTGACGCTGGCCGCCTTCACCGTCACGACCGCCTCGCCCGGCCCCGGCCGGGGCGACGGCAACTCTTCGAACGTAAGCGACTCCGGAGGCCCGTACTGCTTGCAGAGAACGGCTTTCATCGCCATAGAATGCCATATGCCAACCCTCATCACCGACGACGGTGTCAAGCTGTTCTACGAAGAGGCGGGCACGGGAACGCCGGTCGTGTTCGTGCACGAGTTCGCCGGCGACCACCGCAGCTGGGAGCCGCAGCTGCGCTACTTTTCCCGCAACTACCGCTGCATTGCCTACAACGCGCGCGGCTATCCGCCCTCCGATGTGCCCCAGGACTGGCAGGGCTATTCGCAGGCGCGCGTGCGCGACGACGTGCGCGCGGTGCTCGATGCGCTGAAAATCCAGCGCGCGCACATCGTCGGCCTGTCGATGGGTGCGTTCGCCACCCTGCACTTCGGCTTTGCCTATCCGGAAAGGGCGCTGTCGCTCACGGTGGCCGGCGGCGGCACCGGCGCACATCCGGCGGATTACCGCAGGTTCCAGGAGGATGCGCGCAAGAATGCCGAGCTCATGCGGCGCGAGGGCATGGCGGGCTTCGCCGCCACCTACGGGCACGGGCCCTCGCGCCTGCAGCTGCAGCGCAAGGACCCGCGCGGCTTCGCGGAGTTCGTGCGCCAGCTTTGCGAGCACTCGGCGCAGGGGTCGGCCAATACCATGCAGGGCTACCAGGGGCGCCGCCCGTCGCTGTACGAGCTGACCGGCGAGATGGCGAAGCTCGAGCTGCCGGTGCTCATCATGACCGGCGACGAGGACGAGCCGTGCCTCGAGGCGAGCCTGCTCATGAAGCGCGCCATCCGCAGGGCCGGGCTGGCGATGTTCCCGCGCAGCGGCCATCCCATCAACCTCGAGGAGCCGGCGCTGTTCAACCAGCTGCTCGAGACTTTCCTTCACCAGGTGGAGTCCGGCCACTGGGAGCCGCGCGATGCGCGCGCCGCGCCGGCTCCTATCTACGGACCGGGAGGCAAGCCCTGATGCTCGGGGTCGAGAAACGCGGCGCGGTGGGCTGGATCGTGTTCGACCAGCCGGCCAAGCGCAACGCCATCAACGGCGCCATGTGGCGCGGCATTCCGGCGGCGATGCAGCAGTTCGACGCCGATCCCGAGGTGCGCTGCGTCGCGTTTCGCGGCGCCGGCACCGAGGCGTTCTCGGCCGGCGCGGATATCTCCGAATTCGACCGCATCCGCGCGCAGCAGGCCGCGGTCGTCGAGTACGACGACCTGCTAGACCGGGTGCTGCAGGCCATCCAGGGCTCGCGCAAGCCCTCGGTGGCCATGATCTACGGCTACTGCATGGGCGGCGGCCTGGAAGTGGCGCTCGCCTGCGACCTGCGCTACTGCGGCCGCTCGGCGCAATTCGCCATTCCGGCGGCGAAGCTCGGGCTGGCGTACAACATCGAGGGACACAAGCGCCTGCTGGAGACGGTGGGCCACGCGCGCGCGCGCGAGATCATGTTCCTCGGCCGGCGCTATTCCGCGGACGAGGCCTTCCAGATGGGCCTCGTGAACCGGGTTTTGGAGGATGCAGCGCTCGAGCCTCACGTTACGGAGGTCCTCACGACCCTGTGCGACAACGCACCGCTTGCCATCGCCAACAGCAAGAGCATCCTCGAGCAGTACGCCAAGGCCGAAGGCGCGCCCGACCACGCGGCGATGCGCGCTTCCATCGAGCGCTGCGCGAGGAGCGACGACTACCAGGAGGGCCGGCGCGCTTTCATGCAAAAGCGCAAGCCCGCGTTCAAGGGCCAGTGAAGATCCAGGCGATCCGCGCGCGCCCGGTGGCCGCGCCCATGAAGCGCCCGCTCGCCACCGGAGGCGGCAAGCTCACCGAGTCGGCGCTGCTTCTCATCGACCTGCAAACCGACCAGGGCA
>CBDDSA010000152.1:0-3227 GCA_965233185.1 uncultured bacterium
GATGGCGCAGAAGAACCTGGTGAAGGTGTTCGTGTCCATCGGCACGCTGGATCGCGCGCTCGCCCGCAAGCTCGAGCCGCGCGCGGCCAGCCCCCAGCGCCGTTTGGACGTCCTGAAGAACTTGAGAAAGAACAACGTTCCCTGCGGGGTGATGGTCGCGGCGCTGATCCCGGCGCTGAACGACAAGACCCTGGAGCAGGTGCTGGAAGCCGCGGCGCAGGCCGGGGCGAGCGAGGCGGCCTACGTCATCATGCGGCTGCCGAACGAGCTGAAGGATCTCTTCAAGGAGTGGCTCGCGGCGCACTATCCGCAGCGCGCCGAGCACGTCATCAGCATCGTGCGCCAGATGCGCGGCGGCCGCGACAACGACCCGAATTTCGGCACGCGGATGAGCGGCACCGGCAACTACGCCGAGCTCATCGAGAAGCGCTTCGACATCGCCTGCCGCCGGCACCATCTGAACGGGCACGGCGCGCCGCGGCAGCGGGCTGAGCTAGACTGCACGCGCTTCCGGCCGCCCCGCCTGGGCGGCCAGATGACGCTATTCTGAAATTCCGGCTGCTGTGCATCGGCGTGGGCTGGGCAATGGTCGCGGCCATCGTCTGGGGCTCGCTTACGCCCTCGCCGCCCTCGGCGGGTAACGACAAGATCGGGCACTTCGCCGTGTACGGCGTGCTCATGTTCTGGTTCGCGCTGCTCTATGCGCGGCGCCTGCCCTGGGCCGCCGGCTTCAGCGCCCTGGGCATTGCGCTGGAGTTCGCGCAAGCGGGCCTGGGCTATCGCAGCTTCGAGCTCTACGACATGCTGGCCAACTCGGCCGGCGTGCTGCTCGGCTGGGCAGGCGCCTGGCTGCTCAGGAAGCCATCGTTCCGGTGAGCTCGCCGCTGCTCACGGCGCCGATCGTGCCGGCGCTGGCGCGCCTGTCGGCGCCGGGCATCCTGCTGGTCGCCTTCCAGACCCTGGTGTCGGTCGGCGACACCTACTTCGTCGGGCGCCTGGGCACGGCGCCGCTCGCCGGGCTGGCGCTGGTGTTCCCGCTCATCATGCTGCTGCAGATGACCTCGGCCGGCGCCATGGGCGGCGGCGTGTCCTCGGCCATCGCGCGCGCGCTGGGCGCGCGCGACGCGCCGCGCGCGCGGCGCCTGGTGGTGCATGCGCTGGTCATCGCGGCCGCCATGGCCGCGGCCTTCACGCTGCTGGTGCTCGCTTTCCAGGAGCCCCTGTACGCCCTGCTGGGCGGCCGGGGCGACACGCTGCAAAACGCGCTGCACTACAGCAGCGTGGTGTTCGCCGGCGCGATCACTGTCTGGATCGCGAACACGCTGTCGAGCATCCTGCGCGGCACGGGCAACATGGGGGTGCCGGCGGCCGCGCTGATCTGCGCGGCGCTGCTGCACTTGCCGCTGTCCGCGGTGCTGACTGCGCGCATCGGCATTGCCGGCGCCGGCATCGCCTATGTGGCGGCGTTCGGCCTGGCGGCCCTCGCCATGGCGTGCGTGGTGTTCCGCCGCGCCAGCGCGCTGCGCCCGCGCGCCGCCGACCTGCGCCTGGAGCCGCGCCTGTTCGGCGAGATCCTGCGCGTGGGCGGCCTGTCGGCGCTGTCGGCGTTCCAGACCGTGCTCACGGCGGTGATCCTGACCGGCTTCGTCGGACGCCACGGCGCCGCCGCGCTCGCGGGCTACGGCGTCGGGCTGCGCCTGGAGCTGCTGCAGATCCCGCTGGTGTTCGCGGTGGGCCAGGCACTGGTGGTGCTGGTGGGTACCCACGTGGACCGGCGCGGCCTTTGCCGCCGCCATCTGCCTCGCCATCGGCGTCAGCGCGGCGCTCGCGCCGCTGGCGTGGATGGGCCTTTTCAGCGACGACGCGGCGGTGCTCGCAAGCGGCTCGCTCTACCTGCGCAGCGTGGCGCCGTTCTACCCGCTGCTCGCCGCCGGCATCGCGCTCTACTTCGCCTCGCAGGGCGCCGGGCGCGTGCTCTGGCCGGTGCTCGCCGGCACCGTGCGCCTTGCCCTGGTGCCGGCGGCCTGTTCGCCGTTTCGCTGGGCGCGATCTTCGCCGTCATCGCGGGGGCAATGGCGGCCTTCGGCCTGCTCACCATGTGGTTCGTGGCGCGCGCCGACTGGCGCTAGAGGAATGCGATCAGCGCGTCGAGCGTCGCGTCGGGGGCTTCGGCCATGAGCGAGTGGCCGGAAAGCTCCACGTATTTCGTGGTCGAGTCCTTCAGCTTCTCCTGCAAGGGCTGCGCGCGGCGCGGCGGCGTCATGACGTCGCGCTGGCCCAGGACGAGCAGCACCGGGCACTTGACGTTCTCGAAGTCCGAGGTGTAGTCGTGGCAGGCCTTGAGGTCGTTGTGGAGCACGCCGGGGGCGAGGCGGCGCAGGCGCGCCAGCATGTCGCCGTACATCCACATGCCGGGGTTCGGGTTGGCCGAGAGCGGCACCTGCGGCGCGTGGCCCCAGATGGTTTCCATGTCGTAGGCGCTGACGTCGTTGCGGCGCGCGGCATCGAGGAAGGCTTCGCTCACCTTCATCGGGTAGGCAATGCCGATGAGCGCGATGCGCTCGATGCGCTCGGGCCGGCGATTGGCGCACTCCAGGGCCACCAGGGCGCCCATGGAGTGGCCGACGATCTTGAATGCTCCTTCGGGGACGGCTTTGAGCACCCAATCGGCCATCGCGCCGATGGTGGGCAGCGGCGGGCCTTCGGAGCGCCCGTGTCCGGGCAGGTCGAGCGCCAGCACGTTGTGCCCGTGGTAGCCGAAGTAGCGGCTCTGCAGGCCGAAGGTGGAGTGGTCGAGCCCGGCGCCGTGCACGAAGACGACGGTGGGCTTCTTCGGATCCGGCGCGTGCGCGGCCGTGTACGCAAATGCCGCCTTGCGATCGACGGAGAAATTCAAGCGCGCGCGGCCGCCTTCAGGGCGCGGTCCAGGTCCTGGATGAGGTCGTCGCTGTCCTCCAGCCCGATCGACAGGCGCACGGTGCCTGCGGTGATGCCGGACTTCGCGAGGTCGGCGTCGCTCATGCGGTAGTGCGTGGTGGTCGCCGGGTGGATGACCAGCGATTTCGCGTCGCCCACGTTGGCGAGGTGCGAGAACACCCGCAGCGACTCGATGAACCGGCGGCCGGCGGCGCGGCCGCCTTTCAGCTCGAACGGGAACACCGCGCCGCAGCCGCGCGGCAGCAGCTTCTGCGCGAGCGCGTGGTCGGGGTGATCCGGCAGCTCCGGAT
>CBDDSA010000153.1:0-19658 GCA_965233185.1 uncultured bacterium
TTTCCTCGAGAGCTTAGCGAGCGTCTTTCGCAGCCATTCGCGAAGCGATGCGAGCTGTGGCGCGGCCTGCGCCTGGCGCACGGCTTGGCGAGTTCCGGGGGCCTGGCCGCGGATCTGCGCCTCGATCGCGTACAGCGCCCCGATGCGCTCGAGCGCCTGGGCAGCAATGGGCGACTGGCTCGCCTGGTGGATGTCGTAGAAGGCGCGCCGCGCGTGCGCCCAGCAGGCCGCCTCCATGATATGGCCGCCCTCGTACAGGTGACCGAACCCGGAATACGCATCGGCCTGCAGGATGCCTCTGAACTTCGCCAGATGGGTGCGAGGTCGTTCCCCGCGCCGATCGGGGCTTGCACCTGCACGATTTGCTCGCACTTCGGGCAGGCCATCTTCGGGCGAACGTGCCGGATCACCCGGAAGCACGCCGGCACGTACTCGAGGACTTCCGAGACATCCTCGCCGATCTGGCGCATCGCCTGACCGCAACTCGGGCAGCCGCAGGCGGGCGCGTGCACGCGCTCCTCGCGCGGCAGGTGGCTGGGTAGCGGCCGGCGCACGGGCTGGGACTTCTCCTGGATCTCAGGTTTGGGCGCCGGGGGCACGGCGGCCTGGGTGTTAACGACGGATTAAAACTGACCCACTTGGTCGGTTGAAAATTGACCCACCTGGGTGTTAAAGACGGCGGGTTTTTGGGCCGCCATGCTTACTCAGGAGAACCAAGTGGAAATACGAATACTGGACCGGCAAGGGCTGAAGATCCGGGCGATTGCGCGGCAATTGGGTGTGGCTCGAAATACGGTGCGGGGGGTGCTGCGCGGCAAGGCGCCGCGAAGCTACGGGCCGAGGCGGCCGCGGCCGACGAAGCTGGATGCGTACAAGGCCTACATCTGCGCACGAGCGCAGGCGGCGGGTTCGGTGCGCATTCCGGCGCCGGGTGCTGCTGCGCGAGATCCGCGAGCGGGGCTACGCGGGTAGCCTGACGCAGCTCAAGGTGTATGCGGCTTCGCTCTGGCCGGCGAAGAAGGAGGACCCGCTGGTTCGCTTCGAGACCGCTGCGGGGGAGCAGATGCAAGTCGATTTCGTGGTGTTCAGGCGCTGCGGGGAGCGGCTCTCGGCATTCGTAGCGACGCTGGGGTACAGCCGCATGAGCTTTGTGCGGTTCGTGCAAGACGAGACCTGGCCCACGCTGAAGGCGTGTCTGGAGGCGGCCTTCGGCTACTTCGGGGGCGTGCCCAAGGAAGTGCTCTTCGACAACATGAAGACGGTGGTCCTTGAGCGAAACGCCTACGGTCGTGGGCAGCACCGGCTGCATCCCGGATTGCTTTCGCTCTCGCGCGACCTGGGGTTTGCCGTGCGGCTTTGCCGGCCCTACCGGGCGAAGACCAAGGGCAAGGTCGAACGCTTCAACCGCTATCTGCGAGGAAGCTTCTATACCGACGTGGCGCTCGATGTGCAGACGGCGAACGTCGAGGTGCTGAAGTGGCTGCGCGACGTTGCCAACGTGCGCGATCACAAAGGCACCGGCCAGCGCCCGGTGGACAGGCTCGCCGACCAGGAAGCGATGCTGCCCTTCGAGCCGGCAATGGCGCCGATCGAGGCGACGGCCAGGGTGCGGCTGCGAACACCGCTGCCGGTGGAAAGCCTCCAGCACCCGCTGTCGGTCTATGGCGAGCTGCTCGCGGAGGTGGCGCGATGAACCTGCAGACCGAACGCATCGGGCAGTTCTGCAAGCAGCTCAAGCTCGAGCGGGTGCTCGCCGAGTACGCCGCCGCGGCCCAGGACGCGGTACGCGACGAGGCGAGCTTCACCGACTTCCTGGAAAAGGTGCTCAAGGCGGAGTCAGACTTCCGCGCCGAGCGCACACGCCTGATGCTCGCCAAGCTCGCCGGCTTCCCAGCGGTGAAGACGCTCGAAGCCTTCGACTTTGGCTTCGCCGTGGGCGCTCCCAGGGCCCTCATCCAGGAGCTCGCCACGCTCGCCTTCATCGAGCGCAGCGAGAACGTGGTGATGCTCGGCGCCTCCGGCGTGGGCAAGACGCATCTGGCGATCGCCTTGGGCCTGAGAGCCACCGCCGCGTCGATCAAGACCCGGTTCATTACCGCGGCCGACCTGATGTTGCAGCTCCAGTCAGCTCACCGGCAAAACCGCTTCGCAAACTAACTCAACCATGCTGTCATGGGGCCGAAGTTGCTCATCATCGACGAAATCGGCTATTTGCCCTTCGGACGGGAGGAGGCGAACCTCTTCTTCCAGGTGATTGCCAAGCGCTACGAGCGCGGTTCGATCGTGCTCACGTCGAACCTGCCCTTCGCGCAATGGGCGAGCGCCTTCGCCGAAGATGCAACCCTCACGGCGGCCATGCTCGATCGGCTTCTGCACCACGCCCACATCGTGCAAATCCAGGGCGACAGCTACCGTCTGAAAGACAAACGAAAAGCGGGGGTAATCAAAAAAACAGAAACCGAAAGCTGATCCGGGAGTAGGCCGCGGCGGCTAAAGCGCCGCCGCGGCCTAAAAACCTAAAAAGGTCCCGGGTGGGTCAAATTTACTCCGACGATTCGACGGGAAACTGGGTCAAATTTAAACCGACGTTGACAATGTTTCTGCGGCGCTCGGCGAGGCGGGGGGAGAGCTCGAACACCTTGTCGGCATCCCAGGCCGGCGAGGCGTCGGCTGGGCGGAAGGCCACGGTGAGATTCTCGGCTGCGCCACTTCCTCACCGTCGGCCTGGTCACGCGCAGGTGCTCGGCTACCGCGCTGTTGCTCGCCCTTTGTGCGCAGGCGGAGGATGCGCGCGCAACGCCAACGCTTGCGAGCTCTTTTGCCGCCGCGTCCACTCATCAGCTGTCAGTCGATGGTTTCGCACGAGAAGCTGGCGGCAATGTTCGGGTCGCCTACGCCGTCGTAAACCGCCTCCTGCGGGTAGGGGCAGTGCGGTCGTGTGCTTTCGGTCGAGGCCTTGGTGCCGACGATCGACGTCGGCTCGTTGCCGCGCTCGACCCAAGCTACGAGGGGCGAGAGCCAGTCCACCGTGTCATGCCCCACGCCGCCGCCGCAATGCGCCATACCTGGCACCAGGTAGAGCTTGAGAAAGCGGTTGGTAAAGCGTTCGCCGAGCGACTCAGGAAGGCCCTTTGCATGACCTAGCCGTTCATTCATGAAGTCGATCACTTCCTGCCTGTAGCGAATGCTCCGCACCGGGTTGGGCGCCGGGTCGTTCCACCCGTGGTACATCAGTATCTTTTTGTTTTTGTGCAGGACGTCGAGCAGATTCGGGTCGGTGGCGTTGTAGATTTGCTTCGCCTCTTCCATGAGGTACGGGTCGCGGCTCCAGTCCCACTGGGTGAGATAGTCGAAGCCAGGCCGGTCTGGGTTGAACATCAGCCACTCGAAGGCATCGACGATAATGCTATGCAGCGTGGGTGTTCCCGTAGAAGAGTTCGGCACGATCCAGGAACTCCAGCCGCCGGGAATATTCTCGGAGCCGTATGGGATGCCGATGACGTGCGGCTCGCGCCCGGCATAGATCTCCTGCACCGCCAAGAGCTCGCCCGCCGTAAGGCAGTCGGGGCCGGAAATGGTGGAGCAGGCGGGAATGTCCCGCGCTGGGTCGAAGTCGCACTTCAACGGATTGCGAAGCTGCCCATCTACCAGGCCGTCCTGCGCGTCGCAACGCGCGTAGATAGCCGCGCCGAGCATATCCCGCTTGGCCCGCGAGAGTAGTGGGCCGTCGGCGGGACTTTGCGGCGGTATCCGCGAGTAGAGCGGTTTGATCCGGGCCGGCGCAGTCATCTGCACCTGGGTGTACTCCATCACCGGCGCGCCGACGAGGTAGCCGTCGAAGTCCTCGGGAAAGCGCTGCGCTTCCATCAGACCCTGGCGCCCGCCGGTCGAGCAGCCGTTCCAGTACGAGTAGACCGGGGGCTGGGCGTAGTGCCGGGCGACGATGTCCTTCGCCGTGACGGCGGTGAGGTGCACTGCGCGCCAGCCGAAGTCGATCTCGCGCTCCTTGCCGAAGAGTGCGTCGTTGCCGAAGCGGGCGCCACCTTCCTCTGGGATAGAGTTGTCGTGGCCGGTGTCGGTCGACGACGAGGCATAACCCAGTCTGAGCGCGGTGCGCATGGCTTCGATGCTTATCAAGCCCGCCTTGCCGCCGTTGCCCACCATCTGGAACCGCTGGTTCCAAGCGGTCGGCAGGAATACCGCGAACTTGATGTTGCCGCGGATCGTGCCTCGCACGTCGCAATGCTCGGGCGCGGCGTTGGGGCCGCTGGTTACTTGCGGCACCGGCGTGGCCGAGGTGATCACCACCTCCGGCGCGTGATACAGCGCCGGAAGGTCAATGCATGCGAGCGGCTGCCGGGGTTTGCCTTTTTCCTTCGCGCGGCCTTGGTCCGCGTCCGCGGGCCAAGGCAAAACAACGGCAGCGGCAACCGCCGCCGCTAGAGCGAGCGATGTGATCTTCATTGAGCCTCCTCCTCTGGGATCGGACAGTACGGCACGGCGTGACATATCTGTAGTGAAATCTTAGAATAGCCTCCATTCAGATTGTGCATATCAAAGACCGGCTATGGACATCCGCCGCCTTGACCTGAACCTTTTGGTGGTCTTCGACACCGTCTATCGGACGCGCAACCTTACGGCGGCTGGGGGGGCGCTTGCACTGAGCCAGCCAGCCATGAGCCATGCGCTGCGTCGGCTGCGCGATGCGTTGAAGGACCCGGTATTCGTTCGCCTTCGACGAGGTCTGGAGCCGACGCCGTTTGCGGACCAACTGGCGAGCCCGGTCGCGCATGCGCTCGGCGAGCTGCGCCGCGCGCTCGACAAGTCGCAATTTGCGCCGTCGATCTCGACGCGGACCTTCCGCATCGCGATGACGGATATCGGGGAGCAGGTCTTCCTTCCGTCGCTCGGCCGGTACTTCGGGACTGTTGCGCCGCGGGCATCGCTGCAGACTTCCCAAATCCCTGTGAAGGACCTGCGCGAAGCGATGGCCGACGGTCAGGTCGATATCGCGATGGGATTCATTCCGCAGCTGGGAGCTGGATTTTGCCAGCAACTCTTATTCAAGGACCATTACGTCTGCATGGCACGCAACCGGCATCCGCACATCAGCGCGCCGCTTACGCTGGAAAAATACCGGCGCGCCTCGCATGCAGTGGTCAGCTCCGAGGGTACCGGCCATGGCGAAGTGATCGAGCGCGTCCTGCAGGCAAAGCAAGTTGGTGCCCGGGTGTCCCTGCGCGTGTCGCATTTCGTAACTGTGCCGACGATCGTCGCACGCACCGACCTGGCAGTGGTGCTGCCCTGGAATCTCGCCCGGTCGTTCCAGTTTCTAAAGGTAAAGCTGTTCCCGCTGCCGTTCGACTTGCCCGATTTCGACATCAATCAGTACTGGCACGAGCGCTATCACTTCGATCCTGCGGGCCAATGGCTGCGCAAGAGTGTCGCCGAGCTTTTCATGCGTTGAGACGTCGGTGAGCTCGCGTCCGCATGGATCACCGGCGGAGCGGTCATCCTCACCGGCGAGGCGATCAAGCGCAGGAACGCGGAGGCGGTCGCGCGCCTTTTCGCCTCGAAGGCGGGAAAATTCGTCTGTGCCTCGGCCGGCCATCACATGGAATGCGTGCTCGCCGCGCACGGCGGGGGCGCGGTGGCCATCTCGCGCCACACCCATCGCATTATCCTCAATGTCGACGTCGGAGGAGGCACCACCAAATTCGCCCTCGTCGACAACGGCCAAATCGTCGGCACCTGGGCGGTCGCCGCCGGAGGCCGCCTCGTCGTACGCGACCAAGGCGGCAACGTGACGCGCGCCGTGGAGCCGGCACGGCAGGTCGCCCGCGCGCTCGGAATCGAGTTGCGGCTCGGCGCCGCGCTGCCTGACGCGGAGCATGTGCGCCTTGCGGAAACGCTCGGCGAGATACTGATGTCAATGATCGAGGGCACAGCGCATCCTCTTAGAGGAGCCGAGGTAGGCGTGGCATACCGTGTTAGATAGCGATTCTCGGCGCGCCGCAACTAAGGGGAGATCCGCGTTCCCTGCTCCGGGGCGCTGCCGAACGGGCGACCTACGGCCGGTCGGGTCTTTCCTTGTGCGCGAGGCGGAACCTGACGCAGCGCGGCGCCAGGCGGTTGCCACGAGGCAGCGGCGTCGCTCCTCGTCTGTTCCCGGGTTGCGAGACCGGCATCGCGGGGATGTCCGTAGCGGTGCTGCCTCTGGAGTTCCTACAAGATCGATCGGCCTGCGTCCACGAGAAGCTCTGTCCCCGTGATGTACGAGGACTCGGCGCAGGAAAGGAAGAGGATGGCGTAGCCGACCTCGCGAGGCTCCGCCCAGCGCCCGAGCAGGTTCTCGTTCGCGGTGCGCTTGCGAAGCTCCGCTTCGCTTTGCCCCTGCGCGGCGGCTCGCTTGATGTGGAACGGTGTGATGGTGGCGCCGGGAAGCACCGCGTTGACGCGCACGCCGTGCTGCGCTTCCTCGACCGCGAGCGCGCGCGTCATCCCAAGCACCGCAGCCTTGGTCGTGTCGTACTGGCCCATCCCTTTGCGGCCCATGACGCCGTAGACCGAGGATACGTTGACGATCGTGGCGTCACCAGCTTTGCGCAGCGCCGGCAGCGCCGCCTTGCAGCAGTAGGCAGTGCCGAGCACGTTGACGCCGAGAATGAGGTTCCACTCGTCCGCGCTCGCCTCGGCGAGCGCGCGGTACACGCGCACGCCGGCGACGTTAATCAGCGCGTCGAGCCTGCCGAAGCGCGCGAGCGCCTCGTCGACGGCGCGCTTCGCCCCGGCTTCCCGCGATACATCGGCGACGATGGGCGTCGCTTTTCCGCCCAGTATGTTGACCGTGGCCTCGAGCGCCTCGCGGCTCGTGTCCAGGAGCGCGACCAAGCCGCCTTCCTCGATGAAGAGGCGCGCGGTCGCTTCGCCGATGCCGCCGCCGCCGCCCGTCACGAGGGCGACCCGGCCCTGCATGCGTCCTGCCATGGCCTACGCCCGGACGAGCTGCTGGCCCGGCTTCACGACAATGCGCGGCGCCGCGCCTTTCACCCAGTCCTCGCCGGGAGCGAGCACCACGGCGGCGGAGCGCACGCAAAATGATTTCGGGTCTTCCCGCGGCGCCGACCTGCCCTCCTCGAGCCGGCGCGCCGATTCGAGCAGGCGCTTGCGCACCCGCAGGATGCCCGCGTCGCTCGGCCCCAGGTGCTCCTGGGTTCGGTCGACGATGCGTCCCCGGCCCTGGTTCTCCTGGATCGCCTGGTCCTGCACCCCGAAGCCCGGGATGCCGCAGAACATCTTCGAGCGGTGCAGCGCCCAGTCCATGCCGTAGTCGTTGGAGCGGTTGTCCTTGGCACGGATGTCGCCGTAGGGCTCGGACGTCGGCGGCGCGTAGTCCACGACATGCGAGCCCTTGCCCTCGACGTGCGGGACCAGTTCCTCCCGGGTGAGCGGGCGCTCGGGATGCCACGTGACCATCCAGTTCACGACGTTCTCGTCGTCCATCGGCACCCAGATGTGCGACTGGACGATCTTCGCCTCCATGTCGGTGGGCGGCATGGTGTAGAAGGGCATCAGGAACTGGCTCACGCGCCAGTAATGCCTGCCGTCCGGCCAGGTGCGCCGCGCGCCGATCAGCGTACCGTAGTCGGTGTCCACCACGTCGAAGTGCGGCGCCTTGTCGCCGGTCTGCACCGCCGCGCCCACGCCGAAGCTCGCGCGATCCAGTTCGCGCGCCGTTTCGGCGTCGTCCGGATGCAGGGGCGCGTGGAGGAAACCGATGTGGCTCGAGTCGATGCCGCCTTCGAGCGCCTGGAACCAGTTGCACTCCTGCACACGCTTGGAAATGAAGACGTTCGGCGCAGGCAGCAGGGTCCACTCGAGCTCCGGTAGTGGCGGCGGCGCACCGTCTCCCATGTACGTCCACACCACACCGCCGCGCTCGGCGCAGGGATAGGCGACGTGCCGAATGCTCTCGCAGAAGGGCTTCGACTGGCTCGGCATCTCCAGGCAGCGCCCATCGGTGCCGAATTTCCAGCCATGGTAAACGCACCGGATGCCGTCGGCCTCTACCCGACCGAAGTAGAGCGATGCAAGGCGGTGCGGGCAGTACTCGCCGGCGATGGCTGCGCTTCCCGTGCTCGTGCGATAGATGACGAGCCGCTCGCCGAGCAGCGCTACCCGTTTCGCCCGGAAGCCGGCCTCCAGTTCAGAGGACAGCACGACCGGGATCCAGTAGCTGCGCAGCAGCTTGCCCATCGTCGTGCCCGGCCCGACGCGCGTGAGCAACTCGTTGTCTTTCGCTCTCATCTGCAGCTCCCGAAAAAGTGCCGCTGGCTCGTCAGAGCGGCGCGATGCTCATTATGCCCGGCTCGGCGTCCGAGGAATCGGCAACGAGCCGCACGTTCGCCGCCTGCACTTTATGGGCGAAGGGCGCCCGGCTGTTCCATTCGCCGGCAAAGATCGGTCGAGCGGTGCAGGCCGACTGCTGGAGCGCGTCTGGCAGCCGGTGCCACCTAGCCAAAGCGCTGATTCCCGCGCCCCACGGTGGACTTATGAGGAGTGCAACAAACCCGGCCCGGGGTGCGATTCTCGGTCAGCCGGCAGCGCTCGGCTGGCGGCACCGGCTCGCTTCTCCAAAGGGGAAGCGCGCGACAATAGGATTGACGTCAGTTGCCAAGGCAACTACGATCCGCGGACGCTTCACAAGCAGTGTCCATCGGCCTAGAGCCCGTCGGCGTCAGCCCGAGGAGCCCCCAAGGATGCGCGGGGAATGCACCGCTATCGCGCGGTAAAGACATCGGCCGCAAAAGTGGAGTCGCAATGAATACGCGAATAGTGGAGTGGAGCGCACGGCACAGCCTTCCGGCCATCGAAGCGCTGGTGCAGGACGGTCGCGCGCACTCGGGCATTTACACCGATCCGGGCATCTTCGAGCTCGAGCTGCAGCGCATTTTCGGCCACAGCTGGCTTTTCATCGGCCACGCGAGCGAGGTGCCCGCGAAAGGCGATTACCGCATGCGCAAGATGGGGCGCGCGCCGGTCCTGATGGTGCGGGGAGACGATGGCGCGATCCGGGTGCTCATGAATCGCTGCCGCCATCGCGGCTCGCAGGTGTGCGAGACCGAAGCCGGCAACACGAAGATCTTCCGCTGCTGGTACCACGGATGGACCTACGACAACACCGGCAAGCTCGCCGTCGTGAGCGCTCCCGCCGGCTACGGCGCGGCTTTTCGCCGCGAGGAGATGGGCCTCACCGCCGCGCCGCGCGTGAGCGAGTATCGCGGCCTTGTCTTCGCAAGTCTCGCCGCCGATGGACCGTCGCTCGACGAGCACCTCGGCCGCGCGAAGGCCGTCATCGATCTGCTGATCGACGCCTCGCCGGCGGGCGAGATCCTGGTGGACGCCGGCATGCACAAGACGGTTTACCGCGGCAACTGGAAGCTCGTCGGCATGGACGGCTATCACCCGAACTACGTGCACGCCTCGGTCGTCGCGGCATGGAAGCGCAATGCAGAATCCGGCATCGGCGCGACCCACCGGGAGGACCCGTTCGTCGACGAGGCGCGCTCGGCCACGCGCGACCTCGGCAACGGGCACGTCATGCTCGACTTCCGCGCGCAGCGCCTCGCGCACTATGAAGCGCATTGCGCCTTCCTGAGGAAGATCCCGGGCGGCGACGCCTACATCGCGGCGATGCACCGCGCCTACGGGGAAGAGCGCGCGCGCCTTCTCATCTCGGCGAGCGGCGACCCGCACGTCGGCGTGTTTCCGAACCTTCAGCTCATCGGCAACCAGGTGCGCATCGTGAACCCCGTGGCGGTCGACGAGACCGAGGTGATGATGCTCGCGGTGCGCCTGGGCGGCGTGACGGAGGAAATGAACGCCGCGCGCCTGCGCGCGCACGAGTCGTTCTACGGGCCGGCCGGCGCCGGCTCCCCGGACGACGCGGAGATTTTCGAGCGCGTGCAGCGCGGCCTCATGGCCGGCGTCGAGCCATGGGTGGAGCTCTCGCGCGGCATGGAGCGGGAGACAGTCGACGCCGACGGGTCCATCGTCGGCCGCATCACCGACGAGGTGACGCAGCGCGGGCAGCTCAGGCGCTGGCGCGAGCTGATGACGGGCGCGCCGGCATGAACGCGGCGCACGCGCCCGGCGCCCTCGCCGAATGGGCGAGCTACCGCGAGGTCGAGCTCTTCCTCTTGCGCGAAGCGGACCTCGCGGACAGCCACCGCTACGACGAGTGGCTCGCGCTGTGGACCCGCGAGCTGCGCTACTGGGTACCATGCAACCAGGACGATCCGGATCCGAGCCGCCACATCTCCATCATCTACGACGATCGGGCGGCGCTGGAGGAGCGGCTGTACCGGCTGGGGACGCGCTTTGCCCATTCCCAGCGGCCTCGCTCCCGACTGTCGCGGGTGGTTGCGAACATCGTGTTAGACGATTACGAGGCGCGGGCGGGCGGCGCGGTCACCTCGCGGTTCGTGCTCGGCGAAGAGCGGCACGGGCGCCAGAGCCTATGGCTCGGCCGGGCCCGCCACGTTCTGCTGCGCGAGGAAGGCGGGCTGCGCATGAAGGAGAAGAAGGTGTGGCTCATCAACAACGACAGTGCCATGGGCAATCTCACGTTCATCCTATGACTTTTCGCTATAGAAAGCTGGCCTACGTCGCGCTCAACGTCACGGATCCGGAACGATCCGCCGCTTTCATGCGCGACATCGTCGGTTTGGAACGGGTTGCGACCCGGGACGAGGACCTGCAATTGCTCCGCTGCGACGACCATCATCACAGCATCGCGCTCTACCGTGCGGCTGAGCCGGGGCTGCGGCGCGTCGCCTTCGAGATGGAGTCGGAACGGGATCTGGAGGCGGCAGAGGCGCACTTGCGCGAGCTCGGCATCGCGCCCCGCGCGGTATCGGGGCCGGAGCTCGAGCGGCTCGGCCTGCAGCGCGCGCTGCGCTTCACCGAGCCGACGAGCGGGCTCACCATCGAATACTGCGCCGGACTCATGCGCCCGCCGCAGCCGTTCCGCCATTCGCTGACGAAGATCGCCCGCCTCGGTCACGTGGTGGTGGGCTCCACGCAGTACCGGAACACCGTGGCCTTCCTGCGCGAGCGGCTCAACTTCCGCGTCTCCGACGAGGTCGACGGCTGGGTGACGTTCATGCGCTGCTTTCCGAACCCCTTTCACCACAGCCTTGGCATCGCTTCGGCGCCGGAGAACCGCCTGCACCATGTGAATTTCATGGTCACCGACATGGACGACATCGGCCGGGCGCTGTATCGGCTGAGGAAGAACAATGTGCCCATCGTGTACGGCCCGGGACGCCATCCTCCTTCGGGCAGCGTCTTCCTCTACTTCCTTGAGCCCGACGGCATGACGCTCGAGTTCAGCTACGGCATGGAGGAGTTCTCGGAGGCGAATGCCCGGGAGCCGCGCCTGCTGCCGCCGAGCCTGGAATCGTTCGATTTCTGGGGCGGCACCCCGCCCGATCCGCGCTTTGCGTCCAAGGGGAGAATCGCTCTTGCAGAAGCCTGACCCCGAAATTGGCAAGTCGGTGCTCGCCGCCGGCCTGAAGACCAACTATCTCGAAGCGGGCGAGGGGCCGCCGCTCATCCTCGTGCATGGTTCCGGCCCCGGCGTCACCGCCTACGCGAACTGGCGTCTCACGCTGCCGGTGCTTGCCAGGCGCTTTCGCGTCATCGCCCCCGACATCGCGGGCTTCGGGTACACGGAGCGACGGGCGGACACGCGCTACACGCTCGACTTCTGGGTGAGCCACCTTCTCGGCCTGATGGACGCCCTGCGCATCGAGAAGGCAAGCTTCGTCGGCAATTCCTTCGGCGGCGCGCTGACCCTCGCGCTTGCAACGCGCCATCCACAGCGCGTCGGGCGCTTCGTCCTCATGGGCTCGGCCGGAACGGTGTTTCAGCTTACGCCGGGCCTGGACGCGGTGTGGGGTTATGAGCCGTCGCTCGACAACATGCGCAAGCTCGTTCACAGCTTCGCCTACGACACGTCCTTCATTACCGAGGAGCTCGTGCGCTCGCGCTATGAAGCGAGCATTCGCCCCGGCTTCCATGAGAGCTACAGCGCCATGTTCGCGGCGCCGCGCGAGCGCCACATCCAGGCACTCGCTGCGCCGGAAGAGCGGCTGCGCGCAATCGAGCAGGAGGTGCTGATGATCCATGGCAGGGATGACCGCATCGTGCCGCTGGAGAGCAGCCTGCGGCTGCACGCGCTGATTCCCAAATCGGAGCTGCATGTCTTCGGCCAGTGCGGCCACTGGACGCAGATCGAGAAAAAAGACCGTTTCGCGCGCCTGGTAGAGGATTTCCTCGCTTGAGCGCGCTGCCGATCATCGCCGCGGCGATCGGCGACCCGGCCGGCATTGGTCCCGAAGTATGCGCAAAGGCGGTCGCGAGCGGCGAGCTCGATGGCATCTGCCGGCCGCTCCTTGTCGGCGACACGGAAACCATCAAGCAGGCGATGGCCGCAAGCGGCATCCGGCGGCCGTTGCGCGCAATGAGCTCGCTTGCGAAAGCGCAGCTCGAGCCGGGCACGGTTGGCGTGCTAGATCCGGGCGGCGTCGATTCGCCTGCGTTCGTACCCGGCAAGCCTTCGGCGGCTGCAGGACGGGCTGCGGTTCACTGGATTCGCGTCGGCTCATCGCTGGGCGAGCGCGGCGACATCGACGGCATGGTCATGGGCCCCGTAGACAGCGACTCGCTCAAGCTGACCGGCGAAGTAAAGGATATTGACGAGCTCCAGCCTGCCGGGACCTACATGTTCCGCATCAGCGGGGCGTTGCGCGTCGTGCCCATCACCGAGCACATCCGCCTGCGCGATGTGCCGGCGACCGTGACGCCGCAGGCAGTGCTCAAGGTGATCCGGCTGCTCGATGACAAGCTGCGGCGCTGGGGTCTACCGAAACCGCGCATCGCCGTGGCGGGCCTCAACCCGCACGCCATGTTCGAGGAGGATCGGGAGCAGGTTGCGCCCGCGGTGCGCGAGGCGCGCGCGCTCGGCATCGATGCAACCGGGCCGGTCTCGCCCGACTCGGTGTTCCGCATGAATCTCGAAGGGCGCTACGACGCCGTGATCACCATGTACCACGACCAGGGGCAGATCGCGGTGAAGACCGCCGCCTTCGAGGGCGCATGCACCATCTACATGGGCCTGCCGTACGTCCTGCTCAACGTGCCGCACGGCTCGGCGTTCGACATCGCGGGCAAGGGCATCGCGCAGCACCGTAGCATGCTTGCCGCCATGAAGACCGCCGCCGCGCTCGCCTCGGGCCGCGGCTTTCTCGCACCCGAGGGCCTGAAGTAGCCGAAGCAGCGAAGCTCGCCCGGTTCAGGTATCCAACACGGAGGGGTGGAAGAGCGATTCCACCGGAAGCGCGGGGAGCATCGGGCGCTTCGCGCTGCTCTCATGCTCACAGTTGCGCAGTCATCCAAATCGAGGAAAGAGCACTGCACCGTTACCTCGTACGACGGCTGAACGCTCTTCGGTATTAAGGAAAGTAGACGTTGCCAGCGCTGTGACGGCGTCCCCAGTGACCGCCGGCGGGGCGAATGGCGCGTCGCTGCCGAAAAGAATCCTTGCCGGATCGGCGACGTTGCGGAGCGAGCCGAACGTCTCCACGCCCGGAGAAAGCGCCGTGTCGTACCAAAACCAACGCAATCCACTCATGACCTGCGATGGCGACAGTTGCGGGAGTCGCTGGCTTATCGCGGGCGAATGGGACAGGCGCCACGCGATGTACGGAATTACCCCGCCTGCGTGCGCGAGAATCATTCTGAGGTTGGAATAGCGCTCGGTACGGCCAGAGAAAAGAAGGTTCACCGCGGCGCGCGAAGTATCGAAAAGATATTCCATCATGAAGCCCGGCCAAGGGAGGTTGAGTGTCTCAGTACTGGGATGTCTGCCCGGATGTACCAGCACAACGGCCCTTCGCCGATTAAGTTCGTCCAGGAGTGGATCGAAAACGTCCTCGCCGAGGAAATGGCCGTCGTAGCTCGCAAGCAAGACGACCCCGTCCACTCTGAGTTCATCGTACGCTCTGGCCAATTCCTTCAACGAATTGTCTATATCCGGTAGCGGCAACACCGCAAAGCTGCCGAAGCGCTTAGGCCACCGGGCGCTCATATCGGCCGCATAGTCATTGCAGCGTTTCGCGAGGGATATGGCCGCGGCTGCGTTGCCAAAATGTACTCCCGGCGTGGAGATGGATGTGATCGCCACGTCCACTCCCATTGCGTCCATCAAGCCAAGGGCGATGTCCGGGTTCCATACGGGATAACTGCCGCTAGTAGGTTGGGGGCCGTGGTTTCTGATGGCCGCGTCGTAGAAGTCCGGATAAAGATGGAAGTGGACATCGATTGCTTTCTCAAGCCTAGACACGATCACCTCTAGATAAATGTGCGCACGGTAAAGGACCTCGCACGGTAAACAACCTAATGGCGAGGCCCGTGTTCCACGTTAGCGGCTGCACGTCAGCGAAAGTCGCGCCAGTCACGTGTATCCGATAATGCCTGCGATGCGCGATCAGACACAATTCTCATCATTTCCTTGAGAGCATCGCGCTGATGCGGACTCAGATCCTGCAATAACTCTGCTTCGACCCCTATGGCGATGGGGACGACCTCCCGATATGCCGCCATACCTTCGGCAGTCAAGGTCAGCACCACCTTTCTGCGATCTTTGCGGTCGATGTGCCGATTTACCATACGGAGCTTCACTAAGGCTGCTATGGCGCGCGTAATGCTCACTTGATTCATCGCCGTGCGGTTCGCCAGCTCCGTGGCCGACAATGGCGCAAAATTGGCAAGCACGCCGACAATCCGCCATCCGGTCACGGAAAGCTTGAATCGCTCGGTATAGACCTTGGCTAGGACGGCGCTGACACGATTCGCAATGTAAGAGAACTCGTAAGGCAGCCAGTCCCGTAATTGGAATACTCCATCCTCTAGGGCGAGCGCGCGTTCCCCGTTTGTCGCAATGGTGTATCCCGACTCTTCGGACATGAAGTTCCACTCCTCTCGAATAAGCAACGGGCACAGTTCTGCCTTGGTTCGTTCCGCCCCTGATCGCTGGTTCGCAAGGCCGCCCGAGCCACGGTAAACATTCATGTTGACATTTATTTCAGAATGAAAGTAAATCATAGCATCATCCCTTTCCATCCCTCAGACGATGAAGCGCGAAAATCCAGAGTTGGAAGTGCCCGTCTTGATCGTCGGCGGCGGCGGTTGCGGTCTCACGTTGTTCAATCTGCTGTCTGATCTCGGAGTCGAGGCGCTGATGATAGAGCGCCACGTCAAGCCGTCGCCCATGCCCAAGGCGCGCGGCCTCAACCGCAGGACACTTGAGGTCTTCCGCCAGCATGGACTAGAGGCGCAGTTGAGCAAACGTGCCATGCCGGGCGGCTATGCATCAAAGGTGCGATGGATGACGAACTTTGGCGGCGATGAAACCATCAGCGGTCGGGTGTTATTCGAAATGGATGCGTTCGGCGGTGGGCGTCTCGCCACGACCTTCGCCGCCGGCAGCCCATTCGTTAACTGGCTCATATACCCCCAGGTTCGTTTCGAACCATTTCTGCGGGAACAGGCCGACGCCAAGGCGGTCGGTCGCATGCTTTTCAACACCGAGCTGATCGCCTTAGAGCAAACTCCGAACGAAGTGCGAGCCGTCGCAAAAGATCGTGCCAGCGGACGCTCCATGCTCATTCGCGCGCGTTATGCCGTTTCGGCCGACGGCGGAAGGTCCGTGGGACCAATTGTCGGAGCGCAGTTGGAGGGAACCGCGGCTCTAAGGCAGATGATCACCGTCTATTTCAGGGCGGACCTGTCTCGTTACATAGACGATGACCATCTGTCTTCTATCTTTTTCATCAGTCCTATGGCGGACCCGAATAGCTGGGGCAGCGGAGCATTAGGAAAGATTGGTCCTCCGTACGACCGGACCTGCCGAGAATGGCTTTTGCATTCGGCCGTCCGCCCGGGAGATCCCGAGTCGTTAGACGATGAGATCCTCGTAACGAGGATCCGTAATCTGCTAGGCCTTCCCCGATTACCGGTAGAGATTCTTGGCAAAGCGCCTTGGACCGTCCAGGGGCTGCTCGCGAACCGCTACCGGTTTGACCGCGTCTTTCTCGCTGGTGACGCCGCACATAGGCATCCGCCAGCGACAGGACTCGGGCTCAACGCCGGAATCCAGGATGCGCACAACTTAGCATGGAAGCTGCATGCGGTAACCCGGCAGGGCGCGGGTGATGCTCTCTTGGATTCCTACGAAGCTGAACGTCGCCCAGTGGCGCACCGGAACGTGCGGTGGGCACTGTTCGCCTTCTCGAATAGTCAGCTCACTGGCCCCGCGATCGGCCTTGACCCCGGTAATCCTCAGCAGAGTCGGGCAAACTTCATGGCGCTACTCGCCGAGGATGAAGAGGGCGCGGCGCGCCGGCGGCGTTTCCACGACATCATGGAGATGAACCGCACGGAATTCCAAGCGAATGACTTGGAAATCGGCTTCCACTACGAACGCGGCGCGATCATTGTGGACGGCAGCGCCGCGCCTGAGCGAGACCCCACTGGTCTGCGGTACACGCCCACTACTCGCCCGGGGCACCGCCTGCCCCACGCGTGGGTTCGTCGCGGCGAAACGCGGATGTCTACCCTTGACTTAGTACGTCCTGGGCGTTGGCTCTTGATACTGGGAGCCGCCGACCCTGGCTGGGAAGAAGCGGCTGAGGCGGCGCGGCGTTCATTCGGTATCGACCTTGACATGGCAGTTATCGGTAATGCGGGCGACTATACGGATGAGGACGGAGATTGGATCTCCGCCCGCGCGCTCGACGACCGTGGCGTACTGCTGGTGCGACCTGACCAACACATTGCTTGGCGCTCTCCCGGCACGATAGTGCGGCCAACGCAGCAGTTGTGCGCGGTCTTCAAAGCGATCTTGCATGTCTGAGAATTCTTTACATTAATTAAAATCGAACCAAACCCACATGTACTCCTCCGCTCAATTCGACAGTCCACTTTCGGCAAACACCATGTTTTCAAGACTAATCGCAGTAATCGCCGTGCTCGTGTCCGGCTCCCTCGCGTGCCCGTTTGCTTATTCTTTTCCCTCCAAACCAGTCAGGCTTATCATTCCGGCCCCACCTGGAGGGACTACCGATGTTATGGCACGAGTCGTACAGGAACCATTAGCCAAGCTTCTCGGCCAGCCATTGGTCATAGATTACAAACCCGGGGCTGGCCAAATGATAGGAACGCGCTACGTCGCTGACTCACCTGCCGACGGCCATACACTTTTGTTCGCCAACCCGGCACTGACGATCACCCCAGTGATTAAGCGTGATGCAGGCTGGGATCCGCTGAAGTCGTTCGCCGCGGTCTCGGTCGTCGGCATCTCACCGATGGTGTTGCTGGTCAATGGAGCACTTCCCGTCAACGACCTGAAGGGCTTCATCGCCTATGCGAAGCGCCGCCCGTTGGAGTATGGAAGTACGGGATTCGGCACAGTAGGTCACATCTATGCAGAGGTATTTTTGCGAGATGCAGGCTTGAAGATGCTACATGTGCCATTTAGTGGCGGGGCTCCCGCGATCACCGCACTGGTGAGCGGACACGTAAAGATGCAGATTACGAGTATCCACGACAGCATTGCGAGCCTGATGAGGGCAGGAAAGCTGAAGGCGATAGGTGTGGGAAGCGACTCTATGAGCTCCCTGGTGCCGGGCGTTCCGCCCATCGCAGATGTCGTGCCCGGATTCCGGGCCGAGGTCTGGTTCGGCGTCTTGGCACCTGCCGCAACGCCAGCCAACGCCATTGAAGTCTTACATCGAGCGTTGGCGCAAGCTCTGAGAGAGCCGCACGTATCGGAGCGCTTCAGCACGTTCGGTTCGATCGCTAAGCCAAGCGAATCGCCCGGCGATTTCACGGCGGCGCTGGCTGCAGAACATGCTCAGTGGCGATCCGTCGTTCACCATCTGGGCATCAAGCCAGAATAGTTCCAAGCGTAGCGCTATGAAGATGACTCCAGTTGCCGGCGATTGAGGCACCGCCCACGCCGGCCATTGGATCGCTAACTTGGGTACGTTTGTCATGACTCGCCGCCTTTCATTAGGTAACAAGCAGCGGGCAACTTGTTATGGCTGACTGTTCGGCGAGTCCTCTGGTTGAAACAGGCACACCTCTCGCGGAGTCCGGCTCAGCTTTTGTGACACGCAGAGCGGGGAACGGCTAATCACATCTCTTCAGCGGTGCTTTTCTTTGCGGATGTACTCGACGAGAGCCTCGCGGACGTCGCGCCCGTCCCGGCTTGCACGCTCTTTTATGGCTAACCATTGCTTTAGATCGCTGTACCCCTTGTCGGTGTGCTGATTCCAGTTCTCATCCAACGGAGTAGTTAATTCCAGACGATAGCCGTTGTTGTCGTGGAAATAGATGCTGAGTACCAGTTCTTCATGATTAGTCGGGCCGATGACCTTCAGCCCGTTCTGCACAAGCCATTCGTGCCAGCGCGCGATGTCTTCCCCTGAATCAACCTGGAGAGCGATGTGGTTAAATATATCGTACGCTGGATGAGTGGATTTTGCGGCCGCCGGCAGGCCCGGTGACTCAAAGAAGGCAATGGTCGATCCATCGCCCATCCTGAAAAATAGATGAAAGTAAGGGAAGGCGTCCCCGGTTGATGGAATACGATCATCGATAATCGTGCTCGCGAGCTCCATGCCCATGATGCGCGTGTAGAAATCGACCGTACCGGCGGCATCATGGGTGACGTAAGCTGCGTGGTTCAGCATCCTTGGCATTAGCCCAATAGCATTGCCTGTCCCGTGGGCCGCTCTAGTGGTGGTGGATTCTGCCATTTCGATAGGTCTCTTTTGGTTAGCGTGTGGCGCAACGATTTACAGGACTTGATGCCTAATTCGGCGGCGCCGAACGGCCTCGCGCTCGGGAAACAAATTGCTTAAGCACAATTTTCATAACGCTAGCGGTCTCGTACACAGATGGCGAAGATTATTTTCAGAATGAAAGCAAGTCAAGTTTATTGATGAAGTCCGATTGCACGTAATTTGTCTACCAGCCTGCGCCCCGATGTAACAGCATGCGAGGTTGGCTCCGCATCATTGCTAGGCCGCCGTGTCGCGACTTCCTACCTCGTTTTGCGGCCGTCTTCAGGCACGACGCCACCCGTCCCGAAGGGCACGACACCGTGCACTGGCTTCGAGGGGAAAGCCCGTGCAAGCGTCGCAGCTGCTGATCGAGAACCGGGCAGGCGCCGGCGGCAATATCGGCACCGAGTACGTCACTAAGGCCGCCCCCGACGGCTACAGACACCATCGCCATCACGACCCAGTCACTCACCATTAATCAGGTCCTCATCCCGCCGACCGGGTTCCCTGCAATGAAGGACTTGGCACCAGTGTCGCTTCTGGGTAAGCGTCAGGTCAGGGCCGTCTTGACCGAGGCGAGGGCGTGTTGATCTCGTCGATGAAGCACTCTTCGTTCCAGGCGAGGGCGATAGCGGCATCCAGGCGTACGAGGAGCTCGGGCAGGGTCTCGCCGGGGCGGCGCTGCAGCATCGCAAGGCAGTTGTGGTCGTCGTTCGCGACTGCAGCGCAACGGATTGGCGGCAGTTC
>CBDDSA010000154.1:0-9827 GCA_965233185.1 uncultured bacterium
GGGTCGTAGATGACGCTGCGCGGCAGCACCTTGGGGTCGCGGCCGGTTTTCTTGGCGCCGCCTTCGCTGATGCCCCAGATGGTGGTCATCTCGGAGCCCGAGTAGGTGGTCGGCACCGCAATGATGGGCAGGCCGGAAGCGAGTGCGATCGCCTTGCCAAAGCCGATGGTCGAGCCCCCGCCCAGCGTGACGCAGCAGTCGGCGTTCACGGCTATGGCCTGGCGGCGCGCTTCCTCCACCAGGTGCGACGGTGTATGCATGACCGCCTTGTCGAACACGCCGGCGACCGGCAGGCCCTGCGCCGCCGAGGCGAGCATGGCGGCGCGGCCCGCGGTGCACAGCAGCAATACCCGCTTCGCCCCGAGGCGGTCGACCTCCGCGGCCAGCTCCCTCACCGAGCCGGCGCCGAATACGACGCGCATCGGCAGCCCGTTGTAGGTAAAGTGATGCATCCCCGCATCTTTACCACACCCCACGCCACATGGCTGAGCTCGCATTGATCGTCGGCGCCGGCAGCGGCTTGAGCGGCTCGCTCGCACGCGCCTGCGCCACGGCCGGCATGCAGGTAGCGCTCGCCGCGCGCAATATCGAAAAGCTGAAATCGTTCGAGGGCGCCTCGCTGCACGCCTGCGATGCGACCGACGCGGCGCAGGTGCGGCGCCTGTTCGAATCGCTCGACCCGCCGGATCTCGTGGTCTACAACGCGAGCTACCGTGCCCGGGGTGCTCTGCTTTCCCTGGATGCGGCAGAAGTGCGCAGAACCCTCGAAGTGACGGCGTACGGCGGGTTCCTCGTCGCGCAGGCAGCGGCGAGGCGCATGCTCGAGCGGGGACGCGGCAGCCTGTTTTTCACGGGCGCCTCGGCGAGCGTCAAGGGCTATGCCGAGTCGGCGCCCTTCGCCATGGGCAAGTTCGCGCTGCGCGGCCTCGCGCAGAGCGCGGCGCGCGAGCTCGGGCCGAAGGGCATCCATGTCGCGCACTTCGTGATCGATGGGGGAATTCTGAAAAAGAGTTCCGATACGCGGGCAGCGGCACGGGGCGCGGACGGCATGCTGGATCCGGATGCCATTGCGAAGGCCTACCTCGATACTCATAACCAGCATCGCTCGGCCTGGAGCTTCGAGATCGATCTGCGTCCCTGGACGGAAAAGTTTTAAACTTGCTTCATGGCCCCCCGGCTTTCCTTCAGCCACTTCGGCTTCTTCGTGCGCGACCTCGAGCGCATGGCGGATTTCTACTCGCGGGTGCTGGGCTTTGCCATCAGCGATCGCGGCGAGCTCGATACGCCGCACGGCAAGGTGGCGCTCGTGTTCCTGACGCGCGATCCGCGCGACCACCACCAGATCGTGCTGGCGAGCGGGCGGCCGCAGAGCCTGCCCTTCAATCCCATCAATCAGATCTCGTTCCGCGTGGAGGATTTTCCCGGGCTGCGCGAGCTGCACCGCGCGATCCAGGGCGAGGCGGTGAGCGAGATCTCGCCCGTGTCGCACGGCAATGCGCTGTCGGTGTACTTCAAGGACCCGGAGGGCAACCGCATCGAGCTTTTCGTCGACACGCCCTGGTACGTGGACCAGCCGATGCGCATCCCCATGGACATGTCGCTCTCCGACGAGGCGCTGTGGCAGTGGGCCGAGTCCACCGCCCGCAAGCTGCCCGGCTACCGGCCGGTCGAGGAATGGCGAACCGAGATCGCCGCCCGCCTGCAACGCTAATTAGAATGCACCCATGAAACTCGCCACTTTCCAGACCGCCCAGGGCGCGAGCTACGGCCTCGTCACGCCCAAGGGCATCGTCGACCTGAAGCTGCTCGTCGGCAACCGGTTCCCGGACCTGAAGTCGCTCATCGCCGGCAACGGCTTCGCCGAGGCGGCGAAATATCTCTCGCAGGCGCCGGATTACAAGGACAGCGACGTCACCTGGCTGCCGGTGATTCCCAATCCCGAGCGCATCGTCTGCGTCGGGCTGAATTACCAGGACCACGTGGTCGAGACCGGGCGCGACAACACCGAGCAGCCGGCGATTTTCCTGCGCCTGCCGGAGTCGCAGGTCGGGCACAAGCAGCCGATCCTGCGGCCGCGCGAGTCGAAGAACCTCGATTTCGAGGCCGAGATCGCGGTGATCATCGGCAAGCCGGGCCGCAGAATCTCGCAGCAGGATGCCTGGGGCCATATCGCCGGCTACAGCTGCTACAACGACGGCTCGGTGCGCGACTGGCAGCGCCATACCATCCAGTGGACCGCGGGCAAGAACTTCGCGAAGACCGGCGGCTTCGGCCCCTGGATGGTCACCGCCGACGATATCCCGCCGGGCACCAAGCTCACGCTGTCGTGCCGCCTCAACGGCGAGCGCATGCAGCATGCCACCACCGAGCAGATGATCTTCAGGATCCCGAAAATCATCGAGTACGTCTCGGCCTGGACCACGCTGGTCCCGGGCGACGTGCTGGTCACCGGCACCCCCGGCGGCGTCGGCGCGCGCCGCAACCCGCCGGTGTGGATGAAGCCCGGCGACAAGGTCGAGATCGAGATCGACAAGGTCGGCATCCTCGAAAACAGCATCGCGGACGACTGACCCCGTAACGGGGTCAGAGCAATTTACTTCTAATTCGGAAAATCCATGAGCGCGCATTTCAGGAAAATTGTTCTGACCCCTTTTCTGGTTTTGTTCTCGGCGGCGGTGCTGGCGCAGGGCTATCCCGACCGGCCGGTGCGCATCGTGGTCGGATTTCCGCCGGGGGGCAGCTCCGACACGGTGGCGCGGGTGGTGGCGCAGCAGCTCTCGCCGCTGCTGGGACAGCCGGTGGTGGTGGAGAACAAGCCGGGCGCCGGCGGCGTGATCGGCTCGGATACGGTGGCGAAGGCCGCCCCCGACGGCCACACGCTGCTGCTCGCCACGGCGGGCCATTCCACTGCCGCTGCGATGATGCAGAAGCTGCCGTTCGACGCGGTGCAGGATTTCGCATGGATCACCACGGTTACGACTTACCCGTTCGCGATCGCGACCTCGGCGGACTCCCAGATCAAGTCTCTTTCCGATCTGATTGAGAAGGCGAAGGCGTCTCCGGGCAAAGTGACCTACTCGTCCGCCGGCGTGGGCACCAGCCACCATCTGCTGGGCGAGTGGCTGAGCTCGCAAGCCGGCATCGAGATGAACCACATCCCGTTCAAGGGCGGCACCTCGCCGCTCACCGAGGTGCTCGCCGGCCGCGTGGACGTGATGATCGAAACCATGACGCTGGTGCTGCCGCACATCAAGTCGGGCAAGCTGCGCGGCCTCGCCGTCACCTCGCCCGAGCCCAAGGACTACCTGCCCGACGTGCCGCCCGCGGTGAAAACCGTGCCGGGGCTCGTGTTCCAGTCCTGGCTGGGCATCGCCGCGCCGGCAGGCACGCCGGCCGCGATCGTCGACTCCCTGAACAAGCACCTGAGAAAGGTCCTCGCAGAGCCCGAAGTGCAGAAGCGGCTCGCGGCCCTGGGCGGCGGCGCGGCGCCGGTCAGCCCGGGCGAGATGCGCGAGCAGGTGCAGAGCGAAATCGAGCGCTGGAAGAAGCTGGTGGACACCCGCCGCATCCAGCGCAACTAGAGGAGGAGCCATGAAACGCTGGACCCTGCTGTTTGCCCTGGCCTTCTGCTGCGCCGCGAGCGCGCAGACCTATCCCGACAAGCCCATCCGCTTCATCGTCAGCTTCCCGCCCGGGGGCAGCTCCGACCTGATCTCGCGCGCCATCGCGCCGCACATGTCGGCGCGCCTGGGCCAGCCGGTGGTGGTGGAGAACCGTCCCGGCGCCGGCGGCATGATCGGCGTGGACGCGGTGGCCAAGGCCGCGCCGGACGGCTACACCATCGGCCTCGCGGCCGCGGGCGCGCTGTCGTCGAACATCAGCCTGTACCCGAAAATGCCGTTCCACCCGGAGAACGACCTGGCGCCGATCTCCACGCTGGCGATGATCCCGTTCTTCCTCGTCGCGCATCCGTCGCAGCCGGCAACGCTGAAGGAAGTCATCGCCAAGGCAAAAAGCGCGCCGGGGGCGATGTCCTTCGGCCACGGCGGCAACGGCTCGACCATGCATCTTTCGGGCGAGCTCCTGAACATGCTGGCCGGCGTGAAGATCCAGGCCGTGCCCTACAAGGGCAGCGGCCCGGTGTCGGCCGATGTCCAGGGCGGGCAGGTGCCGCTCGGCGTGGTGGACGTGCCCTCGGCGATCTCCAACGTAAAGGCCGGAAAGCTGCGCGCGCTCGCGGTGACCTCGAAGCAGCGCATCTCGGCCGCGCCCGAAGTGCCCACCTTCGAGGAGGCCGGCGTGCCGGGCTACGAGGCCATCGGCTGGTTCGGCGTGGTGGCGCCCAAGGAAACGCCCCGGCCCATCATCCAGCGGCTGAACGCCGAGATCCGCGCGGCGCTGGCCGCGCCCGAGATCCGCGAGCGCGCGCTCGCCGCGGGCACCGAGCCCCTCACCACCACCCCCGAGGAGTTCGCCGCCATGATCCGCGAGGAAACCAAGAAATGGGCCGAGGTGATCAAGGCGGGCGGGATCAAGCTGCAATGACGCGCAGCCCGGCCATCGATGTGCACACCCACATGCTCACCAACGAGTGGGTGTCGCTGCTCGAGCAGCACGGCGGCCCGCGCTACACGCTGAAGGCGGTGCCCGGCGGGCTGCGCGCCATCCACCTGGACGGCGCGCCTTTCATGACGCCGGTGCCGAACATGTTCGACTGGGAAGCGCGCATCGCCAACATGAACAAGGCGCGCGTGGACATCGCGATCACCTCGCTTTCCTGCCCGAATTGCTACTGGGGCAGCCCGGAGGTGAGCCTCAAGGCCGCGCGCGTCATGAACGACGACATGGCGAAAGCGCAGCGCGCCTGGCCCGACCGGATCCGCTGGTTCGCCTCGCTACCCTGGCAGCATGAAAAGCTCGCCCTCGAGGAACTGAAGCGGGCCTGCGACGCCGGCGCGGTCGGCGTCATGGTGCTGGCGAACATCGGCGGCAAGGCGCTCACGGATGCTTCTTTCAGCGCCATCTGGAAAGAGATCGACAGGCGGGCGCTGCCGGTGCTGGTGCACCCCAGCGCGCCGCCGGGCACCGCGGAGCTCGGGCTGCACGAGTTCCAGCTCACCGCGCCCATCGGCTTCACTTTCGACACTTCGCTTGCCGTGGCGCGCTGCATCTACGACGGCTTCTTCGACCGCTACCCGAGCCTCAAGCTGATCGCCTCGCACGGCGGCGGCGCGCTGCCTTACCTCGTCGGCCGGCTGGACATCTGCTGGGACAACATTCCCGCCGCGCGCGCGAAGACCGCCGAGCCGCCGCGCAACTACATGCGGCGCATCTACGTGGACAGCGTGGTGTTCCGCCAGGACGTGCTCGACATGTGCGTGTCGGTGTGCGGCACCGACAACGTGCTCTACGGCTCGGACTATCCGCACACCATCGGCGACATGGCCGGCTGCCTGTCGCGCGTGGATGCCCTGCCGGGCGACGTACGAGAGAAGGTACGCGGGCTCAACGCGCAGCGCATCTTCAACCTCTAATCGGGGTCAGAGCCCGATTAGGAATTCGGGCTCTGACCCCGATTTCCCCTGGACAGTTGCCGACGTCTGCCGGGCATCCGGGATGAACGCCTGTTCCATACCGAGCCGATACATCGCGACGCGAACACTGTGGGCTCTCGTACCGTCACTCCGCTTCCAGCGGCACCTTGAGCGTGGTGCCGGCCACCACAATGCCGCCCCGGGCACCCGGCGTAACGCTGCCGTAGCGCGGGGCGAACACCACGGGCAGCGGCCGCGCTTCGCGCGGCGCCATCCATAGGCGCAGCAGGTGACGATGGCGCTCGGGTTCGGGCCAGTTCTCGAAGTCGCCGCGCGAATGCAGGATCTGGTGGTTGTGCAGGAGCTGGATGTCGCCCGGGCGAAAGTCCATGGAGAGATGGATCGCCGGGTCGTTGCAAAGCTCGTCGATGAGGTCCATCGCGTCGCGCTGCTGCTGCGTCAGGCGCCGCGCCTGCGCAAACAGCTTCTGCGCCGACTCGATGTACTGGCGGACATAGATGCACGAGAGCTTGCCGGCGTGCCAGTGGAAGATCGGGATGTCGAACCACGGCTGCATGCCTTCGGGCACCTCGCCGCGGCGGTCGGTCGGAAAAGGCTCGAACAGCGCGGGCACCAGGTCCGGGCGGCGCGCCAGCACCTCGTTATAGACGGTCATCGAGCTCGCGAGGTAGCTCTCGCCGCCCGCCTTCGCCGCCTGCAAGCACAGCAGCCCGACCAGGTCCACCGAGTCGGTGTGGTACTCGAGCTTGCGGCTGGTCTGGTAGTAGCGCACCCGCGGATCCTGGATGTCCAGGCCGAGGTCCTTGACGTGGCCGAGAAGATGGCCCTTGGCGTTCTGCGAGCGAAAGCCTCCCAGCCAGGAGCCCATGCCGAGGTAGGCGATCGCCTGCTCCTCGCGTGTCATCCGCTCCACCGGCAGGCCGCGCAGGAGGACGAAGCCGCGGCCTTCGAGCAGATCGGCAAGTATCTCCTTGAGGACCGGGCCCAGGCGCGGCAGGCGGAAGGTATCGGGGGACAGCCGGTCCGGCGAAACGCCGCGCGCCGCTTCGACCGCGCTGCTTATTTCCGCCAGCTCGCGGGCGCTGAACTCGCGGATCCAGTCGCGCCGGGCGGCAAGCTCGCGCCCGTACCAGACACCCGGCCCGCGGACAGGTACAGTGTGCATTCCAGAGGAGGAGCATACCGTGAAAAAACTGATGGCTATCGTGGCGCTCGCGATCGCATCGGGCGCCTCGGCGCAGGGCTACCCGAGCAAGCCGATCACCTTGATCATCCCGTTCGCCGCCGGCGGCGATTCGGATCTTTCCGGACGCAACGTCGCCGTGCACGCGTCGAAGTACCTGAACAACCAGTCGATCGTGCCGGTCAATCGCACCGGCGCCTCAGGCGCGATCGGCGCGATGGCGGTGCGCAACGCCGCCCCCGACGGCTACACGCTGCTCGTCGCGCGCATCGCCACGCACGCCATCCTGCCGGCCCTCGACTCGAAGCTCCAGTACAAGTGGAACGAGTTCACCATGCTGTCGCTGATCGAGCTCAATCCCTACGTGTGCTTCGTGAAGAGCGACTCGCCGTTTCGGACCGCGCGCGACCTGGTCGAGGAGATCCGCCGCAATCCGGGCAAGCTGAACTTCTCCACCGCCGGGCCCGGCACCAGCCAGAACATGGCGGCGCAGTACTTCATGACGCTCGCCGGGCTCACCAAGGACCACGCCGTGGGCATCCACTACAAGGGCGGCGGCGAGGTCACCAGCGCGGTGCTCGGCGGCCAGGTGCAGTTCGCGTGCAACAACGCGCCGACGGTCATCGGCCAGGTCAAGGCCGGCACCCTGCGGCCGCTATTCGTCACGCCCACCCGGCTTGCCGAGCTGCCCGATGCACCCAGCGCCGCCGAGACCGGCTTTCCGGACATGAACAAGATCGTGGGCTGGACCGCGCTCATGGGGCCGCCCGGGATGCCCAGGGAAGTGGTCGACAAGTGGGCCGAGGTATTCGCGAAGCTCGCAACCGATCCGGAATGGCAGAAGGGCAACGCGCGCATCGGCGGCATCGCCGCCATCCGCTCGCCGGCGGAATCCAACAAGTTCATGCAGGAGCAGTACGAGCTCTACAGCAACCTCGTCACCACCCTTGGCATCCGCCAGTAACCCCAATCGGGGTCAGAGCCCGAATTCGAATTCGGGCTCTGACCCCGATTAGTATTTGGGCGCGGCGACGCGCTCGATCATCACATTGATGCAGGCAGGTTTTCCGGAGGCGGCCGCCCGATCGAGCGCGCTTCTCAATCCATCGAAAGACACAACATCCTCGCCGTGCGCGCCCAGGGCGGCGGCGGCGGCGCCGTAGCGCGTCGGCAGGAGCTCGCAGCCGTGCGCGCGTGCGGCGCCGTAGGCGCGCAGTTGGATCTGGTATTCGGCGTTCCATGTGGCGTCGTTGCCGATTACCGCGAGGTAGTCCAGGCCGTAGCGCACCGCGGTGTCGATCTCCGACAGGTGGAAGCCGAAGGTGCCGTCCCCCAGCATCGCCACCACGCGCGCCTGCGGAAAGGCGAGCTTCGCTGCCGCGGCGAACGGCAGCGCCGAGCCAATGGAGCCGGCCGGCCCGTTGATCACCCGGCGCGGCGCGGACAGGCAGGCCTGCGCCCACTGCCCGAACTCGCCGCCGTCGCTCACCAGCACTGCGTCCGGCGCCTCGAGCAGCTTCTGCACCTCCCGGCACACCGCGACCGGGTGATTTGTCGACTGGATCGATTGCCACTGCGGCGGCCGGTAGCGCAGCGCTGCGTGCACCTCGTCGTACCACGACGTGGATTTGATATCGAAAAGACTCGGCAACCCCGCCGCCTCGAGAACCACGCAGTCCTCGGCGAACGCCTTGCCGAACTGCAGCGTGAAGTCGCGCTGCTTGCCAGCGAGCAGGACGACGTCGGCCTGCTTCAGCACGCCGGCGAGGCGCCCGAGGCTCGGGTCGTTCACGCCACGCGGGCTTTCCATGCCGATCACCGGAATGCCGCAGTCGAGCTTCTCCCGCATCGCCGACGGCCCGGCGATGATCAGGGGACGTTTCGCCTTTAGCAGCGCTTGCGGAACCGGCGTCCTCTGCTTGTCGACCTTGAAGTCCATTTCCCTGGGTAGAGCGCAATCCGATACGGCATCGAGGACGTCGTTCGGCACGCTCAAGTGCACCGGGCCGGGCCGGCCGCTGCACGCGGTGCGCCAGGCTTTCACGACGTCGCCTCCGAGCGTATCGGCCGACTGCGCGGTCCACGAGGCCTTGGCGAGCGGCGCGGCAATGTCGGCCTGCCGCATTTCCTGAAAAGCGCCTTTGCCCAGCTCATCGAGCGGCGCGTGGCCGGAGATCAGCACCATCGGCGATTCGGCGGCGAGCGCGGTATACAGGGCCGCCACCGCGTTCGCGTGGCCGGGCCCGCCGGTGACCAGCGCAATACCCGGCTGGCCGGTCAGCCTGCCCCACGCATCGGCCATGTGTACGGCGGCCGCCTCGTGGCGCACGTGGATGAGCGGGAGCTTGGCGTCCAGCGCCGCGTCGAATACCGGCATCACGTGGTTGCCCGACAGCGTGAATACGTAGCGGGTGCCGGCTGTGGCGAGCGCGCGCGCAAGGACGTCCGCCCCGCGCAGCGTCATAGGTCGAATTCGCGCAGCGCGTGCTCGCGCAAGCGGGCCTTCTGCACCTTGCCGCTCGCCGTCATGCCAATGGCTTCGAAGTCCTCGACGATCCGCAGATAGCGCGGCACCCGGAAGTTGGCGCAGCGCGCTTTGCACCATTCGATCAATTCGCCTTCCAGGACCGAATGATGAGACTTCAAAGTCACATAAGCGCAAGGCACTTCGCCCAGCCGCTTGTCGGGCACGCCGACCACCTGCGCGGTTTCCACCGCCGGGTGCGCGAGCAGCACCTCCTCCACCTCGGCCGGGGCGACGTTCTCGCCGCCCACGCGAAACACGTCCTTCAGGCGCCCGATCATGCGCAGGCGCCCGTCGGCGGTGAGCTCCCCCAGGTCGCCGGTGCGCAGCCAGCCGTCCGCGGTAAACGCCTTGGCGTTCTCCTCCGGGTTGTTGCAGTAGCCCTGCATGACGTTCCACCCTCGCACCTGGATCTCGCCGTCCTCGATACGCACTTCGACGCCCTCGTGCGGCTTGGCGAGTCCCTGCACCCTCAGCTCCTGCGGGTCGCGCCAGTCGCTCATCACCACGTTGGGCGAGGCTTCCGACAGGCCGTAGGCGGCGCAGATGTGCCTCGCGCCCAGCA